>JAFSZK010000075.1 GCA_017458975.1 Eubacterium sp. | reverse complement strand
CGATACATTGTATCGCCGCGTTATTTTTTAGAAATAGGAAAACAGGGGAATAATTAATAATGAAATCATATTTTAACAGATTATTACACGGTGAAAACAGCCCGAAAAAATGGGAGCTTGTTATTTGGTGGATTGCGCGAAGCGTGCTTATTGCTACCTTCGTTCATGCGCTTTTCTTTAATAAGGCTGAGGACTCCTCAAAAATGGCGCTTCAGGTTCTCGGTAACCTGATTGGCCAGTTCGTTTGGGAAATTCTTCAGATTAGCCCTAAAAAAAGCTTTTTAAGACATATTCCCGCTTATATCCAGGATATCAGCGCGCCCGCTCTTATCGGCGGAAGTCTTTTCGGAGCATATCTTAATTTCTATTACAGTGCGCCCGTGCTTGATATTATTATGCACGCTGTCGGCGGCGTTGCGTGTACCCTTATCGGTTATGAAATAATTACCGCTATGGAAAAAAGAGACGTTGAGCAGGGCGATACATATTCAAGTATTTCAATTATCGTATTCGGCGCGTTCTGCTTCTCTTTTGTTGCGGGTAACGTCTGGGAGCTCTTTGAGTTTACGGCTGACCAGCTTAATCCCGGTAATCCCGGCGACGCTCAGCACTGGTCCTACGACCTCGCCGTTCAGGCTGTTAAGGAATCGGGCGGAAAAATCGGACTTCCTAATTTCATTCCTCACCGCGACCCCGTAAGGTACGGCGTTATTGATACAATGGAGGATATGATTTGTAATACGGTAGGCGGCTTTATCGGATGGATTCTTCTTAAAATAAGACCGTATCACCACCTTGAAAGAAAAGCCGAATTAAAGGCGAAGCAAAAGGAAGCCGTAACGAAATAAAGATAAGAAAAGAGTAGTTTTTACTACTCTTTTTTTGTTGACAAAAAACGCCTTAAAGTATATTATTATATCGGTAAAGGAAGAATAATAATATGACTAAATACGATATAACGGGTATGAGCTGCGCCGCCTGCTCGGCAAGGGTCGAGAAGGCTGTAAGCACCGTTGACGGCGTTGATAAGTGCAACGTTAACCTTCTTACTAACTCAATGGCGGTTGAAGGTAAAGCGGGCGCTGATGAGGTAATTAAAGCCGTCGAAAACGCAGGCTACGGCGCAAGCGTTATGAAAAACGAAAGCGGCGAAAGTATCTTAAAGGATACCGAAACGAAAAAGACTCTTAAAAGGCTGATTTTATCGGTTGTTTTTCTTGTGCCCCTTATGTATCTTTCGATGGGACATCATGTGATTTCTTTTTTTCCGACTCCGATGTTTAAAGCAAACCGTTTAATGTCTGACTTTCTTCAGATGGTTTTATCCCTTATAATAATTATCATTAACCGAAAGTTCTTTATTAACGGCTTTAAGGGCGTAATTCATAAGGCTCCGAATATGGATACCCTCGTTGCGCTCGGCTCGGGAGTATCGTTTGTTTACAGCGTTTACCTTGTTATAATCAAAATTGTGACCCCGGGCGTGGCTTTCTTTCATTTGTATTTTGAATCCGCCGCAATGATACTGACGCTTATTACCGTCGGAAAGCTGCTTGAAGCGTATTCAAAGGGAAGAACCACCTCCGCGCTTAAAGGCTTAATTGAGCTTGCGCCGAAAACGGCAAAGGTAATAAGGGACGGAGAAGAGGAGGTCCCGATTTCATATGTTGTTGAGGGAAGCATTTTCGTCGTACGCTCGGGCGACGCGTTTCCCGTTGACGGCGTTATTATTGAGGGCGACTGCTCGGTTGACGAATCAAGCCTTACGGGCGAGAGCATACCCGTTGATAAAACCGTCGGCGATACCGTTTCCTGCGCTACGATAAGTACCTCGGGCTATGTTAAATGCAGGGCTACGAGGGTAGGAAGCGATACAACCCTTTCTCAGATTGTTAAAATGGTCAGCGACGCTTCGGCTACAAAGGCTCCGATTGCCAAGATTGCCGATAAGGTATCCGGCGTTTTCGTTCCTATTGTAATAATTATAAGTATTATAACTACTATAATATGGTTGATTATCGAAAAGGATTTATCCTATGCGCTTACTATGGGAATTACCGTTCTTGTAATAAGCTGTCCGTGTGCGCTCGGTCTTGCCACTCCCGTTGCAATAATGGTAGGAAGCGGAATCGGCGCAAAAAACGGTATTCTTTTCAAGACCGCAGGGGCCCTTGAACAGACGGGCAAAACGCAGATTGCCGTTCTTGATAAAACGGGAACGATTACCGAAGGAAGACCCGAGGTTTGCGATATAATCCCGTTTAGCTCCGACGAAAACGAGCTGATAAAAATTGCTTATTCCCTTGAAGAAAAGAGCGAGCATCCTCTTGCCGGAGCTATTGTAAAATACGGTGTTGAAAACGATATTGACCTTATTGCTTCCAACTCCTTTAAAACCTACGCGGGAAGCGGCGTTTCGGCTCAAATCGAGGGCAAAACCGTATTTGGAGGCAGTCTTAAATTCATTAGCGAAAAGGCTGAAATAACCTCTGATATTAACGATAAGGCAGAAGCTCTTTCAAAACAGGGCAAAACCCCGCTTTTCTTTTCAGGCGAGGGTGAGCTTATAGGAATAATCGCAGTTGCCGATACAATCAAAAAGGATTCCGAAAAGGCGATAAGCGAGCTTAAAAATATGGGAATACGGGTCGTTATGCTAACGGGTGACAATAAAAATACGGCTCAGGCAGTGGGCGCGCTTGCAGGCGTTGACGCTGTCGTGTCCGACGTTCTTCCCGGTGATAAGCAAAGGGCGGTAGCCTCGCTTAAAAAACAGGGAAGAGTCGCTATGGCGGGCGACGGAATTAACGACGCCCCCGCCCTTACAAGCGCGGATATCGGCGTTGCAATTAATGCCGGAAGCGATATCGCAATCGACGCCGCCGACGTAGTTTTAATGAACAGCTCTCTTCTTGATTTGACTCGCGCAATCCGTCTTTCAAGAGCAACCGTAAGAAATATTCGCGAAAACCTCTTTTGGGCGTTTATTTATAATGTTATCGGCATAACTCTTGCCGCAGGCGTGTGGATTAATATCACGGGCTGGACCCTTAATCCGATGTTCGGCGCGGCTGCAATGAGCCTTTCAAGCTTCTGCGTTGTAACTAATGCGTTAAGGCTGAATCTGTTTAAGATTAAATCCGACAAAAGGGATAAAAGAATTAATCCCGTTGATATAAAGCTTGATTTTAAGGAGAAAAATGAAATGAAAAAGGTAATGAAAATTGAAGGAATGATGTGTCCGCATTGTGAAGCGGCGGTTAAAGGCGCGCTTGAAGCGCTTGACGGAGTAGCTCTTGCCGAGGTAAGCCACGAAAGGGGAGAGGCGCTTGTAACTCTTTCAAAAGAACTTGACTCCGCCGTTCTTAAAAAGGCGGTTGAGGATAAGGAATATAAGGTAATTTCGATAGCGTAAAAGCCTTTTATCCCCGCGATTCTCATAAAAAATAATAGAAAAAAGATAATATAAAAGTACGGGAAATGCATTAAAAAACGAGGCGTTTCCCGTTTTACTTTTTTAATAAATTGTAAAGAAACAGACAATGGTCTTTTTTAAAGTCCCGAAATTTGTAAAGAATTTGTAAACATATTTTTACAAAAACTATTGCAATTGTCTATATACTGTGATATAATGCATTTGTATTATAATTAGTTATATTATATATATTTAGACATTTTTGGATAAATGTCGAAAAACTAATTAAATTATTTATGTTAAGCGTTTTTTACAAAATTGTTAACAGTGTAGTCAGTAAACTTTATCAACCGAGTAAAATTCGCAATATATCAAGGAGGAATTGATATGAAAAAAATGACTAAAAGATGCTTAAGCTTAGTAATGTCATTGATAATGGTGGTAACAACAATACCCGTATTATCAATAGGCTCTCTTACGGCTTTTGCTAAAAACGCTGAACCGTCGCCTTATTCGTACCTTACAACAGGTATTGATAGCGCGTTTACAAATACCGGCTCCGTTTCATGGGACGGTACTGAAAAAGCTGCGCGTTTTAATGGTTCAAACTATCTTCAGATATCCGATTTTGATGCCTTTTCAAACGTAAGTTCATCAACCGGATTTGCTGTTTCGTTTGACTTTAAGAGAGATACTACAAATAGCGATTACAATTTTGTTTTAACTTTGACTAACGGTAGTAACGCAAACAGATTTACATTTAATGCCGGAAGTAACACAAATGACGCTAATCGTAGAGGTTTAACTATCGGTGCGGTTAACGGTGCTTATAACTGGTATAATACGGAATTATTCGGCAATTCAACTTATACTACCGAATCGGGTACGGGACACGGTCCTTGGCATCCGGATGATAACACATGGTATAATGTAACTCTCTATATGACTCCGATTAATGGTAATACTTCTAATCTTCTTTGCTATTATGTTGACGGTACATTGATTAACAAGTTTAAAGTACCGGGCAACTGGGGTGCTAACGCAGCCGGTGATACTACCAACCAAGCTTTAGCTGACGCTATATCCGGCTTTACTACACTTAAAATCGGTGCAGGCGCAGAAAACGGAGAAAAGTTTTCAGGATATGTAAGAAACGTTCAGTTCTACAGCGGCGCAGGTGAAGATACTGTTAAAAGCCTTAAGACTGCAATGACGGCTTATGAAACTAAAATGGCGGATGCAAGCAATATATATACAAATCTTTCAACTGCCTATACTAAATATCAGAAAGCAAGCGCGCTTTATGATTCTTATATTTACGGTGAAGCAAGTGCAACAACCAACGCTTCAACATATGCAAATGCAGCTATAGAACTTGCAACAGCTACAAACGCAATGAAACCGTGGACAAAGCCGGTAGCAAACGCGGCACAGAGCTATCAAGCCAACGCATTAGATGGTGGTGTTGACCGTGCAACGAGTAACTCGGTTAATATTATTTCTTCAAATAGGAATAATACGACAGGTCAGACAACTGCTGCATCTCAAGAAATAGCAAACTGTTCAACAAAGGTGTTTTATGGTGAAAATGTTTTACTCTATGACGGCTCGATTCAGCCGAGATTTCCGGTAACATTTTCGTGCGTAAGAACAAGCAATAAAACTAGATATGTTCATACGATGTATCCTGCAAGTTCTGATGGTGAAAAAGCTAGTTCTAACAATGCTAGTTTAGATTTTGATTTACACCATGATAAGGACGCAACTCATGCAAACTGTTGGTATGGTTCTGATACAAACAACAACAGAATTGATTACGGATACAATTACACGCTTAGCGAAAAAGTCGGCGGTAATGCTACAAACAGCGATAATCACTGGTCAGCTAAACTTAATAATAGTACTACACACTATTATGTTAATGCTGTAAGATATATTGGTACTCCTGATGCTGCTATTAAAGATTTCCAAATCAAGTGGTCGCAAAGGTCGAGTGCAAATGAACAGGTTTACGGTACTAGTATTACTAGTGATGATTATGGCACTATGACTTCAAGTGTGCATACGTACGTTTACAACTATGCAGGTATAAAATCAAAACTTGAAGGCAAATATCTTAACGGTAGTGCAGTAAGATACAATGTTGCTGACTATAAAGAAGGCGGACTTGCTACACTTCTTGGTTATATTGACGCATTAACAGTAGAACCTGTTTCAATGATAAACAGTGCTTCAACTGCAAATACTGCTTATTCAAACATTGCAGGCACAACTCCGACCGAAGACTCAAACTATAAAGCAATAAAAAATGCTATTGATAATCCCGGTCCTACTTCAACAAATAGTATTTCCACTTCGGTTTTAAATGCTTATGCAACCAAGACAGGTTCGGGCGGCGCAAACAGCGGCGGATATACAATTGATTCATTTGGTACTTTTGCTTCTGCATATGAGAGTGCAGTTTCAACTATGGCTGCTCTTGCTAATAGCTTGTCAACCGCTTATCCGACTACGTCGGTTGCTTCAACCGCAACTGCTCTTAACAACGGATTTAACGGTCTTGCTTTAGTACCTATTAGCGTTCCTTCGTTTTCACAGGGAGAGGGTACTACTTCAGGCGCACCGCAGTTAGTAGGTGTTGCTAACAATAGTTTAACTATTACTAATAACGAATCAGGCGGAACAGTTAATTATACTGTTACATATGGCAGCGGCGCAACAGTTAGTGACCAATTTAGTTCTGCTACAACTACTATTGATATATTTGATTCAAACAACGCAAGCGAAACTACTGCAACTGTTGATGCGTATACGGTTAAAGGTGGCAATAACAGCGGTCATACAACAGCTTATTTCAAGAATTATAAAGCACCTGCTGTTACCTCTCTTGCAGTAGCAAGAGGCGCAACCCTCGCAAGTGTTCTTTCTTCAAATAACTCAGAAGGTACTCTTCAGTATTCAACGGATAACGCTAGCTGGAACAACGCTGCATCTTATGTTCCGTTCCCGGCAGATTCTGCAACAGAATCAAGCATAACGCTTTATGTTCGTGAATATAAAGACGCTAATATTTATTCACCATCAAATGATTACGTATTTGTTCGTAAAGGCGGAGACCTTACTGCATATCAGGAACCCGCAAACTCAAAGGGCGAAGAATACTTTGACGCTAATGCTACAATTAAAATTCCTAACGCTTCATCTTACAGCGGAACAGTTTATTATACTCTTACCAAAGACGGCGGAGATGAAGAAAGTCAGCAGCCTTATGACAAGGCAAACGGCTTTACAATCTTAAGCGGTAATGTTGTAAAGGTTAAGGCATGGGCAGGTAATAATACCGCTCAGGCTACTGAAACCTATCTTTATAATGCAGCGACGACAAACGGCGCTCTTATATATCAGGAAAGCTTTAAGGGCGCAAGCGTAAGCGGAAATGCATTTAACACTGCTTCGACAACCGGCAAAACCGCAACCGCAACGGGAACTATTTCCGTTGAAAAGGGCGCAGGTACCAAGACTTCTTCAGGTAAAGAATCACATTCATGGAGAAATAACGTTCTTAAGATTAACGCTAATTCTACTAAACCCGGTCCTGTTGTAACTCTTTCAAGCAACCCGCTTTCAGAAGACACAAATCCAGCAATTATAAATCAGAACGGTGTTACAATCGCATTCTGGCGTCATATTGAAGATACAAGCGGAAATACCGTAAGCCTTCCGTCAACAGGTGACTGGACGGGTTATCCATGGAGAAATGCAATTGCATTCCAAAAGAACGGCGATGACGGAGCTTATTATATTATTGAAGTTAACGGCGTAAACTCTTTAAGACAAGATGGTTCTAATTACGCTGACTTTGCTCCCGAAAATGAGGACAATACAGGTCATGAAGAGGGCAATAACAACGGTGAGTGGGAACATATTGCCGTAACGATTCACCCGACAGAGGGTATTAAGGTTTATACCAACGGCGTTGAACATGACGTTAAAAGAGTTCATGTTGTGAAAAACGGCAGTGACGCTGTTAACGTTTCAACAACTAATCATGACGCCCCGCTTGATACCAAAGCCGCAACGGCAGGCTACGCAAGCGACCTTCTTGATTTCCTTACCCAGAGTACAACTAAAATGACCTTTGACAACGGTGTTATTTATGAAGGTAATGAGTACAATCTTTTCCTTGACGATATCAGAGTTTATTCAAAGGCATTAACTCAGGTAAACATTAATAATATGTATACCGACAAACATGCCGATGTTCAGACTAACATATCTTCAACTTCTCATGACCCGACAACGGTTACAGTTTATACTCTTGCTTCTGCGGTTGGCGGAAAAGCAGCAGGCGCAAAGGTTGGTCAGGAATTTATTGACTACTATAACGTAACCGATGCTCAGATTTCAAACATTGAGTATTATTCGTTTGGTACGGGTATGACTATTTACAAAGCCGGAGAAACGGTTTCAACGCTTACCGGTGATAATCAGATTAGATGGGAAGTTCTCGGCGATAGCAAGGGACGTTGCGGTTACCAGAACGAAGAACTCTTCGGTGAAAAATACACATCGGCTCTTGCAGACGTAAGAAGTTACCTCGGCGTAGACCCGACTAAGACACCTGTTTCTGATGATAAAGTTTATAGCGGCGCAGGCTACCTTGTATGGGCTCCGCACGTAATGTATAACCTTACTCTTAATAAGTGGGTATACTACGCTGCTATGTCAAGCTGGGGTGCAACGAAGTCAGCAACCTTCTATGCAACTTCCGACAACCCGATTTCGGGATACACCTACCAGGATATAGTTTATAAATCAAATACACTTCATCCTAACGCTATTGACTCATGCGTATTCTACGGTCATACAGGTGACGGAACGCCTACAAACAGCGCGATAGATAAAAATAAGCTTTATATGGTAATCGGTTCCTGGGGTCATGCTCATAACGAAGGACGTTTTGATGCAATCTACGGCGTTCAGCTTAATGCCAACGGTTCGGCTGCTCCTAATATGAAGAACACAGCTGATTCCCTTGAGGTTCCCGGAACAACCTTTACAGGTACTAACGGAACTTATACAAGTTACGCTCTTGTTCGTGGTTATACTGCCGACCTTGAAGCCGATGAAAACGGCAACGGCGAATCGCAGAGCTCAGGTGAGGGCGCTTACGTTCAGTATATTAACGGATATTACTACTTATTCGTTTCCTACGGTCAGAACGAAGGCTCTTATACCGAGCGTGTATTCAGAGCTACTACCCCGATGGGTACCGGAGGTAGCGGAAGCTTTACCGAATACGCAGGTACTAACGGATTCCAGGCAAACGACAGTACTGTTATTTACAAGACCCGCGGTAACCAGCTTCTTGCTCCGTTTGACAGTTCTGTTTATACAAAGATTTACCGTTCAACCGGTCATAACTCTGTTTTCAAAGCAAAGAATAATGACGGCGAATCGGTTTACATCAACTCAGTACACGGCAGACCTTACGCTTCAGAAACCCATAGCTGGACCGCTGTTCAGGATAATGCTCTTGCAAAGAGACAGTCCGGCGGCGTTACCGGTAACGTATGTCTTAACAACTTAGTTGCTATTACTGAGCATAAATGGATGGTAATGTTCCCGTATCAGTATAACGGAACAGATACTATTTATAAGGAAATTACCGCTAAGCAGCTTGAAGGTCTCTACGGCGGCAACAATATGCGTAAAAAGGTTGACTCTAACTGGGGTCACGAATATCAGTACACCTTCCTTGCAAACGAAGACCCGGTAAATGACCCGAACCATACAACGGGTTGTATCTTCGGCGTAAGAGGCGACGATACCGAATTCAGAATGAAGTTTAAGCTTGTTCGTGACGAAAACGGTGATAAGGTTCAGTACATCAGAATTTATAACGACAGCGCAACCTATGATGAGATTCTTGCAGACGATGACCCGACGACTCAGGAAGCAAACAGTGCCGTTGCTATTCACGAAGGTGTTATCGGTATTCATAACAAGGCCGGTAAGCAAGTTCCTATGTTGGCAACTCTTGATATCACAAACGGTGCAAACAGCGGACTTCAGTACTGGGCATACAGAAAAGCTGACGTGCCCGATGTTGACCAGGTTATCTCTCACGGTAACCAGGTATCAATGGACGATGTAATCTATACTCACGCAAGTGACAAGCAGGTTCTTGCTGTTGCTACAATTAATAGAGATAATTACGCAAACGATGCAGCGTATTATGCTGCTCAAAAGACTGCTTACGCTAATGCGGCAAATATCGATACAAGCGGACTTACAACCGATGAAATTAATTCAGCTCGTAACGCTGCATATGCTGTTTACGGTCAGGAAATTTCCGATAACTATGATTACGGTCATAAAGACGCAAATGATTATTATGATACCGGCGGCGAAAAATATACAACGTTTGTAACCAAGTATCCTAACTATATTGAGATGGATAAATCTTATACACCGGCAAGAAGTGTAATGGGTTCAATCGTATCTCTTAGTGATACCGAGTACTGCCGTGCAGGTAAAACAGGTTCAAATATGTACGCTGTTGAGCGAAACGACGGTTGGTGGTGCACCAAAGACGGTAATGTATATACTAAGTACAGCACCGATGATAACTTAACAAATAAGCTCAGTACAGACGGACATGATACGGATTGGGCTAAGGCTAATCTTTATAAGGTTTACGGACTTAAAGGTACTGTTTCGGATTACTTCAGATATTATGATAACGAAGACGACGGCTCTGGAACAAGAAGAACAGGCTATCCGAGAGTCGGCGTAACGCTTGTACTTTCTTACAAGGACGCAACTGACGGAAATACGTACAGCGAATTTGAATTCTGTTATGTAATGCCGAACCCCGCTTGGGCGCATACTCTTGCTGCAATTAAGAACGATAATAAGGATGTCATCGGTAATGACCGTAACTCCTCTTACGGTACGTTTAACCGCTTCCTTGAATCAAGCGGTACGGCAACGTCTTATTATTCTAATATGCTCTACTATTCAAATCATACTAGTAACTTTATTGACGGTTGGGGACACGGTGTATCGGGCTATCTTACCGATTTCAACACCTCTGCAACAGGTAAGGACCTTAATACCCTTGATAAGATTAAAACGCTGTATAATTTCTACGGAGAGTCTATAGGCGTTAACTCGGGCTCGTTCTCCGCTCAGGAGCATAACGATGACTGTCCTAACTCATATACTGCAACTCCCGATGTAGTTGATGTAAATTACTACATTGACTATTCGGATAAGGATAATTACCTCAGCAATAACCCGAATACAGGTCTTATTAGAACAACAAATAATAATACAACCGATGTTCCTGTGGGATATCAGTTCAAGATGAGAACGTCAAACTTCCTTTGGGAAAATTACAGCGGTGCAGCTATTTATGACGTAACCTCATACGCAAGGAATAATACGGGAATAACCGTTACTTATTCCGGTACTGCCGCTAATTTGGCGAATACTACTTACACATCTCATTGGTACGGCGATGACGACGATGATGGAGACGTATCCACTCAGGGCGGTATAGTTGAAACCAATCGCAGCAGCTTTGCAACTAATTCTACTCTCAGCGGAAAAAGAGACGCATGGGCTGCTGACGAAATGCTCTTCCATTCAGACTCGAGAAAAGACTCTAACGCATTATTCGGTTATTCCTACAGAAACAGATATTTATATCATTTCACTAATGGCGCTACACCGATGATTACCTCAAGCGGCAGTAAAAATGATGACGGCTGGATAGACGGTAATAAGGATTCAGCACCTCAGGTATATAACTATCTCGGTCAGATAGCTTATACCACGGGTTCAAACGGAAAAGCTGATACAAATGCTTGGATAGGTACGGCAACCTTTACCGGTAAGGAAAGAGTTACTCCGAACACGTATTCAACGGTTTACGACGGATATTGGTACAAACACGATACGGGCAGAGCCGATGACCGAGAGGATTGGGCAGCAAGTCTTGACGGTATTTCGGGAATAAAAGACTCAGGCCAGCTTGATGTTTCTGCTGAGAACTATGCTAACTATATCCTTGAAATGGGTTCATACCATAAGGTAGATGATTCAATTGACGGCGGACGTTTCCTCGGTAAAGAAAACTACCATTACTACAATATCGGCGTAGCAACCTGCGATAAAGGCGCGGCTCGTGACTTTATTGATACTTTCGGCCTTAAAATTCTTCAGGAAGATGCAAACGGTAAGGTAGTACTTGACTCTAACGGAAGACCTACCGCAACAGCTGATATGCAGGTAGAAGATATGTCTGCAGCTTCATACAGAGATTATCTTAACGCACTTGCAAGACTTGAGTGGTTCGTACACAATCCGCAGAATACTCTTCAAAATGATCTCGTAGACGAAGATACTTACGATAAGATTTATGAAGAAGCGTTCGGCGAAAACACCGTTCCGTCAACCGAGTATACAACCTCATATGGCAACAACGGCAAAGCTATCTATAAGGCTGACGTAACTAATACCGATATATTCGGCACGGGAACAACCACAACCGATAAGGTTCAGGCTCAGCTTATTGCCGACGTAATTGAAGCTTACGAACATCTCTATACTGTTGAAGACTATAAAAAGGTTGAAAAACAGTACAACGAAACAAAACAGATGCTTATTAACGCTCAGACGGATATTGACGCAGGTAAGTATACCGATTCTTCGGTTCAGACTTATTCCGAAGACGTTGACGCATTACTTGATTCGGTTAAGTTCTATACGAATTCGAACGGCTCTAAAGATACGGCTACTGACCCTGATCTTATCGATACAAGT
>JAFSZK010000074.1 GCA_017458975.1 Eubacterium sp. | reverse complement strand
TCTTAATCAGGGTGTCCAGGGTTCGAGTCCCTGATGGTGTACCATCAGTGGCCCGTTGGTCAAGCGGTTAAGACATCGCCCTCTCACGGCGAAAACAGGAGTTCGATTCTCCTACGGGTCACCAAGACCTTTATGAGTATGCCAACAAAGGTCACGTTAAATACAGTGACGTTAAGTTACTGTCATAGTCGGTGTTTATTACGCTGAGGGTCCACCCGTTCCCATCCCGAACACGGTAGTTAAGCTCATGCGTGCCGAAGATACTTGGAGGGCAGCTTCCCGGGAAAATAGGTCAATGCCGACATAAATAAAAAACAGACTTCGGTCTGTTTTTTATTTATGTCGATTTTTAAGGCACAACTTTCTTCAGCGACAGATACTTGTACTGTCGCTGAGAGGAGAAACATATGTAACGATTGTTAGTGTTTAACTTGTTAAATACTTTAATCGTGAAATGTGTTTGGACGAAGGGCAATGCCGATATAAATAAATAACAGGCTTCTTGCCTGTTTTTTATTTTTATTTAGCACTTTACAAATATTAATTTTTGTGGTATAATATATTAGACAATAGTTGAATAAATGTTTTTGGAGTGATTTTATGGAAAAAATTCTTGATTCCGGATTACTTTTTTACGTAATCATAACTCTCGGCTCTATCTTTTCTTTAATCTTCTGTATCAACAGGGCAAAGGGCTTCAGCGTACGAAATCTTATGCTTAAGATTGCTTCAAGTCTTTGCTTTATTCTTACAGGCGTAGCCGCTTTACTTTGTAATCCAAAGAATTATGTTTATGCGGGATTCATTATTTTCGGCGCTGCTCTCGGAATGTGCGGAGATATAACACTTGACTTAAAGGGAATTCATAATGAAAATAAAGACGGTTATATGCTAAGCGGTTTTGTTTTCTTTCTTATAGGTCACGTTTTTTATTCGGCAGGAATAATTTACGCAACAGCTATGAAGGTATATATTATACTTATTTGTCTTGCCGCCTGCGTAGCTTTCAGCTTCCTTAATCTCTTATCGGTAAAGATTACGAAATACGATTTCGGTAAGTTTAAATTAATAACATTTTTATATACAATTTTTCTTGCTCTTACTACGGCGCTCAGCATTGCCGCAATGATTACAACTCATTTTGAAAAGCAATATGTAATTCTTGCAATAGGTGCGGTACTGTTTATGCTTTCCGATTTAATCCTCTCAGGAACGTATTTCGGCGAAGGTCAGGATAAGCCTGTACATTATTTTACAAATCATTTAGCGTATTATGCTGCGCAATACTTTATTGTAGCGTCAATATTCTTTACAAAGTAATTTGTAAGGGTATATAAAAGTGGAACCGATGCGAAAGCGTCGGTTCTTTTTATTAAAGCTCGTTTCTGGTTCTTAGTGTGCCATGCCATCAGGGACTCTCCTCTCAACTACAAAACAGTCCACCGGACTGTTTTTCCTAAAAATTGTTCTCTTCGCTCCAATTTTTAGAGTTTCGTTTCTCGTCCCTGTCATTAAAAACACCGACACACCAAATGGTATGTCGGTGTTTTTGGTGGGCCATCAGGGACTCGAACCCCGGACCGACCGGTTATGAGCCGGTTGCTCTAACCAACTGAGCTAATGGCCCGCAATCAATATTGCGACTTTGATATAATACCACTAAAACAAGGCTAAGTCAATACTTTAATATCATATTTTTGTTATATCCTGATATTCGATTGCATATGCATTAGAGAAAAAGAAAGGAGCTAAGCTATGGACAGTGTTAAGGATTTTTCCGCTATTGAAATAACCAACAAGCTGCTGAGCAAAACAATTGATATTGAAAACGATTATCAGGAGTCGCTTCAGGCGTACAACGATGATATTTTGAAGGTCGTTAAATGTAAATCATATAACTATATTACGTCAATTGAGGTTGATGTTAATGAGATTAAGTTACATATAAAATGTGAAATGTATCTTACTTATTATAACGATAATTCTTCTCTTTGTTATTGCGATTTTGAAGAGGAATATACAAAAACCGTAAGCGTTGATAATCTGAGCGTTAACGCTTTTGTTAACGCTCAGATAGTTGATAAATATACAAATTATCGTGTAATTAATCAAAGAAGAATAGATATACACTCTTCGTCCGTGATTTCTCTTGAAATTTACGACAAGGCAAAAATAGGTATGCTTAGCGACTTTCAGGGCGCAAAGCTAAAAACAGATTCGGTTGTATCAAGTGAAATTAAAAGCTGTATTATATCTAAGCTTGAATTTGACGAAGAATTTTCCGCTAATCACAGCGAAGCTTCAATAAAAAGAATTATAAGCTCTTCCTCGTATGCATATATATCGGACCTTAAGGTTATTAAAGACAAGGTATTTGTTAAAGCGGGAGTTAATCTTTGTGTGTTATATACGACAGATACACAAAATGAAGAAATTATAAAAGACGAATATTCTTTTAACGCTTCAAAGATTATCGATATA
>JAFSZK010000073.1 GCA_017458975.1 Eubacterium sp. | reverse complement strand
TTTGTTCGGTCGGTCTTGATATGATAGTAATACCCGGAGATACCACTCCCGAGGTAATAAGCGGAATTATAGCCGACGAAGCAGCTATCGGTATGATTAATTCAAAAACTACCGCAGTCAGAATTATTCCGGCAATCGGAAAAGAAGTCGGAGATGAGCTTGAATTCGGCGGCCTGCTCGGCAGCGGTCCCGTTATGAAGGTTAACACCTCGTCCCCTTCAAAGTTTATTAACCGTGGCGGAAAAATTCCCGCACCTATGAATTCACTTAAAAACTAAATTAATAAACCCTGAGACATAAGCCTCAGGGTTTTAATTTTAGAATAAGTAATTATCGTTATGGAATGTAAGCGGTTTAAATGTACCGTTCTTATTAACATAAACCGAGGAGAGGTTTGTAGCTACTGCATAAGTTTTGCTTCCGGCAGTAAATATGTAACAATCCTGGTTATTAATTTCCATAATATTATTGGTATAATTAATTGAACCTGTTGACGGGTCGCTTGAGTATCCAAGTCCTATGTAGTTATCGTGAAGTGTTTGTTTAAGAAGAACCTTAGCTTCACTTACGCTGTAAATCGGAGTCTTGGTAATTTCGTGAGGATTGGTGTATCTGTCGTATTCGGCAGGTGAACCCTCTTCGCTTGCGGTAGTTTCCTCAGCAGAAGCAGGAGGAGCAACATATTTAATAGCCATTACAAGAAAATATACTACTAACCAAATTAAAAGAATTAAGATAATCATAAGAATTATCTTTTTAACCTTACCGCCTGACTGAGGAGCAAATGCTTCTTCCTGAGTCGGAACCGGAATAGGCTCAAAGGGCTTGCCCTTTTTGTTTGCTTTCTTTTCTAATTTAGCGTTCTTTTTATCAATCTTTTTAACAAGCTTCGCATAAGCGGCAGCCTGACTCTTTTCGAGCTTTGCTGCTTTCTTAGCGGCCTTTTGTTCCTTTTTAGCAAGTTTCTTTTCTTTACTCAAAGCAGTCCCCTCCTTATAAGTACTAATTAAGTATAACATTAATTAATATAAAATTCAACTAAAAATTTAAAGTTAATTGGCTATTTTTGTTAACAAACTGTAAACAATAACACAATATCTGTAAAAAATTAATAAAAAAATCAATTTTTTAATAATAAGCAAAAAATAGCTTGAAATCAAAAACAACTTAGTTTAACATAGATTATGTTATAAAGGAGTTGATAACTTGGGCAATTTTTTTAACACCCTTTTTGAGCTTATAGAAGAAAACACCGAAGCGTTTAATATAATCATCGGCGCCGTAATTTTTATATTTTTAACAATAACAAGAAATCGTTTTGCTAACGCTCTTTTAAGCGTTTTGTCAAAAATGGTTTTTAAAAATGACGAGGTAAAAAAGCAGTCGTTAATTAATTCACTTAAAAGACCCGTTGCGCTTTTTGTTATGGTACTCGGTCTTTTTATAGGAATATATATTAACGTTAAATCTTCTGCCGTAGTTCACTCATTTAAAATCATAAGTATTCTTATTATTTGTTGGGGCGTAGTTAACTTCCTTTCGGATAATATGGTTAATATACTTCATATTGATAACAATAGCAAGCTTAACACCACCGCTTTAAAGTTTATATCGAACATTATGAAAATCGTAGTTATTGCTTTTGCCGTTGTTATGATTATAAGCGAGCTCGGATATAATATTAACGGTCTTCTTACCGGACTCGGGGTTGGAGGTCTGGCAGTTTCACTTGCTGCTCAGGACGCAGTATCAAACCTTATAAGCGGTTTTATTATAGTTACCGAAAAGCCGTTTAAGGTCGGAGATTATGTTGAGGTTGCTTCTGTTCAGGGTACGATTCAGGAGGTTACTATGCGCTCCACTATACTGCGTACGCTTGACGACAGTCTTGTAACAATACCTAATTCAAGTATTACTAACGAAAAAATAATTAATATTTCCAAAATGGAAAAAAGGCTGCTTGACCTCGAGTATAATCTTACCTATTCAACGTCAAACGAGCTTTTGAAAAAGTGTCAGGAAGATATTAAGAATTACTTAAAAGAAAACGAAAATATTATTGATTTTCCAATACGGGTTGAATTTGAAAAGCTCGACTCCTCTTCGCTTAATCTTAACGTTTTTTGTTATACATCAATTACAGATATACACAAATTCAAGGCTTTATTAAGCGAAATTAACTATAATATCAGAAATATAATTGAAAAAAACGGAGCGGAATTTGCTTTTCCCTCTACAAGCGTTTATATCGAAAAGAAATAAAGGAAGGGATTACCCTTCCTTTAATATATTGCGGAAATTTCATCCGCTCTTTGCTTAACCTTTTGAGCGAGCGATTCCGGTTCGAGAACTTTTATCTTATTTCCGAAATTCATAATCCAGGATACAAGACCGTCGGAAAGAGCGGCGTTGATTGTAGTCTTAAAATGGTCGGTATCAACGGCTGTAAGAGGTATTGACGCACCGAATCTGTCCATAATTTCTTCTCTTATATCAAGGTCACAAAGAAGGGTAACAGAGTCGTCCTCGCCGCTGAACATATTAAACATTTTAGAGGAATAATCAGCAACGTCAAAATATTCTTCATAATGACTTACTTCCCTGAAATCTCTTGCTTCCTCTTCAAGATGCTGTAATTTACGCATTCTGTCGAGTCTTAAATTCATTAAATTATCATACTTTTCGTTATTACAAATAAGATAATAATGGTCGCTGTTCCAGACAAGCGCGTACGGTGATACTATAAAGGTTTTTTCGGTATATGCCTTACGGTTCGGTTTATCAATTGTTCTTCTTTTATAAACGAATTTAACCTTTACTTTATTTCTGATTGCTCTGTGAAGCGAGTCAATAACATAGTAAATCTCTTCATTATCGCACTTTCTGTTAGAGCTTACGTAAACCTGAGAAATCAGCTCCTCAGCCTGGTTTTTAGAAACAAGACCTTCAAGCTTATTAATAAGGGTTTCGGTCTTTTTTGGAGTAATAAACCCAACTGAAGAAACAGCGTCGACAAGTAACCTTACTTCTGCGAGCTCAAAGCGTCTTGATGCCATAAAAAAGCCCCTTTTAGGCGACATGGTAGATATGATATTAAAGCCTATATCATTAAGCGTTTTGACATCGGCATATATTGATTTTCTTTCACAGCTTATGCCGTCATTTTTAAGATATTCAATTAACTCGGTTGTTGAAACAGGATTGTTTTCATCCGAAAATTCGTTCAGATATTTAAAAACCAAAAGTGTTTTTGTTTTTGAAGAGCTCATAATAATCCTCCTTTTGGATTATTATATCACAGCCTTTCCAAATTTTCAACAATAGTACGAAAAACGGGACAGCAATCTATTGACCCGCTTATTCCGTTTTCAAACATAATAACTATTGCATATTCTGGCTCATTATACGGATAAAAGCCTGCAAACCAGGTATTGTACATTTCGCATCCGGACTTATATTGACCTGTCTGTGCGGTTGCAGTCTTACCTGCGCACTGATTATTGAAGTCAGCGTTTTTAGCCGTACCGTCACTAACAGTATATCTCAAATAGTCGCAAAGCTTATTACAGCATACAGGCTTTATTCTTGCTCTGTTATTTGAGTAATATATTTCGCTTACGGTATTCTCTTTATCAATAGCGTATTTAATAAGCCTTGTGTTATTTTGATTTCCGTTATTTGCAACAGTACACATTATGTTACAAAAGTGAAGCGGCGTAATTTGAAGCTTTCCCTGGCCGAAGCCTAACAACGCAAGCTCGCCCTTTGAGGATAAATCCTCAGAATCAGGAAGCTTAGCATTATTTATTATTATATTATCAAATAAATCGGTATTGTCGTTTAATCCGAGTTCTCTTGCGGTATCTGTTAATTTGACTTTTCCTAAATTTAGCGCAAGGTTTACAAAATAGCAGTTACAAGAATTAGCAAGTGCTTCCTTTAAATTCTGTTTTAAATGAACGTGCTCGTTCTGACAAGAAAATACAGTATCCCCTACTCTGATTCTTCCGCTGCATTTATAGCTTATATCAATATTATTTTCAAGCGCGCATAACGCAACTACTATTTTAAATATTGAGCCTGCAGAATAAAGCTGAAAGGGTTTATTTATATATGAATTATCGGGTTTTGTAACTAATGCCAGAATTGATGCAGTTTTGACGTCCATAACTACCGCACAACCGCTTTTCATATTTTTACAGGCATTATAAGTTATATTCTGAATATTCTTATTGAGCGTTAATACATAACCGTAGCTATTGTAATACTCATCAGATACTTCTCTCCCCTTATCACCGCTCAGCATTTTTCCCATGGCGTCAACGGTATAGTTAATTTTCAATGCTTCTTCGGGCAGATTGGAAAGCAAGCCGCCGGAGGATTTGTTAATAAGTTGATTTAACGTGCTTTCCGTTTCATAGCATTCATATACTTTGTTATACTTAAATGAATCCTTTGTTTTTAAATTATAAGCTACGGGCTTTCCCTCGCGAAGTAATTTAATAATTTGTTGTTCTTCCTTTAATGAAAATTTACCGTGCAGCTCATATACGCCCTTTTCATTTGGTATAATACAAGCGTGTATTTTCTGACATTATTTGTCAGCTTTGAAAAATCGGAATAATAAAGATTATACGGTCTTTTACTTACGGTTAAGGAGTATGAATTGTACCCCTTGGAAGCCATATAATTTCCGCTTATCGCTATATAACCGAGTCTTGAAACGCAAATAAGTAAAAACAGAATAACAAATACCGAAGCAGTAAGTGCTCTTTTTTTCATAATTAAAACCCCTTTGTAGTATTAACAAAGAGGTTTTTAATATTACTTTTTTTGAACTCTGAATATGGCGTCGGGAGAAATTTCCTTATCGCATTTAAAAGAATAATCGTTAGTAGTTTTATTTGCTACCTCAGAAAACTCCTGTTCGTTTTCATTATAGAGCTCTTGAACAATAATTTTATATGGCTTTTTACCGGGCTCTACCACCTCAAGCTCATCTCCCTGATAAAAACGGTTTCGCTGTGAAACGTAGAGCCTTCCGTTCTTATAATCCTTGTATAAAGCGCACACATCCCAATTGCGTATATATCCGCCCGAATCGGTAACCTGTCCGTTTTTCAAAGGACCGAAATTAAAGCCTTCGGTGTACTCTCTGTGGCTCATTTTTTCCATTTCGTCAAGAATCCACTGCGGTACTTTAAAATCGTCTTTTCTTCCCTGTTTTAAATATTCGTCAATAGCGTTTCTGTAAGCATATGTAACAATTGCGGTATAGTATTCGCTTTTGGCTCTGCCTTCAATTTTAAAAGAATCAATACCTGCTCTGTCAAGCTCAGGTATATGCTCAATCATACATAAATCCTTGGAATTGAATATATATGTTCCGTCATCTTCCTCATTTATCGGGAAATACTGACCCGGTCTTGTTTCTTCAACAAGCGAGTATTTCCAGCGACAGGGCTGAGCGCAATCTCCGCGGTTTGGGTCTCTCCCAATCATATAATCGGAAAGAATACAACGACCGCTGAAGGACATACACATAGCTCCGTGAACGAAAACCTCAATTTCAAGCTCAGGGTCTGTTTTATCGCGAATACATTTAATCTCATCAAGAGAAAGCTCCCTTGCAGTTACTATTCGCTTAACTCCGAGCTTATACAGAGTATTTGCGGCTTCATAATTAACGATTCCCGCCTGAGTTGACATATGAATATCAACTCCGTCGGCATACTTTTTAGCAAGAGAAAGGACGCCCATATCGGCAATAATCAACGCGTCAACGCCGATTTCCTTTGCGTATTTCAGGTAATCGGGAAGCATTGGAATTTCATTATTCCTCGGTAAAGTATTACACGTTAAATAAAGCTTTTTGTTATTCTTATGAACAAGCTCAACTGCTTGTTTTAACTCTTCAAAGTTGAAATTAGAAGGATTGCTCCTCATTCCGAACATTTCACCGCCGAGATATACAGCGTCAGCTCCGAACTTTACTGCAAGCTTTAAGCGCTCCATATCTCCTGCGGGAGAAAGTAATTCAATATTATGCTCCATAATTAATACTCAAGATACGGCGCATATTTTTCAACCTTGTGGTGGAATTCATACTGGGATGTAGCAGTATACATCACGCCTTCATTATCATGGAAGAAGTATTTAGCGCTTGATTTAGAGGGATATAACGCCGCTTCGATAGCAGCCTTACCGGGACAGCAGATTGGTCCCGGAGGCAATCCTCTCTGGGTTGTTTTGCTTGTTGTATTATAGAATTGCATATAATAATCAGCAGTGTGCGCCGAAGTTGACGAAAGTGAAGGCGCAACCTTATTTGTAATGTAGTCGGCAGTGGACTGACAGCCAAGATACGGGAAGCTTACGGTATCGTCAAGACGGTTATGAATTACTGCAGAAATAGTCTTCATCTGGTCGTCGTTAGCGGCTTCCTTCTGAATAATAGAAGCAATAGTAATAATCTCATAATCCGTTAAACCGAGCTCTTTTGCTCTATCCCTGTACTTTTCGGTATAAACGGTATCCGACTGGTCAACAAGCTTCTGAATAGTGTTGCCTGCGCTGTCACCTATGAAGAACTCATAGGTATCCGGGAAAAGGAAGCCTTCAAGTCTGTAAGGCACCTTCTCGTCAGCCTTTAAATCCTTTGTTAAATCAAAGTCATATTCGGTTGACTGGATTACGGCAAGTAAAGCCTTCTTGTCGCAGACGTCGTTTTCGGCGAGCTTTTCAACGATTTCGGGAACGGTATAACCCTCGGGGAAAGTAAGCTTAATCGTTTCGTCCGTTCTTACTCCGCCTTTAAGGGTCATAAGCATACCCTCAAGTCCCATTTTTCCGTTAAGATAATAAACTCCCGCCTCGTAAGGTCCGCCGAGATGAGAGGAGGTAATGAGCTTATCCCTCATCTTTACAAAGAACTTACAAAAGTGCTTACACTTAATAAGGTCATTTTTTGCAAGGGTGTCAATAACTACGTCGCTTGCGCTTTCCTCCTTTGTGTCCTTAACGTTTTGAGTAAAGGATACGGTAATTGAAGAGGTCGGCTTAGTAAGGGCAAGAATATCGTTCATACAAAAAATTGCATAAACGGATATTAACATTGACGCAGCAATAACAAAGAGGAAGAAAAGATAAGTAGATGCAACTCCGCTCTTTTTCTTCTTTTTCTTTTTAGCCGAAATCTTTTTTGTATGCTCTTCGGAAGAACCTATATCCGAACGAACATTGGAAAAATATATGTCCTGATTAGATGACATATTCTGTGAAGACAAATTATCCATTTCAACCTCCGTAAATACAAGATTCGCTGATTACACATTTAACACTGATATCGTATTCATCTGTGGGAATATCGTTTAACATAAAGCTATTATAACATAATCCAATAGAAATTAAAGAATTATTTTTTAAAAATCTGTCATAATATCCGCCTCCGTAGCCGAGTCTCTTACCTTCTTTGGTAAAACAGAGACCGGGAACAACGGCTATGGCGTTACTGAAATCTCTAACTGATTCCGATTTTTCCTTGTCAGGCTCAGGTATTCCCTTATAGCCGCTTTTCAATTCATTTAAAGAATTGATAAAGCGAAAATCCATATTGCCATTTTGGTCAATACAAAGCGGTACCGCCACCCTCTTATTATCGCTCAGAGCTTTATTAATAATCTCTTTTGTATCAATTTCATCATCAAGCGAAACGTAACAAAGAATAATATCGGAATTTTTATAAAAGTCAGTTTTTGTAAAATTCCTGAAAATATCTTTATCTTTCCCGGGCTTATTTCTGACATTTTTTCTGCTTTTAAGAGCCTCTTTTCTTAAAATCTTTTTATTGTTTTGACTGAATTGATTTTCTGATTTCATCAGCTATCTCTTCACCTTTAATATATTTTACAATCTCAAGCCCGAAATCAATACAAACTCCCGCTCCGCGAGCTGTAATAATATTTGCGTCGGTAACGACGTAGCTATCGGAAAGCTCTGCTCCTTCAAGAGCGTTTTCAAATCCCGGGAAACAGGTAGCTTCCTTACCGCTTAAAACGCCTTTATGTCCTAATATAGAAGGCGCTGCGCATATAGCTGCAACAAGAGTATTTGTATTAATAGCGTTATCAATTGTTTTTTGAACAGTATCATTGTTTTCAAGGTTAAGCGTTCCCGGCATACCGCCCGGAAGAATAATACCCTGAACGTCGTAAAAACTGAATTCGTCGATTGTCATATCGGCTTTAACCTCAACGCCGCAGGACGCTTTAACAAGCTCACCCGTTACACCGACCGTCTTAACGTCAATCTTAGCGCGGGTAAGCATATCTAGCGGAGCAAGCGCTTCTATTATTTCAAAACCGTCCGCTAAAAACAAATAAACCATTTTATTTACCTCCTTGGTAGTAAAGAGCCTTGGGCTCAGTAAGCTTGTATCCTTCAAAAAGATACTCTTTAATTTCGTTACTCTGATTGAATTTAATATCTCTTATTTCTGCAATATTATTAATTCCTCTTTCTGAATAATAGCTTATTAATCCATCACTTGCAGGAATAAGACACAGGCAATCGTATTTTTCTTTACAGTAATCAATGAGTTTAGTCATAAAACCCTTCGAGCGGTATTTGTTTAACGTACAAGCCGCGTAAATATAACGTGAATCAACACCGTTAAGGCGACATTTTATAAGAAACAGCATTGAAGCAAGCTCGTTATTAAAATAGTATCCGATGCATTCGGAGTCATTAACGTTATCTATGAAAAACAGTATTTCCTCTTTTGAGTCGCCGAATGCTTCGCTCCATAATTTGATAACTTCACTATTATCGGTAACCGCTTTAATCATTGTAAACCGCCACACATTTTTCAAGTAATATTTCGGGATGATAAGACATCTTGGCTTTTCTGAGCCCTTCAATTCCGAGGTCCTCTTCCCTGTTTACAAACTCATATTCCGCAAGACAATTCCTTGTAAACTCCTGATTTATTATTGCATACGCTCCCTGCATATCAGCAGGAGCCTTTTCAAAATGAGTTACAAAGCATTTTCCGTTAGCCTGAGGCTCGCCCATGGTAAAAGCTACAACCTTTTTGTTAACTCGAATTAAGCCCCCTTTGAAGCCCAATTCATCGTAGCTTTCAAAAGCTTTAAGAACGGCTTTGAATTCCTCGTTAAAGTCATCCTCGTTCTCGGAGTCCTCCTGCTTCATCTCGAGCCATTTCATATGTAGAGATATACACTCTAAAATATTATCACCGTCGATTTCTTCAAAGCTCCAGTCGGGATTATTCTTTTTGAAATTAGAGATATGATTTCTTTTACCGTGGTACTTCTTCCCTCTGAGCTCCGCCATTTTTTCCGTTGAATAAATATAGTCGTTAAAGCTCTCGTCATAGTGATATGTAAATTCACCGGTAAAGGCTTCCTGGAGCATAAGCAAATAGGAGCTTGTGAGTCCGTAAATACGAGGCTTTACTCCAAGACTTTCGGCGTCTTTAATAATCTCCTTGACTGCTTTGGTAAAGGAACCTTCGCCAAGCGGAACGGAATAAGATATGTTCTTACCCTTTCCCCAACGGCAAATAAAGAAATCTTTATATCTTGCAATCATTGTTGAATACGAATCCGCCCAGATATAAACGTTTCCGAATGTGTATTCACAATTTAATGAGTTTGCGTGCCTGAGACATTTATCCACCCATTTCTTATCGTTAATACTGGGTTCGTGAAAATCAAGCATTATTTAGTTCCTCTGTTACTAATTCAATAATTTTTTTATGTATTGTTTCTATGGCGAGGGGGTTTTCTCCGTCAGAGCACTCTACAGTTTTCCAGCCCTGCTTTTTGGCTGCGTAAAGCGCCGATTTTCTGCAATTATTAAGGAACGTAACATTCGCTTCGTGAACATCTTTTTTGTTTTCATCGCCTTCATACCTTGACGTCATAAGCTTTTGAGAAATTTCTACCGGCATATCAAGATATATAACAAGGTCGGGTTTCGGAATTCCGATTTTTACGTACTCAAAATCTTCGCTCCACTCAAGATATTCGTCCCATTTATCCTTATCAAGCTTTTCCATTTGATAAATTGAATTTGAGGTAGCGTATCTGTCAGCAAGAATAAGAGTACCCTTTTCGTAATCTTCCTTCCACTTAAGCTTATATGACGCAAATCTGTCTACGGCATAAAACGCGCCGGCAGCATATGCGTTTACCGAATCGGCGTCACTTCCGAATTCACCGCCGAGGTACATATTAACAAGAGTACTTGACGGCGATTCATAATCGGGAAGCTTAATCTTCTTATAATTAATATTTTCGTTTTGAAGATACTTTTCAAGGAGCTCGGTCTGAGTTGACTTTCCGCTTCCGTCAAGACCTTCCATAATAATTAATTTAGCCATATTATTTCTTTCTTTCAAGCTTTCTCTTATTTCCCTTTTCGTCAACAATATATGTGTTTTCAAGCTGACTTATAAGATTTGCTTTAAACGAATTGACATATTCAAGTCTTAAATTTGCCTGTTCCTTCTTTTCTTCCTCGGTTAAGCCGTCGGAAGTTTTGGCTTTTTTGGCAAGCTCATTAATTCTATCTATTTTCTTTTGTTCCATTAATCTAAAAAGTCCTTTAATTTTTTACTTCTGCTCGGGTGGCGAAGCTTTCTTAAAGCTTTAGCCTCAATCTGTCTGATACGCTCACGGGTTACGTTAAATTCTTTACCAACCTCCTCGAGAGTCTTCGGATTACCGTCTTCAAGACCGAAGCGAAGAGATAAAACCTTTTCCTCTCTCGGTGTGAGTGTTTTAAGAACCTCGGAGAGCTGTTCTTTAAGAAGGCTTATTGAAGCCGCGTCAGCAGGAGCGAGTGCGTCGTCATCGGGAATAAAGTCGCCGAGATGCGAATCCTCTTCTTCACCGATAGGCGTTTCAAGGGATACAGGGTCCTGAGCAACTCTTAAGATTTCTCTTACCTTATCAACGCTCATATCAAGATATTCGGCAATTTCCTCGGGAGTCGGCTCGTGTCCGTTAAGATGAAGCAGCTGTGACTTAGCCTTTTTAACCTTATTAATTGTTTCAACCATATGAACGGGAATACGTATTGTTCTCGCCTGGTCTGCAATTGCTCTTGTAATAGCCTGTCTTATCCACCAGGTTGCGTAGGTTGAAAACTTAAAGCCCTTATTATAATCAAACTTATCAACCGCTTTAATCAGACCGAGGTTACCCTCCTGGATTAAATCAAGAAATTGCATACCGCGACCAACGTAACGCTTTGCAATACTTACAACGAGCCTTAAATTCGCTTCGGCAAGCTTTTTCTTTGCCTCGTTATCACCGTCTGCAATTCTCATAGCGAGTACCTGCTCTTCTTCGCCGGTAAGAAGCGGAATAGTTCCGATTTCTTTAAGATAAACCTTAACCGGGTCGTCCATTGCGGCATTGTCATTTACCGCAACAGTTTCAGCCGCGTCTGTTTCCTTTGGCAGGTCAACCTCAAGCGTAACGCCGCTGAGAGCCTCGGCAGAAAAGTCGTCAATGATAGTAACGTTTGCCGCGTCAATCATTTCATTAAGCTTTTCAAGCTCGTCAACGTCAAGGTCAAGCTCAACTATAACGTTATCAATTTCCTGAGCTGAAAGGTTGCCGCTTGCTTTTCCCTTTTCAACAAGTTTTTTAAAAGCCGCTATCTTCTTATCTTCTTTAGTTACTGCAGTATTCTGCTCTTTTGCTTTTTCCATATTTTTATTCTCCTCACTATGTATTGCTGTTAAAAAGTTTTCTGAATTCCTCATCGGAAAGTTTATCTATTTCAGGCGAGTTATTACCTTTAAACTCCTCCTTAATTACGTTCACACAGTCTTTTATTTCATCCTTAGGCGAAATACTGTTGTTAAACCTTGCTCTTATTCCCGAAAGCCGACCAAGCTCGCTGTCGGAAAGATATTGCGAAAAGTTCATAGGGTCGGTTTCAAAGCCTTTTTCAATTAAATCTTCGGTTAATGAGTATACCTTACGAATAAAGCCTTCACTAAGCATCTCCTTATCTAAATCCTTGCATTCATTAAAGTGTTCGGGATACTTTAACAAAAGTCCGATAAGCCTGTCCTGAGCTTTAATTTTTCTCGGAGTCGCAGAAATCTCGTAGCTTTCCTTTTGAAGATTTCGTCGGTTTTCGTTTAGTTTGTTTTCAAGATTACGCTTTTGATTATAACGCTTGCTTCGTCTTTTATAATCTTTAAGCTGTGCGTTAATACTTTCCTTTGATACGCCGAGCTCCTCAGCGAGTCTTGAAGTATAGATATCCTGCTCAATAGGAGTTGTATCCGTAAGAAATCTGATTGCTTCGTTTAAGTATTCAACCTTACCCTGACTTGAAGTTAAATCATATTCGGCGCCGAGATTAACAAGCGCATACTCAATATCGTTCGAAGAGGCTTTAAGCATTTCGCCGAAGCGCTCAACGCCAACATTATTTATAATTTCATCCGGGTCCTTACCTCCGGTAAGATTCGGAATTCTGATTTTAATATTTGTATTTTTAAATAGCCTTATTGCTTTGTCGACCGCTTTTCTTCCCGCGCCGTCCATATCGTAACAAAGTATAACCGTGTCGGTATAGCGACTTATTAGCTTAACCTGTTCAGCTGTAAGGGCGGTTCCGCAGCCGCCGATAGCATTTGTAAAGCCGGCTTGGTGCATTGCGATTACATCCATATATCCCTCGCAAAGAATCAAGCCTTTATCGGCGTTATCCTTTGCGATATTAAGTCCGTATAGCTCGTTGGTTTTCTTATATGCAAGAGTGTCGCGGGTATTCAGATATTTATTCGGCGTAGTCTTATCCATAATTCGTCCGCCGAAGGCGATTACGTTGCCTCTGACGTCAATTATCGGAAACATTACGCGATTCCTGAAATTATCATAATAGCTGTTATTCTTACTGCTTTTGACAATCAAACCGGCGTCTGCCATTTCCGAAATAGAAAAGCCCTCTGATTTTAAGTGTTTAAGCAGACCGTCCCATTTATCGGGAGCGTATCCGAGACCGAAGTTTTTAATTGTTTTTGCAGCAAGATTTCTTGATTTTAAATAATTAAGTCCTACTCTGCCCTCTTCACTCAGCATATAAGAGTGAAAGAATTTTGCCGCAGCTCTGTTTGCTTCGAATATTCTCCTTCTTCTCTTACCAATAGAATCGTCAAAGGATTTATCATCGGGCATTTGCATACCGGCTCTTTGGGCAAGTAGCTTAACCGCGTCAATATAATCAAGATTTTCTATTCTTTTTATAAAACCTACAGCGTCTCCGCCGGCTCCGCAACCGAAACAGTAAAATGACTGTGTGTCGGGATACAAAGTAAAGGATGGAGTTTTTTCATTATGGAAGGGACAAAGCCCAACGTAAGTGCTTCCTCTTTTTTTTAGGGTAACATAGGTTGAAACTATGTCCTCTATATCAGTTTTCATTTTCAGCTCCTGTAAAAAGCTGTCGTTAATTGCCATAGTTTCACCTCCTTATATTACTCTTTCCAGAACTTTGGAACAAATAAGTTTTCAAATACTTTAACCGAATAATTATCACTCATACCGGCAATATAGTCGCAAACGGCTCTTTCGACTCCGTCTCGTTCGGCTATTCTTATGTATTCCTCCGGCATTTCTTCAGGCTTGTTGTTGTAGTAATAATAGAGCTTTTCTATCATTGCAACAGCCTTAACCTCTTCGCTTTTACAAATCGGGTTTTTATAAACCGCAAAGAACATAAAATCGTGCAGCTCGTTAAACAGCTGCCAGCAATCCTCGCTCATAAGAATTTTATTATCCGTACTTGAATTAATTACGTCAAGAACCATATTGTTAATTCTCTGAGTTTTATTCATACCAAGCTTCATTCTGAGCTCGAGCGGAATATCCTCTTCACTCATAACTTCTGCCCGAATTGCGTCATCAATATCGTGATTAATATATGCGATTTTATCGGCAATACGAATAATCTGTCCTTCAAGGGTATAGGCGTCAGGACCGTTTGTGTGACAGAGAATACCGTTTTTAACCTCGTCACAGAGGTTTAGACCTTTGCCGTCCTTTTCAAGCAGCTCAACCACTCTTACGCTCTGTTCATAATGCTTAAAACCCGAAGGGCAAAGCGAATTGAGCGCTCTTTCTCCTGCGTGACCGAACGGAGTATGTCCGAGGTCGTGACCGAGAGCTATAGCTTCGGTTAAATCTTCGTTTAAGAATAACGCTCTTGCAATTGTTCTTGCAATCTGAGACACCTCAAGAGTGTGCGTAAGCCTTGTTCTGTAATGGTCCCCTGTCGGAGCGAGGAATACCTGAGTTTTATGTTTAAGCCTTCTGAAGGATTGAGAGTGAATAATCCTGTCCCTGTCACGCTGAAAACAGGTCCTAATATCATCCTCTTCGTCCTCGACAGCCCGTCCTCTTGAATTACTTGAAAGCGTAGCTGAGGGTGATAATATTTTCTTTTCGTTTTCTTCATATTTCTCTCTTATAGTCAAAATATGCCTCCAAAACCTCATAAAAATAGCATTTATTTAACATATACATCATTACTTACAACGATTTACAGTTAAACCCTTTATTTATATTGACTATTTTATTAAAAAATATTATTATTAAATCGGTGATTGTATGGATATTAAAATAGCTGTATCAATTCTCATTGCAGTTTTTTATCTTTTGTATTTCCTTTATCTCCAGAATAATACAATTGACTTGACAAGATATGAAATTAACAGCAATGAAATTAATGAAACTATTAAATTAATTCATTTAAGCGACTTACACTCTAAGCCTTTTATGAAGGTCATTAAACATATTGAAATCGAAAAACCCGATATTATTCTGATTACCGGTGACTTTATAAACGACAAATGCAAAAGAAAAGAGAAAATGCTTTCTTTTGCAAGGCAATTAACCAAATATGCAAAGGTATATTACATAACAGGTAATCACGAAAGAAGGCTTGATGAGTTTGAAACTCTGATGCAGGAGCTTGAGGAAACAGGCTTTAACGTACTGTTAAACGATATTTCCTCCGTAAAAATAAAAGGCAATGAGTTAGTAATCCTCGGACTTGATGAGAATCAGGCTAATTTTGAGGATTATAAAGCAAGAAGAAACGGAAGCTTTGTTTATAAAGATATGAGCGGGTATTTTAATGAGCTACAAAAATTAAACGGCTTTAAAGTAGTTCTCTCTCACTATCCCGAGAATTTTAAAGCAGTAAAGGAAAACAACTATTCTCAATATGATTTTGACCTGCAGCTTTCGGGCCACGCTCACGGCGGACAGTTTATTCTTCCCTTTATCGGTCCTGTCTTTTCTCCCGGTCAGGGACTCTTTCCGAAATACGCACGCGGCTCCTTCGGTGACAGACCGAGGATGATTGTAAGCCGCGGACTTGCAAACGCTGAATTCCCTTTCAGACTTTTTAATCACCCCGAAATTAATATAATTGAATTAAAAAAGCCTCGCTAAGAGGCTTTTAAAAATTCATTTCTTATAAATTCAGTTTCAATAGTTCCGTTTGTGTTATCCGTAATCAAAGCTTTGATTTCATCTTCCTTGGTTTGTCTTACGGAAAACTCAATAATTACATTGTCGGAAAAATCAGTATTAATAATATTAGCTCCGAAATCCGTCAAAAGTTTATTCATTCTGTCATATTGATTATAAGGAACTGTTATTCTAAGTACGGAGCATTTAGCCATTGTAATAATATTTCCCGCCTCAAGCGCAATTTTCGAGGTATGAGAATAAGCTCTTACAAGTCCTCCCGCTCCGAGAAGCGTTCCGCCGAAATATCTTGTTGCAACCACGCATGCGTCAACGATACCCTCTTTTAACATTACGTCGAGAACGGGAACTCCCGCCATACCGCTCGGCTCGCCGTCGTCACTGTAGCGCTGAATATTATTGTCTTTAAGCACGTATGCGTAAACGTTATGAGTAGCGTCCCAGTGCTTTGATTTAATCTCGTTAATAAATTCGACGGCTTCCTCCGATGATTTTACGGGCTTCACGTAACCTATAAATTTAGATTTTTTCTCAACAAAGCAGTCGCTCGATTCAAATTCAATTGTTTTATATTCTTCCATAAAACCACCAAAAAACAAGGATGGCAAAACGCCATCCTTAATAATTTATGCCTTTTTAGCAAATCTTCTGTTGAATCTGTCTACACGTCCACCTGTATCAACAAGCTTTTGCTTACCGGTATAAAACGGATGACACTTTGAGCAAATATCAACCTTCATATCGCCGGCTGTGCTCTTGGTTTCATAAGTAGCACCGCATGCGCATCTTACAGTACAGGTCTCGTACTTAGGATGAATTCCTTCCTTCATTTCTTTCACCTCACTTAAGTCTGTCAGGTTGGTAACAGCCAACCAATACTTATTAACGCACTGTATTATAACAAAACATTGTCAAAAAAGCAAGTATTTTTTTAAATTATTTAATAAATACACTCCTTTGAAAGTGAAAATGAATACAGCATTGCTTCTTTAACTCTCATATTCAGTGTTTTAGAAACTGCGTTTTTGTAGAAGTTAATCTGGTTTTTATAAAGATTTAGCAGCTCCTTTTCATCCTTAACATAATCGGTTTTATAATCAACCAAAACGAGCTCACCGTCCTCTTCAAATACGCAGTCGGCAATACCCTGAATAAGTACCCTGTCGTTAAACTCACTCTCTTCAAGCTCGCTTATCGGAACAAACGAGGATATTTTAAATTCACGGTAAAGATTTTTACTTTTAAACATCCTTTTGGCAAGCGCACTGTTAAAGAAAGCTTTAAGCTTTTCTCTATTAAGAGAAGCGCACTGTATTTCACTTAAATAGCCCTCGTCATATATTCTTTTAATTTCACCTTCAAGGTCAACTTTGGCATTATTATAATCACAATACTGCATAAATTCGTGCATTGCGGTTCCCTTCTCCGCACCCGTTAACTTACCGTCGGAAATAAACGAGGGCTTTTTGGAGGCAAAGAATTTATAGCTCTGTTCCCTCTTATCAAGTGAAGAAGCGTTAAGCTTTGAGGAATATGAGGAAAGCTCTGTGCGTTTGTATTCAAACGAAAGCTTTTCTTTAATACGGTTTACAAGCTCCTCATCAGCGTTCACGGTTTCAATAGCGCTCTCTTTTTTTTCAAACTTATCTCCGATAATATCAACACTCAAATCGAAGCAGAAATCCGTATCAGAAGGAATATTAACAGCACAGCAATCTCTTAAAACGTCCGCGTCTTTATGTAAAAGAGCGGTCATAATTAAAAGCTCTGCGTCCGAGGAAGCCTTTTTAACAACATAGGGACTTATTCTTCCGTCGATAATCTTACCCGATAGCTTATCAATTTTGTCATTTATGTTCTTATATGAAGCAAATGTGATAAACTGCTCTTTTGCTCTTGTAATTGCAACATAAAGAACCCTGAGATTTTCACTCATTAAATCTCTTGAATTTAGAGCCTTAATACCCGAATACTGAATTGAATTATATCGGTAAAGCTTTTCTTCATTATTGACCTTTAAGCCGATTCCAAGCTCGTTGTTAAGCAGTACAAGCTGTCTTAAATCGTCCTTATTATACTGATGAGCTGAGCCTGCAAGAATAACTACGGGAAATTCAAGACCCTTCGACTTATGAATTGACATAAGATTTACAGCGTTTTCGCCGTTAGCGTTAACCTCGGCGCTTTCAATTTCATATCCCGAGGAAATGATATTATCAATATATCGCATAAAAGCGGTTAAGCCGACATTCTCCCCTGCATCAAATGACTTTGCAAGCTCTACAAACTTCATTACGTTTAGCTTTCTCTGTTCGTCATTTCCCATTGCGCTGATAAGCGAAAGATACGAGGTTTCGTCAATTATAAGTCTGATAAAGCTTTCAATGCTCATTGAGCAGGCATATTTTCTGTAGCGTTCAATATCCTCGTTAAACTTCTTAAAGATATCGTTTTCGATGATTGCAAAATACAGCTTATCATTTCTGTGATTAACCCTTGCGCTTGCAATTTCATCTGCTGTATATCCGTAAAACACGGACATCAAGGTTGCAAGAAGCGGCACGTCCTGAATAGGGTTGTCAACTACTCTTAAAAGAGAAATAAGAATAGAAACCTCATTATTTTCAAATAGATTAGTACGATTATTGGCAATAACCGGAATTCCGAACTCTGAAAAAACTTTTGAGAAAACGGGCAGCCTGTTTTTAGATGACCTGAAAAGAATTGCAAAATCGCCGAATTCTATATTCCTTGTTTCTGTTTCGCTGACTCTTACCTGTTCTTTATTCTTAATCTTATCAAGAATTAAAGAAGCAACCTCCTTAGCCTCGTATTCGTCAATATCCTCATCCTCGGGCGTATTTACAAGCTTTAACTGTGCGCAAGGAGCAGAATTATAAGGATAATTAGCACCGTTATACAAATACTCTTCTTTTGTGTAATCCACACCTCCGGCACTTTCACTCATAAGCTTTGAGAATACAAAGTTTGTATAATCGCATATTCCCTCTCTTGAGCGATAATTCGTATCAAGCATAATCTGTTTTCTTTTCTCAGGTGATGCTTTGTCATAAGGCTGATATGTATGTTTCTTATTTAAGAAAATTTCAGGCATTGCAAGACGAAAACGGTAAATACTCTGCTTAATATCGCCAACCATAAACCTGTTATGACCGTTAGAAAGCATTTTAAACAGAGTGTCCTGCGCGGAGTTAGTATCCTGGTATTCGTCAACAAGGATTTCATAAAACGTATTTTCATATTCCTTTGCAAGCTCTGTCCTTATTATTTCTCTGTTTTCATTATAAAACAAAAGCTCAATTGCAAAATGCTCAATATCTGAAAACGAATATGAATTAAGCTCTTTTTTAGCCTCAAGAAGAACTGAATTAAACTCTTTAACGAGGGATATAAGCTCTTTTATACGAGGATACAGATATTCATTATCAGCTTTAATCTCTTCAATATCAGCCGATACCAAACCTTTAATATCCTTATTTATTATATCCTTATAAATTGCTCTGTTATTAAGTACGATTGTTTTTATTTCGGCGTTTGCGTCTTTTTTAGCTCTCGGTGCGTTATCGAATTTTATGTTATTTACGTATTCCTTTAATTCGTTCCACTTTTTTTCATTTAAAAGAGCGCCGACTCTTTTAAAAATATCACCGTCCTCATTAATCATAGCTGAATATGAATCGTACATTGAATCGTATTCATCAAGATTGGACGAGGAATTATTCAGTAGCTCTTTTGCATATCCTATAGCTTCGTTAATCTCAAAAGCAATAGTTCTGTATACCTTAGTCTTTACAAAATCAACTTCAGGATTATATATTTCACATACCGAATCAAGCCACTCAAACGGAAACGCCTGAGCGGAAATATAATTATTTATCCTTTTTACGCACGCAATAAGATTATTATCGTTTTTAGTAGTTGAAAGGAGCTCAACCAAATCCTTAAAGCTTTCGTTTGCATCCTCATACTTTTCTTCAATTATTGACTGAAGCACCACTTCTTCAAGTAAAAGCTGCTCGGAATTATCAAGAATTGAAAAGTCCCTTGAAATATCAAGCTTAAAGAAATATTCCCTAACAAGATTAATACAAAAAGAATCAATAGTACTAATATTTGCAACAGGAACTAACGAAAGCTGACGTCTTACATTTGTATCGTTAGGATGTTCAAGTAAGTAACTGTTCAGTCTTTCGGATATTCTGCCCTTCATCTCAGCAGCGGCGGCATTAGTAAAAGTAACAATTAAAAGCTTATCAAGGTCAACGGGATTGTTTTCATCACAGATAAGCTTTATTACACGCTCAACAAGAACAGCCGTCTTTCCGCTTCCGGCGGCAGCGCTGACGAGAATATTTGAATTCTTGACATTAATAGCATTAAGCTGAGAAGAGGTCCAATTAATCATAATTTTCCTCCTTAATAAGCTGTAATACCTTATCGTTATCTAAATCAATAAGCTCTCTTTGGTTAATCTCTTTTCTGTTCATACAAATTTCGCCGTAATCGCAAAACTGACAGGTCTTATCGTGTCTCGGACCGTTTATAGGATTTTGAGAAATATTGCCCGAATGAAGATTAACGCCCATGGAAATAATTAAATCATTAATCTTTTCGTGAAGCCGTCCGAGCTCTTCAAGCGTAACAATATTACCCGTTAAACCGTTTTTTGCCGAAACCTTAACCGGAATGTATTTACCCTTAAGGTCATGCTCCATATGAACGGCTATTTCATTTTCTTCATCGTTTAAAACAACGCCCTTCATTTTAAAGAGCTTGTTTTCTTCACTGTTTACTGCTTTTTCATCCGAATATCTGTCAAGTGAGAAAAGATTTCTTGCCGAGTGCATATAAAGCACTCCGCTTTCGGTTCCGCTGTACGGACTGTCAGAGTTACAAAGAGTAAAAAGATATATAAACATCTGAAGATTTAAGCCGTTTAAAATATCGGTTAGCCTGAACTCTTTATTTCCGCTCTTATAATCGACGACTCTTACGTATTGCTTTCCGTCTTTATTAAAGGTATCAACCCTGTCTATTGCGCCTTTAATTTCAATTGAGCCGCCGTCGGGAAGTAAAATTCTTTGACTTTTCACTTCTTCGCCCTGAGTACCGTCGCCGATTGTAAGCTCAAAAGCCTGCGGCTCAAAATCGCATTGCTCAAATTCATTTTTAAGCCTTCTGACAACGGAAACCAGCATTTTTGAAAGACGCATAAACTGATATTTAAATCTTTTTGTGAATTGCTCGGCGTCGCCCATTTTATTATTCAGATAATCTTCAAGGTACTTGTTAACAAGTATTTCAATTTCACCGTCGTCAAGAGCAGAAAGACCGATACCCTTTTTCGATTTAATAATCTCTTCAAGCACGTAGTGTATAACCGTTCCCGTTTGCATCGGGTCCATTTGAGCCTTCATACGAGGTCTTGCATTAAGACCGAATTTACAAAAATATCTGAACGCGCAATTATAATAATCCTCAATTCTTGAAGCAGAAAGATACATATCGTTTCTGAAAAGCTCTTTTGAAAGGCTCTTATTATTGAGAACTATCTCTTCATTTTTGTATATTTTTTTCAGTGCTTTTACTCTTGAATTATAATCCTTTTCGTCTTCAAAATACTTCATCAGGGATGAAATCATTTTGCTTTTTTCAGAATAGTTAGCGGCAAGAAGCTCAAAGGCATTATCTTTACTGTAAAGCATATCAAGAGTTACCTTATCGCTTCTGCTTTCTTCCTTAATTTTATCAAAAACGTTTTCAATTCCTCTGACAATTGAAGATTTGCTTTGGCTTGTTTTATTGTCTGTAAACGAGATATAAAGCCTTTCCTTCGCACCGGAAACAGCCATATACGCAAAATACCTTTCCTGCGCATTAAGCGCTTCACCGTAAGAATAAAGCTTAAAATCGTTACCTACAAGCTCGCTTCTGTCTGCTTCACTTAAAAGACCCGATGAGGTAACGCTTTGCGGAAACTCGCCTTCATTTGCGCCGAGAATAAATATTGCTCTCGGATTGTCAAATCTGATTCTGTCAGCCGAGCCGAACTGAACATTGTCAAGACCTACCGGGATTGTTCCGAGGTCTTCATTAGAAATCATTAAGCTGAAAAGCTTGGAAAACTCTTTTATTGTTATGGGCTTATCCTCACCGATTACA
>JAFSZK010000072.1 GCA_017458975.1 Eubacterium sp. | reverse complement strand
TAAATATTGAGTAACACAAATACCGCGTTAACTGTTATTCCGCCGAGCAAGAAAAATAATTCACGATAAAACGAAAGCTCATTTTTATAATCGAGCGCAACGCCGTAATATGAGAGCGTTAATTCAAGCTCCCTTGCACCGAAAGCAATAAGAAGTATAAGATGTCCTATTTCGTGAAGGGAGGAAAAAATGAGAATAATAAGCACGTTATCGCTTTCGCTTAAAAGTGATAAAGAAACTATCAGTATGAAGGAATAGTTTATTTTCAGCCTGATTTTTTTAAATGAGATTACCATATAAAATGGTATTCAAAAGGCTTTTATTTATTCCTTTCAATGTAGCTTTGAAGAATCATAACGGCGGATACTGCGTCAACAACCTTTTTTCTTTTTTCACCCCTGACGTTATTAGTACTGAGCGCGGAGTGAGCCATAACGGTTGTCAGCCTTTCATCCTCAAAATCAATAGTTAAATCAATTCTTTTCTTTAATTCTTCGCCGAGCGCCCTGCACTCGTCACAACGGTAGCCGTAGCTTCCGTCCATATTACGAGGAAGTCCTATAACAAGCTTTTCGGGCTTTTCTTTTTCAATTATATCAAGAAGCTTTTCAATCAGCTTGGGCTGATACTTTTCCTCTATTACACCGTAGGGAGAAGCCAGAATTTCTTTTTTGTCGCAAAATGCAATTCCCGTTCTTGCGTCTCCGTAGTCAATTGACATTATTTTCATGTATTCACCAAAACAAGGGAAACCAAACGGTTTCCCTTTTAATTAATCCTCTATGGGTTGTTCGGTTGTTTTAGCCTTTTTCGTTGTAGTTTTCTTCTTACTCTTTGAATTCTTTGTTTCCTTTTCGTCAACATCCTGTTCCTTGTCAAACTTACTTTCCTTAGTAGGAGCAACGTAGGTTGAGTAGCCGGGAAGATTATTTTCGTCATACCATCCGTACATACCCGATCCTCTTGTAAGCTTGCCGTTGGACGGATTATACTGTCGCTGAACAACACCTTCGGGAGTATCAAAGGTATGCTTATTCTTGCCCTTGATATTGTATATTCCGTTAAGGCAGGTTTCCCAAACGGTACCCGCGGGGTTCGAGGACATATAATAATGGATTTCGTCGTTAAGGTCATAGCCGTACCATACGCCCGCAATATATTCGGGAGTACCGCCGATAAACCATTTATCCTTGTTATCCGAGGTTGTACCGGTCTTACCGAAGCACTCAACGTTGGAAATCTTAAAGCTTGAGCCGGTACCCGAAGTAGTAACGGTCTGAAGAAGCTTATTCATAATTCCCGCAGTATTTTCGGCAAGCGCCTGTTCCTTGGTTTCCTCGGGCTTCTTTTCGATAATAACGTTACCCTGGGAGTCCTCAATCTTATAGTAAGCATAGGGTTCATAGTAGTAACCGCCGTTACCGAAAGCCTGATAAGCAGTTGTCATTTCAAGAACGGTAACGCCTCTTGTAAGCGAGCCCGTTGCAAGAGGAGCGTAGTCCTCGTCAAAATGGTCAAGAGTTGAAAAATGGAAACGGTTAACCATAAAGTCGTACGAATACGAAGGTCCGATAGCGTCAAGCGTTCTTGCGGAGATAGTATTCTTTGACCAGCAAAGACCGTACTGGAGAGTGTATGTGTTTCCGCTGTAACCGCCGCCGTCGTTAGTGGGCCACGGTTCGCCGTCTATCTCAGTAAGAGGCGCGTCCTTAATAGGAGTGGACCAGTAAATGTTTGTATTTTCGTCCTCAAGACTCTTTTGAATTGCAGGACCGTAAACAGCTACGGGCTTAATTGTAGAACCGGGCTGTCTCTTTGACTGCCAAGCACGGTTAAGCTCTCTGTTCTTTTTCTTCTTACCCGTACCGCCGACAATGCCGAGCACTCTTCCCTTATAGTCCATAACTACGCAGGCACCCTGTACCTTCTTGTCGCCCATATTTCTGTAATTTTTGTACACGTCCTCAATTTCGGACTGAATATCAAAGTCCACGGCGCTGTAAATCTTAAGACCGCCGCCGTAAATCATATTAGTAGCCTTCTTCTGGGAGTAACCCATTTTCTGAAGGTCCTGAATAACCTCGTCAATTACATAATCGGTATAATATGAATTAACCTTTGTATTCTTTGTTTTGGTCTTTTTCTTGTTCTTCTTTTTATATTGCTTCGAATTAGTTAAAACAAGCTCTGTATTCATAGCCTGCTCTTTTTCCTCGGCGGTAATATAGCCGTTTTGATACATCTGGTCAATTACCCAGTTGCGTCGACTTTTATTATTCTGAGGATTGAGCATCGGGTCATATTTGGTAGGAGCCTTGGTAATTGAAGCAAGCGCAGCACATTCGGCGATATTCAAATCCTTAGCTTCCTTACCGAAGTATGTTTCGGCAGCTGTCTTAATACCGTAACAGCCGTGGGATAGATAGATTGTATTCAAATATGCTTCAATAATCTGGTCCTTTGAATAATGCTTTTCAAGATTTAAAGCGGAAAGAATCTCATTAAACTTTCTTACAAAGGTAACCTCATTCTGGTCAGTAAGATTTTTAATAAGCTGCTGGGTTATGGTTGAGCCGCCCTGTCCGACCTGGTTGGGCTTAAGCACGCCGCCAATTCGTATCCAGTCAACGCCGTGATGCTCGTTAAAACGCTTATCCTCACACGAAATAAACGCATTCATAAGCTGGGGCGTCATATCGCTTTTATTAAGCCAGATACGGTTTTCCTCGCCGTGAAGCCTTGTAATTTCAACAAGCTTGTCCTTTTTACCGTAGCCGTAAATAAACGAGGTCTGGTTTTGGGAATACTTTTCCTTATCAAGGTCAAATACTCTGTCTCCGTGGACATAAGTATAGCCGTAAATTCCGATAACCGAAACGCAAACAATACCTACAACGCCGATTACCATCAGTATTGCAAGCACGCTTTTAAAGAACGCAGCAAAAAAGCTTTTTGCGGGGCTTGAATTCTTAGCCTTCTTTTTTGCTTTTTCTTTTGACTTTTTACTTGATTTTTGTTTTGGTGCGTCAGCCGCGCTCCTCGGCGGAGTTGATACGTCATAGGAGCTCGGAAGCTTTGATGAGTTTCTCTGAATATCCTTATCCTCGTTATAAACCTTTTCGGAATTATTCATAAAGGATTGGAGTAAATCATCATAATCTTTAGAAGCCATATAAATCTCCCGAAACAATAAATATATTTATAATATTATATAATATTTACAGTAAAAAATAAAGATAAATTTAAAAATATTTACAATTTGATTAGTTTTTGGGCTTTTTATCAAGCCTTTTCGCCTTTTTGAAATTCATTTCAATATAGTTCGTTTTAATGCTAACCTTATCAAAAAGCTGTTTTGCGCGAATAAAAATCCAGTATGATTTTTTACATTCAGCGCATTTCGAGTGAGTCTTAAAGGATTTGTTCTGAACCGTAAATTCAGTTGCGCTCGGCATCACCGAGCCGCATTTGGGACAAACAAGCTCAACGTTAAATACGCTGAAATTATTTGTAACAGGCTCGGTTATGTAATACGGCTTAAACAAAAGCCTTTCAAAAAACAGCTTGTCACAGCTATTGATATAGGGCTTAATTTTGTTTTTATCGTAAACGCTTTTAAGACACTCAGCCGTAAGATAGCAATCGGCAAGCGCTCTGTGGAGCTTAGAGGAATCAAAGTCAATTTTAAATTCCTCGGCGCAGTTAGCAAGACCGATTTGGTTACCCTCTTTTTTATCAACAAAGGACATACAGTACTTTTGAGCGTCGCAATAATTCTTAATGAACTTTACGTCAGGAGAGCCTGTATGCTCCATAAAATTATTCATAAGAACGTAAAGGTCGCTGTTGCTCCACGACATAAAAACGTTATTACGACCCGCGCCCCATCTTGAAAACTCGCGAAACGCCTTGTCAAATGAAATGCCGTCCTTTTTAATCTCTTCGTTAGTAATATTCGTAAGCTTTTTACAGCGTGAGGACAGCTTGCGCGTATATTCGGGAATTACGAGCTGCTTAAAGGTATCTACTATATTTAATTTTGAATCAAGCTTAACCGCGCCTATTTCAATTATTTCGTTCATAAACTTTCGCGCAGCATAATTATAAGCATTATTCCACTCTAAATCAAAAATAATATAATACAATTTTTATCTCCATAAAAAAGATGACCCTGCATAGCGCAGAGTCATCCTGTTCTTTCTTTATACTACAAATAAGAAAACAAGGAATGCAGCAAGAACGATAATGAAAAATACGCCGATAAGCCATTTGGTAACCTTTTCAAGCTTTCCGTCAACGGTTCTTCCCTTTGACTTTCCGCCGAAAGAATCAGGACCGCCCGCAATAACGCCTGAAAGATTCTGGCTTCTGCCTTCCTGTAAAAGTACTACTACCGTAATAATTATTGAAGCGACAATTAATACCGCGCCGAATACGTAATGATACCAAGTCATAATATAAACCTCCATAAGATTTTAACGCGTTAGAATTATATCATAGAGTTATACAAAAATCAAGGGTTTTTTTATATTATTTAAAAAGTAAGCTGCGCCGTATTATCGGCGGGTCCGGGGACGGCTCCTGCGGCGGGAAGATTTTTTGTTCTGAAGCGCCATGCTTTTTCAAACTCGCCCTCCTGATAAAAATGCATACTTTCGAGCTTTGCTTTCTTCTTTTGGGTCATAACAGATACTCCGATTGTATCCTTGGTCGTCTTTGATGAAATAGCTCCCGTATTAAGTATCAGCATCCTTCCGCTTGTAGAACACAGTACAAGCTCGGTATCCTCTTCAATATACTCAACGGCAACAAGAGGATTCTTGTTTGAATAAGCTTTTATCAGCTTTTTACGGTTAGTTTTGGTTTCATATGCGTTAATATCAACCTTTGCAACCTTGCCGTTTTCAAAGGCGAAAATCATATATCCTTTATATTCTCTTATTACACAGATAAATACGGTCTTTTCATCGGGCTCCATCTCAAGCTTTGAAGCTACATAGGTTCCGAGCATAGAAGCCTTTGAGTCGGCGAAGTCGTCAACCTTGGCTTTATAAACCTGGTATTTATCCGTAAACACAAGAAGCTCGTCCTTGTTTGAGCACTCAAAGGTTTTAATAACCTCGTCGCCCTCTTTTACCTTCTGTTCTCCGCTCATACGTAGATTGGCAGTTCTGATTTTATTAAGATAGCCTTCTTTAGTAATAAAGAGAGTAACGGGATAATCCGGAACCTCAACCTCAACGCTTTCGTTAAAGCTTTCAACCTCGTAGAGAATTTGGCTTTTTCTTTCGCCCGAATACTTCTTTTCAACCTCGCCGAGCTCTTTAACGATAATCTTTTTTTGTTTATTCTTTGAGGCAAGAATACCCTCAAGCTCCTGAAGCTCCTTCGTAAGGTCTTCAATATCCTGAATTCTCTTTACGATATATTCACGGTTAAGGTGACGAAGCTTTATTTCAGCTACGTATTCAGCCTGTACCTTGTCAATACCGAAGCCTATCATCAGGTTAGGAACAACGTCCGCCTCCGCCTCGGTTTCGCGAACAATCTTAATAGCCTTATCAATATCAAGAAGAATCTTCTCAAGGCCGTGAAGAAGATGAAGTCTTTCCGCCTTTTTATCATAGGTAAACTGTACTCTTCTTCTTACGCAATTAAGACGGAATTCAATCCATGCGTTAAGTATATCCCTTACGCCGAGTACCTTTGGCACTCCGTTAATAAGTACGTTGAAATTACAGGAAAAATTATCCTCAAGCGGGGTCATTTTATAAAGCTTTTGCATAAGCTTATCAGCGTCGGTACCACGCTTTAAATCAAGAGTTATCCTTAAACCCTTAAGGTCGGTTTCGTCCCTTATATCCGAAAGCTCCCTGACTTTATTAGTCTTAACAAGCTCAACAATTTTATCAATAATCGCCTCGCTTGTCGTAGTGGGCGGAATTTCCGTTATATCAATACAGTTATATTTTTTATCGTAAGTATACTTTGCGCGAACCTTAACGCTTCCCCTGCCCGTTTCATAAATCTTATCAAGCTCATCCTTGTTATAAATAATATAACCTCCGCCGATAAAATCAGGAGCTAAAAGAGTTTCGCTAACGTCATGGGAGGGGTTTTTAATAAGAGCTATCGTAGTTTCGCAAAGCTCTCCGAGATTAAACGAAGCAATAGAGGAAGCCATACCAACCGCAATACCCGTAGTAACGTTACAAAGTATTGACGGGAAGGATACGGGAAGAAGCGTGGGCTCCTTCATAGTATTATCGTAGTTATCAACGAAATCGACGGTATTCTTATTTATATCCTCAAACAGCTCTTTAGAAATAGGAGCAAGCTTAGCTTCGGTATAACGCGAAGCAGCGTACATCATATTTCTTGAATATGCTTTACCGAAGTTACCCTTAGACTCAACATAGGGATACAAAAGGCTTTCGTTTCCTCGGGAAAGTCTAATCATAGTTTCGTAAATAGAAGCGTCGCCGTGTGGGTTAAGCTGCATTGTACGACCTACGATATTTGCGCTTTTAACAGTACCGCCCTGAAGAAGTCCCATATTATACATAGTATAAAGAAGCTTTCTGTGGGACGGTTTAAAACCGTCTATTTCGGGGATTGCACGCGAAAGGATAACGCTCATTGCGTAAGGCATAAAATTATCCTTAAGCGTATCGACGATAGCCTCATCCTTAACAACACCTGCGCCCTGAATATGGACGTTTTCAGCCAAGGGATTAACGGCTTCTTCGGCTTGGTTTCTCTTTTTTCTTGCCATAATTTAACCCCCTTTACGATACGTCGGCAGCATCCAAATAAAGATGGCCGTTAGTTGAAATATATTCTCTTCTCATTTCAAGATTATCACCGAGGAGTAAATCAAACATCTGAGCCGTTTTTTCGGCGTCAGCCGGTGTAACCTTTATAAGACGTCTTGTTTTAGGATTCATCGTTGTAAGACTCATCATTTCAGGCTCGTTTTCGCCGAGACCCTTTGAGCGCTGAACGGTGTATTTTTTATCGCCGATTTCAGCCTTAATGGCGTCCATTTCGATTTCGTTATATGCAAAATATGTCTGGTCCTTACAAGTAACCTCGTAAAGCGGAGATTCCGCAATAAACACCTTGCCGGCTTCGATAAGCTTCGGCATAAGGCGGTAAATCATTGTAAGAATAAGCGAGCGGATATGGAAGCCGTCGACGTCGGCGTCGGTACAAATCATAATTTTATTCCAGCGAAGGTTATCCATATTAAACATGGAAACGTCCTTAGCCGCCTTGCTTTTAACCTCAACACCGCAGCCGAGCACCTTAACCAAATCGGTAATAATATCGCTTTTAAAAATCTTATCGTAATCCGACTTTAAACAGTTAAGAATTTTACCTCTTACCGGCATTAACGCCTGGAAGTTAGCGTCCCTCGCCTGCTGGCAGGCGCCGAGCGCGGAATCACCCTCAACGATAAAGATTTCTCTTTCGTTAATATCCTTGCTTCTGCAATCAACAAATTTATTAATTCTGTTAGTTATATCAACCTTTGACTGTAAAGCCTTTTTAATGCTTGTTTTAGTCTTTTCAGCCTTAATACGAGAACGCATATTAATAATCATCTGGTCCGCAATTTTATCCGCTTCAATCTTATTTTCAATGAAATAAATCTCAAGCTGATGACGGAAAAACTCGGTCATTGCGTCCTGAATAAACTTATTTGTAATCGCCTTTTTTGTCTGATTCTCGTACGAGGTCTGAGTTGAAAACGAGGACACTACAAAGATAACGCAATCCTCAATGTCCTGCGCATTTATCTGTGAATCGGTTTTATTAAACTTATTATTGTTTTTAAGATACGAATTAATCTGATTTACAAACGCGCTTCTGAACGCCTTTTCGGGCGAACCGCCGTGCTCAAGGAAGGAGGAATTATGATAATATTCCTTAAGCTGAGCCTTTTGAGAAAAACAGAGCGCGGCTGTAATCTTAAGCTTATAGTCGTCAAGGTCCTCACGGTCACGTCCGACTCTTTCACACTCCCAGTATTGAGGAGTAGTAAAGGCAGTATCTCCGGCAACCTCTTTAACATAGTCCTTAATTCCCTCTTTATAGCAATACTCCGTTGTTTCAAACTGGGTCTGGGTAAGCTGGTTTTTAAAGACAAAGGTAATACCGTCGTTAACAATTGCCTGACGTTTAATTGTTTCGATATAGTATTCCTTAGGTACGTTAATATCGGTAAAGACCTTGAGGTCGGGCTTCCATCGGATTTTTGTTCCCGTGTCGCCTCTCTTACCGTAGGGCTCTTTATTAAGACCGCCTACGTTTTCGCCCTTTTCAAAATGAAGAGTGTACTTAAAGCCGTCGCGTTTAACCTCGGCGTCCATATATTCACTTGCAAACTGAGTAGCGGAAAGACCGAGACCGTTAAGGCCGAGCGAATAGGAGTAGTTGCTTCCGCTGTTGTTATCGTACTTACCGCCGGCGTAAAGAGTACAGAAAAGGAGCTTCCAGTTGTACTCGTCCTCGTTCTTGTTATATTCCACGGGAATACCGCGTCCGTAGTCCTGGACCTCGACCGAGCCGTCAAGAAAACGGGTTACGACAATCTTAGAGCCGTGACCCTCCCTCGCCTCGTCAATCGAGTTACTCATTATCTCAAAAATAGAATGCTGACATCCCTCAATGCCGTCCGAACCGAAGATTACGGCAGGACGGAGTCTGACCTGGTCGGCACCCTTTAAGGATTTAATGCTTTCGTCGTTATATGCTTTCTTTGCCAACTCATTACCTCCAATAACAAGTATACATACATAGAGCATTATACAATATATAGCGTTTAAAAGTCAATAAAAAAATTACAATTTTATTACAATATATATGTATTTATTCTACATTTTTCAAGAATATCATACATTATATACCCTATTAGGGACATAAAAAAGGGAGAGACAATGTCTCCCCTTTAATTTTTTATATAGGAATTGTAATACCCACGGTTCTGGCTTTAATTGCAAGCTCGGTACGGCTTCTGAAACCTGTTTTTTCAAGCATATTTCTGACGTGGGATTTTACGGTGTACTCGCTTATATCGAGCTTTTTGGCAACCTCGGCGTTAGAGACGCCGGTTGCTATAATCTTAAGCACTTCAAGCTCTCGCTCCGTAAAATCAACGCTTTTTGCATTACCTATATCAACGACGGGAACTCTGTCGGGGTATATTTTATCGCCCTCCATAGTTCTTTTCATAATACCGATAATCGTATTCTCATCACTCTCCTTATACCAGAAGGAGTCAATTCCGATTTCCCTTGCCTTATCAAGCCACGAATACTCCGGCATTGAGGTAACTGCAATTATTTTAATATCGGGATAGAGCTTTTTAATAATCTGAGCGGCGATAAGACCGTTTGAGCCGTCGTTCATAAGAATATCCATAATAACCAGGTCGACCTTGTTTTTAAGAAGATATACGTCGGCTACGCCCGCGGAGGTTACCGAAAAGGCAAGCTCAAAATCCTTTGACGAATTAACGTACATTTCAAAAAGCTGTCTTGAAATTGACTGGTCGTCAACTATCATTACCTTGTACATTTTATACCTCCTTAAAGCTTAATATCAGTTTAAAGCGCGGCTTTGTTTCGGTATTCATTTTCGCGCCGCAGCTCTCAGCCTCATTTCTGAGATTCTTAAGTCCGCCCGTTTCTCTTATCGGAACAAGAGGAGACTTTCCGTTATTTGTAAATTCAATACGGTATTCCCCGTTTTCATATATTGTTTTAATTGAGAGAAGCGTACCGTCGGCGTGTTTAACCGTATTTGTAAGGCATTCGTGAATAGCGTGGTTAATAAGACCACCGTAACGTTCGCTTTCGGGCAGGTCTCCGTCAAATTCAAGAGAAACGCCAACCGCCCCGCCTGCTTTAATTAGGCTGTCAAGCGTAGTTTCGCAGTCAGTAGATACGTTTTCTCTCTTCAAGACGGAAACGGTAAAGTTCCAAAGCTCAAGAAGCTGATTTCTGTCTCCGTTTTCATGGGAAATATACGAGCGAAGCGCAAGAAGAGTTCTTCCTACGTCGTCGTGTACGCGGATTTTTGCGGCAAGGATTTCGTCCTCACGGATTGTAGTATATACGTTATCTATATATTCTCTGAGCCGGCGGTTAACCTCCTCAAGATGGCGGTTTCTCATATCAAGCTCAACGTATTTATTATACAGTCCTGTTGTGTTATAAGCAATAACCTCGTGTATCGGTTTGGCATTTACGGTAAGATTATTTTCGACAATCTTCCATACAGTATTATCGCTCAGTTTAAGAAAGCGGTTTCCCTTTATAGAAACAATCTCCGTTCCTTTCTTAAATTCGCCGTTTTTGTAATACTCCGTAAGTTTATTTACATCGAAGTAATCGCTTTTAAAAGCGGAGTGAATAATTCGGTACATTGAAGAATTAACCAGAAGCGGTATCCCGTCGGGCGTTGCAAAAGCAAGTCCGTCAGGCATACTGTCAATTCCGTTTTGAACCGAAAGAACGGAGAGCCGGTTTTTCTCTTTTTTACTGATAGAGTACCACTCACAGATGAGAAAAACAGTAAACGCAATTTCAATTATTATAACCGTCACAAAAGGTATTTTCATAAAAACGCCGGAAAGAAAGCTTCCCCAGAAGGCCATATCGCCCCTGTGCAGATACTTAAGTAAAACCTCGTAAATAAACACGAAAAGCAAGAGCTGTGCAGTACAGACAACGTTGTTTTTTACGCTTAGTTTTGAGGAAATTGTTTTTGCCAGAAGGAACATCATTACTAAAACAATAAAACCGCAATAGATTGTAACACCGGTAATAAGGCGGGAGCTTACTTCGTTAATATACATAGTCTTCCACCTCCGCGTTAAAGGTTATATATTCAGTTATATCGGAGCTTTCTACCTTAACGCCATTAAACTCGCCTTCGTCAAACAGCTCCCTCGGGTTTGAAATTTCCATATAGTATTCAAGCCTGTTTCCGTTAAAGCCAAGCTTTACAAAAACGGCGTCAGCGCCCGGAACCGACCTTTCGATTACAGCCTCAAAAAGCTCATACAGAGTAAGTATAAGCCCGCTTTGAACATTAATTCCCGAGGGAATATCGTAAAACACCGTAATATCACAAAGCGAGGTATACTGAAGCGATTCAGCAACGGCAATTTTGAACTCTCCGATATCGGTTTTGTCGTTCTGGGCGGCAAGTAAAAGCAAATTTGTATATCGCTTAATATACGCATTATAAATGCTTGCAAGCTTCATTTTATGCCTGAATTCTTCTTCGTCTTCATTTTCATTAATTGAAGAAAGAATTTCCTCAACCAGATTGAGCTGTGGCTTTACCTTAAGATTTATTTCATCATATAGCTTGGTCTGCTGCTCGGTTCTTCTTTTCTTTTCCTCAAGCTTTGCCGTAGCCTCAAGAATAGCGTTTTCGTCGTTTAGATAGTTTTCGGTTTCCTCAAGCTTTGCGTTAACCTTATTAAGCTCCTTTATATCTTCCATCCAGAAGAAATATCCGCCGTTAACCTTATGACTTCTTACGGAAAAGTCGTTACTATGAATAACCTCGCCGTCAACAGAGCTCTTAATTTCAGTCGGCGTAACATCCGCCCTGTTTGAGGCGTTTAATACGGTTTTAAAATTATTATCACAGAGTCCCGCTCTTATTGACGAGGCGTTAAAGAACTCGCCGTAAAGCGTATTTGACGGAATAAGATGAGCCTTAACTACGCTTTCAAAAAACGATATTGAAAACAGGCTGACCGCAATCGGCATATTAAACATTGATACAAAGAGATTTTTGCTCCGTTCAACCGTAAAAAACATAACGATATAAACTATTGCAACGGCTACTACAAGGAATGATAAGTATAAATAGAGATATCTCTTTCTTGCCGAATAAATAAAAACATAGCTAATATAAAGCAAAAATAAAACAGCAATATCAGCAACAATAATATAATATAAAAATCCGTAGGAATAATCCCCGTTCCAGTTAGCGGCATCGGGCTTAAGATTAAATACAAGTTCGTGTAAATCATTTGTAAGAACGAGAATAATAAGTATAATCTGCGGTATAAAAAGCAGCTTCCATTTATTAGAAATTGTCGCTTCCTCGTCCTTTCCGATAAAAAGTACGGAAAGGAAAGCGAAAAGAGGCATTAAAAGCAGCGGGATATAATACATATACCATAAATATCTTGCAGCCGTTGTATCGGGCGAAAAAAACTGGTATTTAAGCATTGTAACAACGATTAAAAAGATAATCATACCGGAGAAGGAAAAAAGATATCGCTTGAAGTTTTTATTAATAAATCTTTTCTCAATAGTTGAGTTCCAGATAATATAAACAAAAAGCATTATGAAGTTAATATTTATTGTAGAAACGTCAAAAAGCGTCTCAAATAGTCCCAATAATGCATAAATAAAAACAAGCACAAGACAAAGAACGGTAATATAATTACTGTTTTTGATTTTAACCATATTTCCACCTCCTCTTGTACTAACTATTCATTATACAGGATAATCAACAAAAATTCAACACGATAAAAGGGAGAGACGAGCTCTCCCTTAAAGTAAATGATATGTTTAATTAATTACTTCTTAATATTCGATAAGCCCTGATTACTGTCGGCTTTCATAAACTGCTTATACTTATACTTTTTCTTAACCGATTTGAGATTCATCTTAACCTTACCGCAGGCGAGGTTGCATATGAACTTCGTTGAGTCGGTTCCGTAGTGGAACTGGATATGGAGAAGTCCTTTAATAAACCACGTATTATCGGGAAGAACGCATGTAGAAGCGTCGATTACCTTATCGGGAGAAACGTATTTGCCCTTTCTCTTAAGCTTCTTACCGTACTTAGCGCAGGTTGCTCCGCCCGACGCATATTTAGTATCAATAAGAATATCGGTCTGGTTAGAAGCTTTTGAGGTTACGGGAATACCGCGGGTTCCGTAGTTTGCGATAATTGCAACCTGAGCGCCCTTCTTTTTGGCGTACTTGATATTCTTGTTAAATCTTCCCTGTACCTTATGGTAAGCGAGTATCTTTTTATAAAGTCCGCTCTTTTTGTTAAGGAAGCCGATATCGCTCATTTTCTTAACGCAGGTACCAAAGCGCGAATACGGGATGCACTCCCAGTATGCGGGAATATTACCAATCCAGTTTTTAAGGGTAAGCATAAAGAGCTGTCTTAAAAGCTTTTTATCCTTTGCAACTACGTTGAGATTATCAACCGCGATGCCGATTCTGTAATCTCCGAGCGCGCTGATTGCCTTAAAGAGTGTTGCACTGTTACCGCCGTCGTAAGCGGTTTCCATATGCTTAAGATAGGAAAGCACCTTCTTTTTATCAATCTTAATATCAAGCTCAAGAAGTCTTGCAACATCGACGCCGGCGATTGCGGGATTAACAAACACGTATCTTGCAACGTCGTTCTTTTTCTTATAAGCGTCAAGATAAGCGCTCATAACGGCGCCGCCGAGTGAGCAGCCTATAAGATTAACCTTTTTTGAGCCCGTTCTTTTTTTAATTGCAACAATCTGTTTTCTTAAAAGCGTTGCGGTATATCGAACGTCAAGACGCCAGTCATAGTTAAATACGTAAACATTTTTAGCACCGTAGGTCTTAACAAGCTGACGCGCAATACCGCGCTCTGCGTTAGTCTGGTCAACATAGTAGTCCTTATGCTTTGAAAGAGGCGTTGTCCAGTAATTTATAACGCCCTGCCCTGCGGGAGCGTTTCCGTTTGAATCACAGTTAAGCTCTTTTTCCTCAAAGTACTCTCCGAGCTCCGTAAACAGGGTTGTATAATTACACTCAACCTCGTTAGTCAATAGCTTAACCGCTTCGCCCATAACGCCGGAATCGGTAAGAAGGCTCTGAACGTCAAGTCCGTATGCGGGAATGAGCTCGGGCGAGCCGCTGTTGATATTTTTATAAAGGTCGTTACCGCCAAGACCGTGTATTAAAATAACCGGAGTTTTAGTCTCTTTGGCAAATGCTACGCTTGAAATTGAAAAAGCCATTACAAGCGCAAGAATAATGCTGATAACTTTAACGATTCTTTTTTTCATAAAATCACTCCTTTACAACATTATATCATTGTAAAACAAATAATGCAATAATAAAAGAAGCTTCGAGTTCTTGTATAAAAAAAAGAAACCGCCTTGCGGTGGTTTCTTTCCCTTGTTTTTTGACTCTATATTTAATACACTTTGCTATTGACCTAATAATTTTGCTATTTTTGCACGGTCAAAAAATGCGTGATTTTGAAAAACACTACTGTTCTATCGATTTAAAATGCATATGATTTCATCATCGGCACAAATTGTATTATCAAGGTTTAAACCAACATCAACAGTATCACTGCCCGTATCTACAACTTTTTCGTGGTTTATTTGTATCTCTGTGACAATAGCATTTTTGAGTTTGCCATTATGCTTATATACAATAATATCACCAGTCCTAACATTAAAGCCTTGATTATTGATACAAAGAATGTGATTATCAAAAACATTAATGACTGTAAAAATATGCATCTCTTGGATAAATGAAGCTAGTGAATTGATTATTACATCCAGTATGATTCTTGATACAGTATGTAGGAATGGAATAGTTGTTTCTCTTAATAATGTTGAGGATATTCTTTCGTTATCCTCGCCTGTATGGGCAACTTTGTTTCGGCTAGCGACTAATTGATCTAACGGCAAAAACAAATCATTTTCTTTGCGAGATTTCTTTCTGTCAAAATCTGTTTTGTCATATATGTCATTTTTCAAGTAATAGTTTTCAAGAAAAATTGAGTCGGAAAGTTTTTTGTCCTCTAATAAACCTATGTCCGTTAAGAGCGTTCTAAGTTGTTCGATTTTTAGATTCCCAGAACGAGACAATAGTAACTCTATATCGGCATTATCAAAATTCGAGTCTAAAAACATTAGATAGTTTTTCACTGATTCCTTTTGATTAAGATTGGCATTATTAAATCTATTTGGATTAGATAAAAACTCACCTAGATTCTTTCTATAACTTTTGCATATTTTTTCCGGAACGCCTTCTATGCTGGTACAGTGTTTTAGTAATTCCAATAAATAGTATTTTGCTATACTTCTTACATATCTTTCATAAGCGCCGTAAAGATTGATTATTATTGCATTATATTGAATCTGTGCGTCTATCATTGATTTATAATAGGCTAATAATTCTTTGTTTTCTCCATTATAATTGTCAATAATGCTTTGAATACCGTTGTTTCTTAAAAAAGTATTTTTAACATACTCATCAGTTGTGTTCAGGGAAGTATTAAAGTCAATATATGCTTCTATAATATCATTCATAATTAAGTTCGCTTAAAAATTCATTTATTGCTTCAAGTCTTTTTGATATATCTTCTTTTGACTGATGCTTTCCGTCAAACAATTCATCTTGCCTATGAATTTCATAGAAAGATTTGAGCTTTTCTACATTTTTATCAAGATCAATTATAATGTCAGTATTTATTGTAAACGATGATAATGCAAGCATCATAGGATCATAAATCATTTTTGATGGTGTTGACCAGTTTTCACCATCGAAAATCTTAAATGCGTAATCACCAAATAATTCAGTTGCGTTTCCTATACTTTTAAGAAATAGCTCGCTCATTTGACTTAATTGCTCGGAGGTGTATTGATTCATCGATATTAATGTATCATCCAAAAATGCTGATAGCCCATAATTATACTCCTCAAGATGTCGCATTGCAAAAAATCTCAAAACCAATTCGACATCATACATCCTTTTATATAGAGCGTGCTTTTCAAGCTTTTTAACAATCTTATCGTTAGTTTCTTTCCTTATCCTATCTTCTATTTCATCTAAATCCAAATCATCATCAAATTCTTCAGGATTAGGGATTCCCCACAACGCTCTAAATCGTTCATCTTTTGATAATTCAACACACACTTTGTTAGCCGGTCCGTTAAAAATGGCGTTTCTTATTTCTTGACCAAGAAGTTTAACACCACCGGTATTTAACCGTTCAAAGACCAGTCTTTTTATTGTATCAGCTCTTTTGTCTGTCGTTGCAGATTCCTTAAGCAAAGTTATATATTGTATTTGTCTTCTATCAATACCCTCCTTAATCTTTTCTGGAAGTTTGGAATACTTTTTACCGTTTAGCTCACTCCACTCTTCTAATCCGCGCAGTGTAAATTCATCATTATAAAAATCTATAATAGTAGATATGCGTTGTAGCCCATCCATTATCTCGTATTTGTCATAATCATATTCATACAAAAAAACAGGGGGAATAGGAATATTAATTATTAACGATTCAATTAATTTCGACCTTTTAGCATTATTCCATGTGATTCTTCTCTGATAATCAGGATGAAGGTCATAGTTAGAATCAGCAAAAATAGTTTTGATGTGTGCAACTTTATATGAACCCATTTCCGTTACAACTCTGGAAGTGCCTTTTTCATATTTTTCGTTTATTAATTCTGCGTCAGAATCCACATGCAACGCCTCATTTGTTTTAATGCTTTTTTCAAAATCAAATCTATCTATTAACATATTAGCCTCCATTCATAGAATTATTCATAATTTGCTTTTTTTGATTTGAAACTATATCTTTAACGGTTCCACAAACAATTGATTGAAATAATAGTTGCCGGCATTCCGATAATTTGGACATCAAATTTTAAGCTAGTTTCTACCTTTGTTGAAGCGTTATGAATACGGAAGCTGAACTGCCATCCGTTATCCATATAGAATTCAACCGTATTCGTGCTGTTAGGTTTGAAATCTAAACTGATAATTCTTGTCGGTAACGCCGAAATAGGAACAGTGATTTTTGCCTTTTCGGTTTTGCTCGGTTGATTCAGTGTTCCTCTTAAATTATATGTTTGAATTTGTGTGACCTTTTTATTGTCAAGACTGATAACCTTGTAAAAATCAAATTCGCCGAGCAGATATTCTACCATTTTCTTCGGTATATCAGAGTGAGTTTGATAACTGTTTTTAATTTCGTCAATGAACGCCCTTAACAAGGGAATATAAACATCGTTTTCCTTGTCTGCCAGTTCACTCCATTTTAAGCCGTTTTTCTTCTGCTCTTTCAAAAAATCAAAAATGGGATTAACGCTATCCCAATATGTATCAGAGCAGGCGACATCAAACCATTTTTTGCCGAAGTCAATCGTCGGAGATAAACGGCTATGTTTAACAGCAAAATGATTGTGCTTAATGCTCAAACCGATTTCCCATTTGATGTTCCTTCTGATAATCAGGATATCTCTGACATCTCCCGCTTCGCCTTCACTGTCTTTTTGAATCTTTAAATTCAGCTGGTCGTTACCGTCCTCAATTATCAACGGTTCCATATCAAAAATGGTTTCGACTGCAGCATTTGCACTTTGCGCTAAAGTGTTTTGCAGTTCAGTATCAATAGAAAGCCACGCGCTTTTAGCCGCCTCATAGCTTGAGTTAATTTCTATTTTGACATTTCTATATTGTTTGATTTCTCTTTCAAGAGTTAACAGGCATATGTACTCGTATGCTCTGCCTTGATTATTACTTGCGTTGCTCATTTAATGTACCTTTTCTGTTAATGCTTTGTTAATTGCTTTTGCTATTTCATAAGCTAAATTCACAGGCACGGCATTGCCTATCATTTTATAGCCGTAATCGACATCAGTATATATGAGTTTGAAATCATCCGGGAAGCCTTGGATTCTTGCACACTCTCTCACGGTAAGCCTCCTGTATAAATGCTCGTATCCCGGAACGAAAATTCTTTTGTTTTGTTCTATGAACTTCATCTTCGGAGCTTGCGGATGAAGTTGACACTGTCTTTCGCTTGCCTGTACAGTAAATGCTTGTTCGTTCCAAGCTCTGACTCTGTTACGACTCATAAAAATCGTTGAATATGCACCGGTAAAATATTCGTGATTTGGAATATCAAGCTCACCATTTGTTTTATTATGCGGTAAAGCCGGTACAGCTGAATCTGCTAAATCACCGATTGCATCTCGCATTGTGAGTTTTTGTTCTTTCTTGGGTGTTGTAGGTTCAGGGAATTTGAAATCAATGTTTAAATCTTTCCTAAAGCCGATATAAAACACGCGTTTTCTGTCTTGCGGCACACCGTAATCGGCAGCATTAACAAGAGTAATTGAAACATCATAACCGCAGTCTGAAAATTGTGCTACGATGTTCTTTACAGCATCCGAGTGGCGATTTGCTAACATACCTACCACATTTTCCGCAAGAAAGAATTTCGGTTGCTTTTCTCTCAATATACGAATATAGTCAAAGAATAATTGACCTCTCGAATCGTTAATGCCGCGCAATGAGCCGGCTTCGCTCCAACTCTGACACGGAGGACCGCCAATGATACCATCAACATTATCCGGAAAATCAGCTTCGGTAATATTTCTGATATCACCTTTTATAAGCGGCGCAGTGTGATTTGCCTCGTATGTATCCCATATTCCTTTGTCAAATTCATTTGCCATAGCAATTGTGAACCCTGCTTTTTCAAAGCCAAGATCAAGACCACCGGCACCGGAAAACAAACTGATTAAATTCATTTCTAACCTCGTTATAATTAGTGTGAGTATATTATATCACATCGAGGAAAAGAATTAAAGACATTTCTTATATAGTAAAAGTACCGTCCAAAAAACGGCGTGTTTTTCAATGGGTATGCTAATTTTTCAATGGGTTTGTCAGGAAAACACAACGCCTGAAACGCAGTAATAGAGCCAAATAAACAATAAAACGACTACTTTGTATCAAAGTAGTCGTTTTATGGTGGCAGGGGCACTAGGACTCTCCTCTCGCGCACAGAAGGTCCACCGGACCTTCTTCCTGTTTTTACTCAGCAGCAAGCTGCACGGTAAAAACAGATGCTCGTTTCTCGTCTTACTGCCCCTGAAAATGAAAAAGCCACCAATAGGTGGCTTATCATTTTTGGCAGGGGCACTAGGACTCGAACCCAGGACTCATGGTTTTGGAGACCATAGCTCTACCAACTGAGCTATACCCCTGTATTGCGCCCTTATTTCAGGCGCTCATATACTATAACAGATTTCAATCCGTTTTGCAAGACTTATTTTTAAATTTGTAAAAAGCGTATCCAAAAGGAAGAATAATAAATAAAGCGAATATATAAATATTATTATAATATGCCTTTTCAACATTATAAAGTGTTATAAATAGTTTGCTTATATGAATATAGGTAATAACGCAATAAAAGTCGATAAGAACCAGAGCTAATGCAAAGATTACAGTGGGAATTATGTTTTTTGCTTTGTTATTTAAACGCTCTAAAACCAACAAAAGTACATTAAGCAAAACAACAATAAAAACACTAATAATGACCGATATTAATAATTCTTTTTTTACGGCAGTGCTTAAATTCACTATTCTGTATGTATTAGTTTTAAGTGTTATGTAACAAATTGTAAAACTTAATCCGAGGAGTATACTTACCGGTATTATAAACCGACAATCTTTTTTATAAGAATACCCGTCACAGTACAAGTTTTTAATTATCCAGATTGCTGACAAAGAAGGAATAAATAAAACCGCAAAATTAGTATCAAGTATTGTTGCTACAACGGATAAAACAAATAGTGAAACAATGGATACGTATTTATTTTTTACGCCAAGAATAATTGCAAGCAATCCAAATGCTACGCTGAAAACAACTGCTTCAACGTACATATAGCTAAATCCGTTCGCGTTATTAATATCGGCAGCAAATTGCCTGAAAGTATACATAACAAGCGTAAACTTATAAAACGAATAAGTTAAAAATATATAAAGCGGAACCAAAGTCCCTTTTATAATAGTTTTCGCCTTCATAAATATCTCCTAATAATACGGATAGAAATATGACAATGCATAAATTGCATAATAAGTAAATAAAAAGCCTTTATTACAACCTGAAATCTTATTTGTAAAATATTCAAGATTGCTTTTATCACGGTACATAAGATACGCAATCATAAAGCACTGGGTTAAAAAGCTGTGGGTGTACATTCTTGTAATATCAATGGCAAAGGTTAAAAACGGAATTATATTAAAAAGCAGTAAAAGCATGGCAAGATATATAAGCTTAAGCAGCTTTGTTTCAGCGCCTTTAATCTTAAATACCCAAAATTTAAACAATAAAATATAAATAGGCGTAAAAAGAATAAATATATATACCGCATTAACAAACGCCGTTCTTATTACAAAATAAAGGAAGCCGGTTTGATTTAAACGTGAAATCAAATAGTCAATTACGGATTTTGCAATTTTCGGTAAACCTTTAAAAACGGCATAATCATTAACATTTTTAAATATCGGCTTATACTGTTTAATATAAACTTTAAACGTATCGCTTGTATCAAAAAAGGACATATCGTAATAAGTCATTTCAGTATCTTTGCCGAATTGGCTTTTCTTATATGCTGCTTCGTTAAACTCTTTCATGGTTTTATAAACAAGATTATCGCGCTCGTTAATAAACATATACAGAGTTATACCGACAACTACAAGAGCCGAAATGAATAAAATAATAATATAAAGTCTGTTAGAAAGCTTATTGTCGCTTTGTGCCACTTCGTACAGAACTACAAGAAACATTAAGGGTATGTAGCAAAGAAGCGAAGTAAAATGCAGCATTATTGCTCCGAAAAACAAAATCGGTATAACAAAACGAAGAACCTTGTTTTTAAAACACAAAAAGAATAATGCACAGATATAAATCCAATAAACGTCATACATACCGAGTTCGTCGGTAAACATCGCAAAGGTACACGGTCCGGACAAAAAGAAGAGGGCTAAAATGAAAAACGCTCTTTTATCTTCTTTATTATCATAAAGCGAAATAATCTTTGAAAGACAGAAGGATACAAAAACAAAAACCAAAAGAAGTAATACTGTTTCAAAGACAGTTACATTAGTCATCGTAACTTTTTTAAAGAAAAGACCGAATACTTCGCCTACAAGGAATTTTGTACAAAAGCCGAAGCTGAAATCCATTATATGCGCTGTGTACGGAATATCGCCAACGGTAAAGAAATGACACTTATTAGTATATATGAAATTATAAAGCATAAGGAACAAAAAGAAGAACATAAAGTACTTCTTTTCATTACTTATCTTTTTCAGCGATAACTTACCCATACATACTCCGATTAATAATTAATTCTTTCCTCTTCCTCAACAATGTTTTTGCTGCTGACAGGATTATTGTTATTAATAACAAATTCCATAAGCATTGATATAGCGGCTAAAATAATAACGCACATAAAGAATACACCGCGTGTAACAAGCGCATTTGAAAGGATATAAACATATCCCCTTACCGCGTCGGGAATAAAATTAAATGCAAACTCAATCAGCCAGAGCAAACCTGCTACGGCGTCTAAAATCAATAATCTTCTTGGCAACTTTTTTGACATATTAACCACTCCGCAAATTGCAAAATCATAGTACAAGCTAATATTAAACTTGCTTTTTCCCTCATTTCGTTTATCCTGAATATACTTAACAAATCCGATATTTTCGCCGTATTCCATTATCAGCGCCCTCAAGAACGGATTTTTAAATTCAAGGTCGTTAAGCGTTTTAATAAAGCTTTTATCAAATAGTTCAAATTCGGTGGCATGCTTAATTAAATTCATTCCGAACACGACTCGCATAACAATATAATAAATTGTTCTGATAAAATAAAGAAGCTTGTTTTCCCTGCTTTTGTATTTTACGCCGAGAACAACGTCATGCCCTTTTTCCCACTCTTCAAGCAGCTTCGGTATTTCTTCGGGCGGATTTTGTAAATCAGCGTGAAGAAGAATTGCAACGTCGCCCTTTGCCTGCTGAACGCAGTAAAAAATGCTTTTAAGATAGCCGTAATTACGCTTATAAAAGATAGCCTTGATGTGGTTATCGCTTTGGGCTAATTCATTTATTCTTTCGCGCGAGCCGTCAGTCGAGCCGTCGTCAAAAAATACAATTTCATAATCATATTTTTCAAGCGAGCTCATAACCTTTGTCGTTCTCTCGTATAGCTCGTCAAGACTTGCAAGCTCATTATAAATCGGTACGCTTACCGTTATTTTTTTCTTTAAGTCGCTCATAATCTGATATCGTACTTTCTTTTAATCTTCGGGTATGCATGTGAATACCAGAAGGTGTATACAAATTCGCAAAAAGCTTTAAAGCCGTCAACAAAAAAGAGTATTACGCCTTTTTGAGAAATTGCGTGAAGACCGCTTTTAATTGTTGATATCATAAACTGATACTTTCTTTCGTTGCGATATGCGTCCTCTTTGGTAAACACACCCCAGTTATTACAGCACCTTATTACCTTAAGGTCAAGTGACGGAATTTGAGATAAGTTCTGAGCCAGGCTTTCCGTAGCAACTGTTTTTGACATCTCTTTAAGTGTCTTAACGGGCTTATACTTACCCGAAGCAACAACCTCGTCATATAATTTGGAACCGGGTAAAGGCGAAAAATAATAAACAAGCGAAATACTTGAATTGAGTTTTTGAATCAGATTCACAGTATCCTTAACCTGTTCAACAGTTTCATCGGGATAACCGACGATAAAAGAAGCAACCGTAGTTATACCGATATTCATAAGGTCCTTAAACGCAGGAATAACGATGTTATAATCAATTTGTTTATGAACCTTTTTCTGAATTTCCTCAGAACCGGTTTCAACGCCGACAAGAACCCATCTTAAACCGACGTCATAAAGCCTTTGATACTCCTCTTTTGTAAAGAAACCGACACGGCACTGAACGCCGAAGTGAATATGGATGTCGTTTTCTTCAATAAGTCTGCAAAAATCCCAGGCGTCTTCTTTTTTAATAACCCATTGTTCATCTGAAAAATATACGCCGTCAAGCCCGTAATTATCCTGAAGGTATTTTATTTCTCTGATGACCTGTTCATTTGGACGTTTTCTGTGTTGACACCTGTGAAAAGAAGCATTCGTACAAAAAGAACAGTTATAAGGACAGCCTTTCGACGAATAGATATACATCATCTTTTTACATCCGAGGTATTCAATAAGATACTTATCAACATCAATAAGCGAATAATCGGCAACAGGCATATCGGCAAGGTCGGCAAAGGGTCTGTCGGCGTTTCTTATGATTTCACCGTTTTCCTTATAGCAAAGACCTAAAACGTCTTTTGCCTCTTTCTTACCCTCTACTACCTCAACAAGCTCCTCAAAGGTAAATTCACCCTCGCTTAAAAGAACGTAATCGACGCATTCTTCACTAAGACACTCACGATACTGCATAGTAGGCATAGCTCCGCCCCATGCAACCGGAATTCCCATTGATTTAGCAATTTCGGAAACCCTTAGCGCGTCCTTAATTCCTCTTGAGCTCATAAGAGATACGCCGATAATATCAGGCTTAAACTCATTATAAAGTTTTTTCATGTTAACTCGTTTTACACACCTGTCAATCATTTTGACATTATGCCCGAGCCTCTTTATATGTGAGGCAATTGAAAGCAATCCGAGCGGATTAAAAACAGCTCTGTCAAAATACCCGATTGAAGGGTTTACAAAAAGAATATTCAAAACCTGACCTCAATTATTTGAATAAATTTTTTAAAAGTCTTATGCCGTAATAAGCATAGTTTTTTATCTCATAAGGATGCTTAATGCAATCCGCAATTTTACCCATAACAAAATAGGGATTAGAATAAAAACGGAAAAGGAAGCTCTTTTTAAGCTTAACAATTCTTTCCATAGGAACGTATTTTGTTCCTGTTGTATTCGGGTCCATATAATCAAATCCGAACGACGAATCATTTAAGACTCCGTATTCCTTACACAATTCATAAAGCTCGGTTGAATAAAACGGCATTGCCGTATGCATTTCAACATAGTCAAGTCTGTGCTTTAATGCAAAATTCAGCGTTTTTTTAATGTCCGCCTCGGTTTCCCACGGAAAGCCAATCATAAAGAAGCCGAAAAGCGGAATTTTAGCTCTTTTAATCATATTAATTGCGTTAATATTATCCTCAACCGTAGTGCCCTTTTTAATCTTTTTGAGCGTCTCGTCGCTTGCGCTTTCAAAGCCCACGGCAATCATAAAGCAGCCCGCTTTTTTCAGCTTTTCACAAAGCTTGTCGGACAAGGTATTAGCTCTTGAATTTACGGTAAAGGAAATATCGCCGCACATCTCAGAATTAATAATCTTATCGCAAAGCTCAATAGCCCATTTCTGATTAATAGTAAAGGTATCCGCTTTAAAGAAAAAGGATTTTATATTGTATTTATAGTAACACTCTTTTATTTCCTCAAACACGTTATCAGTCGAACGAAAACGCACCCTTGTTCCGGAAATAACGGGAGTTAAGCAATAGATACACTTTGACGGACATCCGATTGACGTCTGAATCGTTGCCATCGGCTCTCCGGTATCGGGTCTTTTGTAAAGCGCATTGTTCATTAAATCCCTTGCCGGAAACGGAAGAGAGTCGAGATTGTCATTGTAACACGAAAAATCGGTTTTAACGTACTTGCCGTCTTTTTTAAAAACTATTCCCGGTATACTGTCAAGCTCTGTATTCCCTTCGAGCAAAGCGTCGGTAATGTCGCCAATTACAAAATTTGACTCTCCGCCAATCAAAACGTCAACGTTATTTAAATCAAGCTTATCTAACAGCTCGTTTTCAATATTGTAAAATATTGCTCCTTTAATAACTATTTCAGCGTCGGTAAAATCCTTAAGCAGATTAATAAAACAAAGGTCGTCATATATCGTTGAATTGGTAATGCTGATAAAAATCATATCGGGTTTAAAGCTTTTAACGTCCCTTTCGACGTCAGAAAAGCTCTTTTCCTCGGTCTGATAATCACAAAGGAAAACTCCGTATCCCTTATTTCTGAGTACAGAAGCAGCATAACCCAAATCGTTACAGGCGTGAACGGTTGTAACGGCTGAGTCGTCAATATTACATTGAGCTCTGTCCTCGCTTCTTTGAAATTTTTTACCCGGCGGGTAAATAAGCATTACATTTTTCATTTTTAGTCCTTAATATACTTTTCGGCATTTTCCAAATCATCAACTGTATTAACGTTAAACTCCTTTTCGGCAACCTCTTTAATATCAGCGCAAAAGCCGTTATCAAGAAGCTCGTTTAAATAATCGGTTAAATCAAAGGGATAGTTATCCTCAGGAGAATAAACGTTCTTAAGATAGTTTATTGTATCATATTTAAACAAACAAAAGCCGGTTCCCTTGAGGTCGTTTTTAATTCTTTTGGGCTTTTCAATAAATGAAAGTATCCTGCCTTCGGAATCAGTATTAACGCAGTAATTCTCTTTTATTGAATCTTTGGAATCCTTAGTAACGCCGCAGATAAAATCGAAGGAATTGCTTTTAAAATATTCTTTAACCTCCTTAGCGTAGCTGTTAAAGAAAACCTCGTCACAGAGCTGCAAAGCAACATCCTCGTCCTTAACCTTCTCGGCGCCGCATATAAACGCATTAATAAGTCCTACGGCATTATCCTGAATAACATAGCTTACGGGTATTCCCTTATAGTGCTCGCCGATTGCAATTTTAATAATATCAAGGTATTTTCCGACTACAATTATAATTCTTTTAACCTCCATATCATAGAGATTATCAAGAGAATATTCAATAATGTATTTTCCGTTAACCTTTAAAAGAGCCTTGCACTGATTAAAGCCAAAGCTGTCCGCCATTCTGTTACCGTTTCCTGCCGCTAAAATAATTCCAACCATAATTATTCCTTATTTAAATAAATTTTACCACCTTATATAATATTATAATTAAATATAAAAGTCAATAAGCAGTCATAAAGACTGCTTACTCGAGTAGTATTTTCAGTTTTTTTAAAAGCTCCTTTTCTCTTCGCGATATCTGAACCTGTGAAACCGACATAGCGCACGCGCATTCACACTGGGTTTTTCCCTCGTAATACCGAAGCTTTAAGAGCTTTCTTTCCTTGTCGCTTAATTTCAGTGCTGCACATTCAAGAGAAAGCTTATCAAACATAGCCTCCGTATCGTCAAACGGCACATCTATTTCACTTTCTGAGTCATCGTAATCGCAGTTAAGGGATATTACGGGACTGAGAACGTTCAGCGCCTGACAAAGCTCCTCTTCGGAACAATCGCACATTTTTGAAAGCTCGCTCATTGTCGGTTCTCTTAAATGCTTATTTATAAACATTTCTCTTGACGACTGCGCTTTAATTGCTTTTTCTCTTAAAGAACGCGAAATTTTAATACTGCCTCCGTCTCTGAACAGTCTTTTGATTTCGCCCATAATTACCGGCACGGCATAAGTTGAAAAAGCAAATCCCCTTTCAGAATCAAAGCCGTCCACCGCTTTAATTAATCCCACGCATCCCGCCTGGTACAAATCGTCATAATCAATTCCCCTGCCCCTGAAGCGTTTTGCAACAGAATGAACAAGCTTAAGGTTATCTACAATAACGCGCTCTCTGTTTTCCTTTACCAAGCCGAGCGCCCCGAAATTCTTTTAGTCAGGGTTACGCTCGTCCCTTTGCCGGGCTTTGACTTAACGCTTACTCTGTCGCAAAAGGATTGCATTACGGTAAAGCCGAGTCCTGCTCTGTCCCCGTCGCCCGTGGTATAAAGCGGTTGCATTGCTGCTTTGACGTCCTCAATACCGACTCCCTTATCCTTGACAGTAATTCTGACAACTCTTTTATCGTTAATAATTCCCTGTATGTATATTTTACCGAGAGATTCTTTATAGGCGTGCACTATACAGTTTGTAACCGCTTCGCTTACTGCAGTTTTAAGGTCGTTCACCTCTTCAATCGTAGGGTCAAGCGGAGTTATAAACGAGGATACAACGACCCTGCAAAAAGCTTCGTTAACCGAGTTTGAAAAAACGCTTAGTCTGAATTCATTTTGATTATTCATTTTATACCTCCTTAGTATTGATAATCGCTATTGAGCCGATACCCGAAAGCTCAAATATCTTTTTAGTTTGTTTATTAACTCCTCTGACCTCAAGGGTTGATTTATAAGACTGTAATAATCTGTATCTTCCCATAATAAGCCCTATTCCCGAGGAATCCATAAAGCTTACGTTTTTAAAATCAAGAATTAAATGAGTCGGCTTATTCATCGTTATAACGGTATCTATTTTCTCTCTGATTTCCTTTGAATTATGGTGGTCAATTTCTCCGTTAAGATATGCAATAACCAGTCCGCCGCTTGTTTCAACCGTTACGTTCATATTTTCCCTCCAAAAAAATAACCTGCTAAAAGAATAGCAGGTTAAAAGTAAATATTTTGCCGAAAAACGGGTTAAATTAATATTTTTCTTATTTCTCTTGCAAGATAAAAGGAGCCGCAAACGAGCGTAATACTAAAATCATTTAACGCTTCGTTAATATCGTTATAACTGATAACGTCGTTGCAATACCTTTTAGCATAAACTAAAAGCTCTTTAGAGTCCATGGCTCTCTCGCTTTTCGGAGTTACGGTAATTATCTTTTTACATTTCGGCGCAACAAAGGAAAGATACGCGTCAACGTCCTTATCCTTCAGCATACCGATAAGTGCGGTTTCGTTTTCAATTACCTTTGAAAGATATTCTCCGGCACTTTTATTATGACCGCCGTCAAGGAGTATGCTTCCTATTCTCTCCTGTCTTGCGGGAAGGCGCACAAGCTCACTTACGGCATTTATGCCGAGATAATCAAGAACGGTATTAACAAGACTCAAATTATCCTTATCGGGGCTTATATAGAGCTTTTTACAATGCGGAGCAAATATATCCTTAAACTCGTCGGAATATATTATACAGTCGCAGCTTTTACGAAGTATCCCCGCCTTTTCCTTTGCGATATCCTCAATACTGCTTCCGAAGTAATCCGTATGGTCAAAAGAAATAGGAGTAATAACGGAAAGGTTATCGTTTTCTACGTTTGTTGCGTCGCCGAGACCGCCCATTCCGCACTCAACAACGGCGTAATCGACTTTATTACGGCTGAAAAAAAGGTAAGCCATCAAAACGAGGGTTTCAAATTCGGTACAGACGTCGTTTTGACACTCGTCGGTAAGCCTTGTAAAATCCTCGCAGCTAATCATTTCACCGCAAAGCTGTATTTGCTCTCGGCAGGAAACGACCCACGGGGTGGTAAAAAGACCTACCCGAAAACCGTTATTTTCAAGCGCTTTTGAAATTGTAGCGGCAACGGTTCCCTTGCCGTTTGTACCCGCAATATGGATTATTTTAAAGTCATTTTGCGGGTTTCCTTTTTCTTCAAGCGCCGCTTTAATGCGTTCAAGCCCCGGCATTACGCCGAGGCTCTTTTTTTCATTTAAATATTGAATTGCCTTTTGATAAGAATTAATCATTAACCGATTTCCTTAATTGAATTCTCAAGGGAGTCAATCTTTTCTTCAAGCTGTTTTGCGTCCTCGCGGTTTTTCTCAACAACCTGAGCCGGAGCTTTATTCACAAAGCCGGGGTTATTAAGCTTTTTCATAATAAATTCAAGCTTATCCTTAGCCGCCGCAAGCTCTTTTTCAAGGCGCTTTTTCTCAGCTTCAAAATCAACTAAATCACCGAGAGGAATATAAATCTTAGCGTCGTTAGTAATAATTGTTACAACGTTTCCGAGGTCGCCGAAGCTCTTATCAACCTCAACCTCGCTTGCCGAAGCAAGACGGATAATGAAGTCCTTACCGAGCGAGAAGGTTTTAATTTCGTTAGTTTCAACAAATACCTTTGCCTTTTTGCTCGGAGGAATATTCATTTCGGCTCTTCTGTTTCTGATAGCACGAATTGCGCTCATTATCTTTTCCATTTCCGCTTCGTCCTCGTTGAAGCAGAGCGAATCGTCATACTTACACCACTCGGAAATCATAATAGATTCGGTGTCGTGCGGAATCGCCTGGTAGATTTCCTCGGTAATAAAAGGCATAAACGGATGAAGAAGCTTAAGAATATAGGTTAAAACGAATACAAGAACCGCTTTAACGTTTTCCTTTGCTTGCTCATCTTCGCCCTGAAGACGGATTTTTGCAATTTCAATATACCAGTCGCAGAATACATCCCAGATAAAATCGTAAAGCTTCTGAACGGCAATACCGAGCTCGAATTTATCAAGATTTTCAGTTACTTCTTTTGCAAGTGAGTTAACCTTGGAAATAATCCACTTATCCTCAATAAGAAGCTCGCTCGGAAGTCCCTTGTATTCGTATCCCTCACCGAGATACATAAGAACAAATCTTGCTGCATTCCAGAGCTTGTTGGCAAAATTACGGGAAGCGGTAACACGCGACGAGGAAAATCTCATATCGTTACCGGGAGAATTACCCGTAGCAAGAGTAAAGCGTAGCGCGTCCGCACCGAATTCGTCGATTACCTCAAGCGGGTCGATTCCGTTGCCGAGCGATTTACTCATCTTTCTTCCCTGCTCGTCACGAACAAGTCCGTGGATTAATACGGTATCAAACGGAACTCTGCCCGTCTGTTCAAGACCCGAGAACATCATTCTCATTACCCAGAACGGAATAATATCATAACCGGTTACAAGCGTATCGGTAGGATAGTACTTTTTGAAATCCGCTGTTTCGTCGGGCCAGCCCATTGTTGAAAACGGCCAGAGCGCAGAGGAGAACCATGTATCGAGAGTATCGGGGTCCTGATGTATTTTTTCGCTTTTGCAATGCGCGCACTTTGTCGGTACGTCGCGGCTTACGGTAATCTCACCGCAGTCGTCGCAGTACCACGCAGGAATTCTGTGGCCCCACCAGAGCTGACGTGAAATACACCAGTCGCGGATATTTTCAAGCCAGTGGAAATAAGTCTTTTCATATCTCTTGGGAACAAATTTTGTATCGTCGTTTTTAACGGCGTCGATAGCAGGAGTTGCAAGCTCCTTCATCGAAACGAACCATTGCTTAGAAACCTTGGGCTCAATTGTTGTACCGCAGCGATAACAGGTTCCTACATTATGGGAATAATCCTCAATTTCGAGCATTGCGCCCTCTTTAATTAAATCCTCAACGATAGCTTCTCTTGCCTCGTATCTGTCCATACCGCTGTATCTTCCCCAGCCCTCTTTAATATGGGCGTCATCGGTAAGAACGTCGATTACCTCAAGGTTATGACGAAGTCCGACCTCAAAGTCGTTGGGGTCGTGAGCGGGAGTAATTTTAACTACGCCGGTGCCGAATTCAATATCAACGTAATCATCGGCAATAACGGGAATTTCACGGTGTACGAGCGGTAAGTCAAGAGTCTTACCTACAAGGTGCTTATATCTTTCATCGTTGGGATTAACCGCAACGGCAGTATCACCGAGCATTGTTTCGGGTCTTGTGGTTGCAAGCTCAAGATAGCCGCTTCCGTCGGTAAAGGGGTATTTGAGATGCCAGAAATGACCTGCCTGGTCCTCGTATTCAACCTCTGCGTCGGAAATGGAGGTAAGACAATGAGGACACCAGTTTACGATTCTTTCTCCGCGATAAATAAGACCCTTTTCATAAAGGTTATTAAATACCTCGACAACGGCTTTATTGCAGCCCTCGTCAAGAGTAAAGCGCTCTCTGTACCAATCACAGGAGGAGCCGAGCTTCTTTAACTGTTCGATAATTCTTCCGCCGTACTGTTTTTTCCACTCCCATGCCCTTTCAAGAAAGCCTTCACGTCCCAAATCTTCTTTTGAGATACCTTCCTTGCGCATTGCCTCAACGATTTTTGCTTCGGTTGCAATGGACGCGTGGTCGGTTCCGGGAAGCCAGAGGGTATCGTATCCGCTCATTCTGTGATAACGGATAAGGATATCCTGAAGAGTATTGTCAAGAGCGTGTCCCATATGAAGCTGACCCGTAATATTCGGGGGCGGGATAACGATTGTATAGGGCTTTTTATCGGAGTTTACGTCAGCGTGAAAGTATCCTCCGTCAAGCCAGAATTTATAAGTCCTGTCTTCAAAAGAAGCAGGATTATATTGCTTTTCAAGTTCCTTTGCCATATTTATTTCTCCTTGTAAAAAAATAAACCGCCTCACAATGAGGCGGAAAGATTCCGTGGTACCACTCAAATTACACTTTCGTGTCACTCTTACCCTTAACGCGGGAAACGTAACGGACTACTTAATTTCACCCGTTCGGCTCGTGAGCTACCTTCGCTCCTCTTTGCTGTCGGTTTGCACCGTCCACCGACTCTCTGAAAGCTATAAAGAGCTACTCCTCTCAGTCAACGCCTTTAAAATATGAAATTATATTAACAAATTAAACCTTTATTGTCAAGTATTGCTTACCTTTTTTATCTTAAACAGCGACCTTAAAAAAGGAGCAAGAATTTTCGGACTTTTAATTACAACAACCTTCATACAATCACCTCTTATTTCTTACAGCAGACGATTCCGAGGATTGTTACCATTATCGCAAGAATTCTCGTTGTCCAGACACTCGGAAGACACAGCGCGAGAACGCAGCCGACTCCAAAGGCAATCCAAAGGTAATTCTTCTTTTCATCCATAGTACGCACCTCATTTCTGCTTTTCAGTACATACTATGTAAAACAAATTATTTTGTTACATCGTTAGCTTCAATAAGCAACAGCGTTCCGTTTTCGACGCTTATTTCGCAGTATTCGTCGGTAATAAAATTACTTTGAGCAAACTGGGAGCTGATTTTAAAATCGAGCTTATCCTTATTATACCACCCCGCGGTATAATATGCGCCCTTAATTGATACTCCCCTGCATTCTCCCATAAACGCGAAAAGCGAAAATGACTCGTAATCCTTTTTGAATTTATGATATGAATTAATAAGAGAAACGCGGTTATTTCTGTCAAACAGGGTACATTTTACGCCGTTTTCATTACAGTAAGCAAGACAGAGCAAATTAGAATAACTGTGGTCAAAGCGACCTCCGAGAGCAAAGAATACGGTAATATCGTTATATCCGCGCTCTACGGCAAGTCTTACCGCGTTAAAGGTATCGGTAAATTCCTTTTCACAGCTGAATTCAATTATTTCACAATCGAGCTCAGGCTTTTTTGAAGAATCAAAATCGGCGATTATACAATCAATCCTCAGACCGGCTTCAACAAGCCTTTTATACCCGCTGTCCGCTGCAATTATAAAGGAATCGGTATTAATATTCTCTTTTAAAAATTCGCAGTCGTTTACGGGAGCGCCCGAAACGACGGTACATCTTTTTACTTCTTTTGCCACTCTTTTATGTCCTTTACGTCGTTATACATTGAGATATAGCTGTTATGACGGCTTTGGCTAATCTCACCGTTTTTAACAGCCTCACACACAGCGCAGCCCTTATCATTAATATGCGAACAGTTATTAAGAAATTTACAGCTCATAAGATATGGCTCAAACTCCTTAAAGCAGTACGCAAGCTCGTCCTTATATATTCTCTCACATCGCTCAAAATCAAGCGAAGAAAAACCCGGAGTATCGGCAATATATCCGCCCTCAAGCTTAAAGAGCTCGCTGTGTCTTGTAGTATGCCTGCCTCGTCCTAATTTCTTGCTCGTTTCACCCGTTTGTAAATCAAGCTCGGGAAATATATTATTAAGCAGGGACGACTTGCCGACTCCCGTATTACCGCAAAAAGCAGAGATTTTGCCTTTAAGAAGCCCTCTCACCTCATCGGCTCCGTGGGCTACGGTATTATCGCAGAGAATTACCTTATAGCCCGCCTTTTCGTAAATCTCCTTGTATTCTTTATACGAATTATCAAGGTCGCATTTTGTAATAACTATAACGGGCTCAATGCTTTTATATTCGGCAATAGCAATAAGCTTATCGGTAATCAGAGTATTAAATTTAGGGTCGGTAACCGAGGAAATAATAAAGAGTCTGTCAAGGTTTGCAAGCGGAGGCCTTATAAGGGAATTCTTGCGCTCAAGAATTTTGTCAATAGTATTTTCGTGCTCCCCGTCATTGACAGTAATTTCAACGTTATCGCCTACAAGAGGAATAATTCCCTGTTTTCTGAAATTACCTCTTGCCTTACACTCATAAATAACATCGGCGGCGTCTACATAATAGAAGCCGCCTATGCCTTTAATAATTTTTCCTTTTAACATAGATTATGATTTTGACGTTTCGTCGTCCGCAGGCTCGGTATGGCTGTCGGAGGAAAAGTCGTCAAAAGAGAAATTAAGAGTTTCGTTTTTCTTACCGGAGATACTCTTTGTATCCTTTGCGCCGGTTTTGTTAATGCTGACGGATACAGTCTTCTTATCCTTGCCGAAGCCCTGAATATCGTAGTTTTTGGTCTTTCCGTCAAGAGGTACCTTAACGCTCTTAACCGATTCGTTGTCGACCTTAATAACAACCGTATCCTTAACGTAATTACCGTTCTTATCTATAACCGTGGGAAGCTTGATGGATACGCCGACGCGTCTTGCCTCCTCGGTTGAGGTTGAGGTTACGCCGCTTGAAATAACAAGCTTAACGGAATCCTTTTCGGAAATTTCCGCTCCGGCAGAGGGGGTCTGGGAAATTACCGTTCCCTTTGGCATGGGTGAATCCTGAGTAGCAAAGGATATCTTCTTAAAGCCGTACTTTTCAAGGAACGCTCTCGCTCCGCTTTGGGTAAGACCGTAAACGTCGGGCATTTTAAGCTTCTTATTTTCGGTTGTTGTAGGTCCGCTTGATACGTAGATTTTAATCTCGGTTTCGGCGGACGCAACCATATTTGCCTTCGGGTCGGTATAAACGACCTTACCGATTTCGACATTTTCACTTGCTACGCTTAAAACAGTGTAAGTAGTTAAGCCGGCTTCGTCGAGCATATCCTTAGCCTGCTGCTCGGTTCGGTCATAAACGTTGGGAACCTTTATATCGTCCATTGAGGCAGCAACTACAAATACAAGCTCGGTTCCCTGCATAACCTTAGTTCCGGCTTCGGGGGTCTGCTTTATAATCTTACCCGCTTCGGCTTCCTTCGTTTTTTCATATTCGGCAGAAATCTTGAACTTATTACTGCTCTTTTCGTTTTCGGCAAATACCTCGTCATAGGTTCTTCCCACGTAGTTTTCAAGAGTAACGGTTTTACCGATTGGATTACTTACCGCCATAATAAGCAGAGCAACGGCGGCGCCGAGAACTATAAGACCGATTATAATTGCAGTTGCGATTTTCTTCTTTCTGTCCGGGTCCGGATAGAAATCATCTTCTTCAAGTTCTTCAATCGGCTCGGGAGCGGGTACAAATTCCTGTTTATCAATAACCTTTGTAGGATTGCTGTCCACCTTTGATGTAGTATATGAGTAATTAAAGGTAGTTTCGGGGTTTTTAATTATCTCCTCAATATCAAGGAGCATTTCGGTTGCGCTCTGATAACGGTCAAGAGGGTTCTTCTGCATTGCGCGAATACATATTTGCTCAAGACCGAGAGGAATATCGGGATTAATATCGGTAAGCTTTTCAGCGTCGTTTTGAAGCTGCATAAGCGCAACGGATACCGCGCTGTCCGCCTCAAACGGAACAGTACCCGAAAGCATTTCGTAAAGCACTACGCCGAGAGAATAGATATCCGCCTTCTCGTCGGTCTTTTCACCCTTTGCCTGTTCGGGAGCGATATAATGAACGGAACCGATAGCCTGCTCGGTAAGGGTTTTTGTTTCGCTTCTTGAAAAGCGCGCAATACCGAAATCCGTAACCTTGATATTACCCGTTGAAAGAAGGATAATATTTTGCGGCTTGATGTCGCGGTGTACAATTCCCTTGTCGTGCGCGTGCTGTACTGCCTTAAGAATCTGGCTCATAAAGAACAGAGCGTCGTTCCAGGTAATTGCACCCTGTTTATTGATATACTCTTTAAGCGTAATTCCGTCAATATATTCCATAACGATATACTGAAGCTTTTCTCCGAAATTAACGTCGTACACCTTTACGATATTAGGATGGCTCAAAAGAGCGATAGCCTTTGACTCGTTTTTAAAACGGCGTTTAAATTCCTCGCTGTTTGAAAATTCCTCTTTAAGAATTTTAACGGCAACAATTCTGTCGTCCACGTTATCGTACGCCTTATAAACCACGGACATACCGCCAACGCCGATTATTTCCTGCACCTCATATCGACCGTCAAGTCTTTTTCCTACATAGTTTTCCATATCTTCATCTCCAATAGTGAGTTATATTTATTTTGAAATGGCAACAACGGTTATATTATCGCCGCCGCCGTTTTTATTTGCTCTTTTAACAAGTCTGTCAGCAAAAGCGTAGTACTGACCGTCTACGATATCGTCGTGAAGCTCTTTCTTTGTTACATAGTTAGAAAGACCGTCAGTACAAAGAATAAGGGTTTCGTCGTCCCCGAGAGGACACTGAACGTAGTCCGCCTCAATCATCTTGTCAATTCCGACAGCTCGTGTAATTACATTTTTATTGGGATGATGCTCAGCTTCGTCCTCGGTAAGCTTACCCTGATTCACTAAGTCCTGTACAAGGGAGTGGTCGGTTGTAATCTGTCTTACCTCTTTTTTGGAAGCGATATATGCTCTGCTGTCGCCGGCATAGGCAATATAGATTTCACCGTCTCTTACGATTGCGCATACAACAGTAGTTCCCATACCCGAGAGCTCGCTGTGAGCGTATGCCATATCATAAACCTCGATATTAGCAGCGGCAATAGCGCTGTCAAGAAGGTTCTTAATAGAGGCGTCGCGCATCTTGGCATTATAACAGGAGGTTATTTTATCGCTGATAACCTTTACCGCAAGCTTTGAAGCAATATCTCCGCCCGCAGCTCCGCCCATACCGTCGCACACAACAGCCCAGGTGATTTCACCCGGAAGCTCGCCGACTGAGTAGGCGTCCTGATTATTTGCCCTGACCATACCTTTGTCAGTTTTAGCAACCATTTTCATAAAATTGCACCACCGTTTCTAACTCTCTTGCTTCTTGCGTCTGAGCTGACCACAGGACGCATTTATATCCTTGCCGAGAGTTCTTCTTATTGTAGCATTAATCTTTAAGCTTTTCAAGATATATTGAAATTTTTTAATATTATATTCATTAGATACAATATAGTCATTTTCTTTAACGTTATTTACGGGAATTAAATTAACGTGACAGTTAATTCCCTTAAGCTTTTTTGCAAGCTCTCTTGCGTTTTCCTCGCTGTCGTTCACTCCGTTAATGAGAGTATATTCAAACGACACTCTTCGCGAGGTGTGCTTCTCGTATTCGTCGAGCGCCTTAATCACCTCGTCAACGCTCCATTTATTATTTATCGGCATCATTTCACTTCTTATTTTATCATTGGGAGCGTGAAGCGAAAGGGTTAAGGTAATCGGAAGCTCCTCTTTCATAAGCTCATAAATCTTAGGAACAATACCGCAGGTTGAAAGAGTTATATCCCTGAGAGATATATTAAGCCCGTTTTCATTATTTACGGTTTTAAGGAAATTAATAACATTTTCGTAATTATCAAGCGGCTCGCCGATACCCATAAGAACTATATGGGAAATCCTTATACCGAGGTCGTTCTGAGCGGAATGCACCTGGCTTTCCATCTCTGCGCTTAAAAGATTTCTTTTGCATCCGTTAAGAGTTGAAGCGCAAAAGCGGCAGCCCATTTTACAACCAACCTGGGAGGAAATACAAATAGTGTAGCCGTACTTATATTTCATAACCACGCTTTCAATGTATTCGCCGTCAAAAAGTTTGAAGAGATACTTAACCGTACCGTCAAGCTTTGAGACGTATTTTTCCTCTATATTGCAGCAAGGAATAAAATATTCCTCTTTTAGCTTTTCACGTAATTCCTTTGAGAGATTTGTCATTTCATCAAAGGAGCTTACGCCCTTTTGGTGGAGCCACTGATAGATTTGTTTTGACCTGAAGGCAGGCTCGCCGAGTGACTTTAATGCCTCGCTGAGCTGAGCTTCGTTTAATGATTTAATATCAGTCATTGGTTTTTTCCATTAAAGCAAAGTAGAATCCGTCTCCTCCGTCAATTTCGGGGAGAGTTGTTTTTTCATTTATAAGTCTGAAATCCGGATTATTTTCAAGAAATCTCTTTACAACCCTTTCATTTTCCTTCTTATTAAGAGTGCAGGTTGAATAGATTATTCTTCCGCCGTCTTTAAGATATTTTGAAGAAACAGAAAGAATACCGTACTGAATTTCAGGCAGCTCCTTAATTGAATCAAGGTCTTTATATCTTATTTCGGGCTTACGCCTTATAATACCGAAGCCCGAGCATGGAACGTCGCAAAGGATTTTATCAGCCTTCGGGATACTCTCATTAAGCTTAAGCGCGTCGTTAACTGCGCAGCTGATATTAGTTAAGCCGAGTCTTTTAGCGCCGTCCTCAATAAGCTTTACCCTGTGAGGATGTAAATCATAAGCATAAACCTCCGCGCCGCTTTGGGCTATTGTAAATGCCTTTCCGCCGGGAGCGCAACACATATCAAGAACTCTCTCGCCTTTTTTTGTTTCAAGAGCGCGGGCACACTCAAACGAGCTTAAATCCTCAATATGGAAAAGTCCGTTTTTAAACGCAACAGACTTATCGGCTGAAAAACCCGAAAAGATTTTAACAACCTCACCGTATGCCTCGCACAGTACGCCCTCGTCCGTAAGCTCATACCACAGCTCGTCGGCAGTTACATACAACGAATTGGGAATTGCAAAAACGGGAGCTTTTGTATTAAACGCTTTTAAAATATTTTCGATTTCATCCTGTCCGTACTGCTTTTTAAGCATATTAACAAGATGCTCGGGAAAGGAGTATTTAACACTCAGAGAGTCAAAAGAGTTAATATCAATTCTCTCTTTATCGGCTTTTCTGAGAACGGCGTTAATAAGCGATTTGTAGTACGAGCATCCGACCTCATCGGCAAGCTTAACCGTTTCGTTAACGGCGGCTGAGGACGGAATTTTATCCATAAAACAGAGCTGATATATACCCATAAGAATAAGGGTATTAACCTTGCCCTTAGGCTTTTTGTCAAGGAATTTATCGGCAATATACTCAAGCGTAATCTTTCTTTCAATTACCCCGTAGGTTAAAGCCGTAATAAAAGCTTTATCCTCCTTTGAGCAGTCTTTAATCGCGTTATCAAGCGCAATATTTGAATACGCATTGTTTTTGAAAACGTCGTTTAATACCTCAAACGAAATCAGTCTTGATTTACTCATCTTCTGCGACTACCTGTTATCATAAGAAACAATCTTAAAATCGTTACTAAGGTTGAAGCAAGAGCGGCTACATAGGTTAAAGCCGCTGCGGTAAGAACCTTTTTAGCTTCCTCGTATTCTTCGCCTACAAGGAAGCCGTTATCCTCAATAGTGCGAAGCGCTCTCCTGCTCGCATTAAACTCAACGGGGAGAGTAACAAGCTGGAAAAAGCCTACAAAGCAGTAAAGAACAAGACCTGCAAGCGCAACCATCTCACCGATTGAGCCGAGTGACTGAGCGTAAACGCTGATGAGAACGCCGATAAACACAAGCGGTATTCCGAGAGAAGAGCCGATGTTCGTTATCGGTATTACGGTATTTCTTATTTTCAGCGGAGCGTAGCCCTGCGCGTGCTGGCAGGCATGTCCCGCTTCGTGACAGGCAATACCGATTGCGGCAACCGAGCGCGAGGAATAAACCTCCTGACTTAAGGAAATAACTTTTTTTCTCGGGTCGTAATTATCGGTTAAATTGCCGGCAATCTGCTGAATACCGACGTCGGTAATTCCGTTAAGCTGTAAGAGTCTGTACGCCGCCTCAGCGCCCGTCATACCCGTTTGGCTCATTACCTGCGAGTATTTTCTGAATCTTCTTTTTACCATACCCTGAGCAACAAGTGCAAAGATAAATACGGGCAGGGCAAGAATTATAGTAGTTCCGTATCCGTAATACATATTATCCTCCGATTACAGTATTAGTTTCGATTTTATTTCCCGCCAAAAAGGCTTTAGCATCCATTTTTCTTTTACCCTCGCTCTGAAGCTCGAGGATTTCAAGACATTTTCCGTCACCGCAGGAGATTATAAGCCTTTTCGTGCTTTCCATAACCTCTCCCGCTTTTCCGCCCTTAATATCGCATTTAGCGGTTTTATGAATTTTAACCGTTTTATTACCGATAACCGTAGTAGCAACGGGCCAGGTCTGAAGTCCCCTGACCTGATTATGAATCTCAAGCGCGGATTTGTTCCAGTCAATCGGACAAAACGATTTATCTATCATTGAAGCGTAAGTATATTCACCCTTCGGCTGAGGAGTTTTTACGGCTTTACCGCTTTCAATCAAATCAAGCGCCTTTATAAGCGCGTTAGCCCCGATAACGGAGAGTCTGTCAAAAAGCTCGGCGCTCGTTTCATTTTCGCCGATTTCGGTTTTTTCGCAAAGGATTATATCCCCCGTATCAAGCCCCTCGTCCATTTGCATAATACAGACTCCCGTTTCAGAGTCGCCGTTAAGAACAGCCCATTGAATAGGAGCGGCTCCGCGATATTCGGGAAGCAGGGACGCGTGAACGTTAATTGCGCCGAATCTTGCGCTTGTAAGAATTTCAGCGGGAAGAATCTTGCCGTACGCAACAACGACGATAACGTCGGGATTAATATCATTAATTATTTTAAGCGCGTCGGAGCCCTTAATTTTTTCGGGCTGATATACCTTAATCCCGTTTTCAAGCGCAAGGCTTTTAACGGGCGGAGGAGTTAAAATCTGTTTCCTTCCGACGGGTTTATCCGGCTGGGTAAAGACCGCTTCAACGCTGTGTTTACTCTCAATTAACGCCTTCAATGAGCCAAGCGCAAAATCGGGAGTTCCCATAAAAACTATTTTCATAATTATTCCGGCTTTCCTACAACTTTTTCGGTAAAGAGTATTCCGTCAAGGTGGTCAAGCTCGTGACAAAAAGCGCGCGCTTTTAAATCCTCTCCGGTGAAAACCTGCCATTTACCGTTTCTGTCCTGCGCTTTAACCTGTACCTTTTTAGGTCTGAGGGTAATGCCGAATTCTCCCGGGAGTGAAAGACAGCCTTCGCTTTCTCTTTGCTCTCCCTCCTGCATTGTAATTTCGGGGTTAACAAGCTCAATAGGTCCTTCTCCAACGTCAATTACAACAACTCTTTTGAGCATACCTACCTGAACGGCGGCAAGTCCGACCCCGTTTTCGTTATACATAGTTTCAAACATATCGTCGATAAGCGTTGAAAGACGCTCGTCAAACTTTTCAACGACCCTGCTTTTTTTCTTTAATATCGGGTCGCCGACCTTAACAATATTTCTAAGTGCCATATTATCACCTTATGAGATATCTCTCGGGTTCACGTCAACCGAGACGCTAACCGATTTATATTCCATTTTCTTAGATATAATCTTTAAAATTTCGCTTACCATTTCCCTCATTTTACGTGAGTTCTTACACTTAAGGGTAAAGCGGTAGCGATAGTTATTATTAATCTTTCCTATCTTTGCGGGAGTAGGTCCGAGCGCAACAAGCTTCAAATCCTTAAACTTGTCAGCGTTAAGCTCAACCATTGTATCAAAAAAGCACCTTGCGCAAAGAGCAACCGTGTTTTCGTTTTCACCCGTAAAGGTTGCCGAAATCAAATCACAAAACGGAGGATAAATCATCAGCCTTCGCATTTGTATTTCATTATTATAAAAGCCCTTATAGTCCTGGTTTGCGGCAAAATCAATAACCTCGTTAAAAGGGTTAATGGTCTGAATTACAGCCATACCCTTTTCGCCCCTTCTGCCCGACCTGCCGACAACCTGCGTAATAAGGTCAAACGAGGTTTCGCCCGCCGTATAGCTTTCATTATAAAGCGAGTTATCGGCGTTAACCACTCCAACAAGAATTACGTCGTCAAAATCGAGCCCCTTTGCAACCATCTGAGTACCGACAAGAATATCGTATTCATGTGCGGCAAAGGAATCAAGTAGTCTTTGATGGGACTGCTTAGTACTTGTAGTATCAGCGTCCATACGAAGAATACGCGCTTCGGGAAAAAGGCGGGAGAGCTCGTCCTCAACCCTCTGGGTGCCGTAGCCGCTGTATCTTACGGAGTCGCCCCCGCACTCGGGACAGATATTATCAAGCCTTTTGGAGTAACCGCAATAATGACATTGAAGGCGGTTATTATAGGCATGATAGGTAAGCGAAATTGAACAATTGGGACAGGTCAGTATATGACCGCACTCGTTACACGCAATAAAGGTATTGTACCCTCTGCGGTTAATAAGCAGAATCGCCTGTTTATTCCTGTCAAGAGTATCAGAAAGCAGCTCCCTGAGCTTTGAGGAAATCGGCGTTTTATTACCAAGCTTCATTTCGTTTTTCATATCAACGGTAATGACCTCGGGAAGGTTTGAGTCGCCGTATCTTTGACTAAGTTCACAAAGTGTTATTTTACCCTTGAGCGCCGACGAATAGGTTTCAAGAGAGGGAGTTGCGCTTGCCATAACAAAGAGCGCTTTATTGTATCCGGCTCTGAAGCGAGCAACATCCTTAGTGTCGTAACGCGGGGTTCTTTCGCTTTTATAGGTATGCTCCTGCTCCTCGTCCATAATTATCAGTCCGAGATTATTAAGCGGCGCGAATACCGCGGAGCGCGTACCGATAACGATTTTTGCGTCGCCTCTTTTAGCTCTTTTATATTCATCGTTTCTTTCGCCGAGGGAAAGTCCGCTGTGAATTACTGCAATTTTATCGCCGTATCTGTTTTGGAAAATCGAAAGAGTCTGTGGCGTAAGCGCGATTTCGGGAACCATAACAATTACGTCCCTTCCCTTTTCTACCGCGTCGTCAATAAGCTTCAGGTAAACCTGAGTTTTACCGCTTCCGGTAACGCCGTATAAGAGCGCGCTTCCTCCGACGTTATTCATCATCGAGGACAGAGTCTTATAAGCGTTTTTTTGCTCCTTATTAAGCTCAATACTTTCGGCGTTAACCGCATTATTAGGCTTATACGGGGCTCTTAACACTTCCTTTTCGTAAAAGAGCGCAATATTATTTTTTACAAGATTATTTAAAACAGTCATACCGACCGAGCAAAATTCGCAAACCTCCGCCGCTCCCGCGCTTCCTACGTCGAGAAGAAGCTCAACGACAAGTCTCTGCTTTTTAGTCACGCTCTCAAGCACGCTTTCATCAAAGCTTACGAGTCTTATCATCCTTTCGCTATTGCCTTTAATCCGTCCGTAACCGCGAGGAAGCATTTGCTTTAAGCAGTCGTAGGTAGTACAAAAGCATCTTTCCTTAAGCCAGACGGCAAGGCTTGTAAGCTCCTCGCTGAGCGCCCTTTCGCCTACGGAGTCAATCTCTTTAAGACCTTCGCTCTCACCCTTATCAACATTAATTACGATACCGTCGCGCAGTCTGTCGCCGCGACCGAAGGGTACCTTGACGGCTGAGCCAACAAAGATTTTTTCAAGCTGCTCCTCTTTAATTGCATAGCTGTAATCGGTATCAAAGCTGAAAAAGGTATTATCAACCGCAACTGTTGCAATAGCTTTAATCATTATTTTTTAAGCTCGTCGGGCTCTTCGATAACGTATTTACCGTCACAGATTTCCTCAATAGCGAGTGAAACGGTTTTTTCGTCAATCTGTTCTTCCTTTTCGATAGCCTCTTCTCTTATCTCTCTTGCTCTTTTGGCAGTACCGATAACAAGGCTGTAGCGTGAGTTAACATTTTCAAGCATTTTCTTTAAATCGGGATTAAACATAATTTTTTCTCCTTATCTGTTATGAGCTTCAAGCTCATAGTTTAATATTTCTTCAATCTTATTAACGCAGCGTTCCAAATCGTCGTTAACAACATTGTATTTGTATAAATCTGCGAAGTTGAGTTCAAATTCGGCAAACTCAAGTCTTCGCTTAATGTCGTCATAATCATTTGTGTTCCTTTTATTGAGCCTGTGTTCAAGCACCTCAAGACTCGGAGGTAAAAGGAAAATTGATACCGCTTCGGGGCGAAGCTTCATAATATTCTGACCGCCCTCAACTTCAATTATCAAAAAGCAGACCTTACCGTCGTTAATTGCTTTTTCAACGCCTTCAACGGGCGTTCCGTAATAACAGCCGTTATAAACCGTATATTCAAGAAGTCCCTTTCCGTTTATAAGGCGCTGGAATTCTTCTTCGGTTTTAAAGTAATAGCTGACGCCGTCTACCTCGTCCCCTCTCGGAGCGCGCGTTGTAGCGGATACGGATTTAACAACGTCGTCCCTTCTTTTCAAAAGCTCGTTAAAAACGGTATCCTTTCCGCAGCCGCTCGGAGCGGACAGGATTACAAGCATACCCTTTTTTGACATTAATGAGCCTCCTTTTCAAACCTTGACGATATTCTCTCAAGCTCTAAATAGCTTAAAATAACATTGTCCGAATCGGTAATAATTACGCTCATGGTTTTTCTTCCGTGAGTTGCGTCAATCAGCGTTCCGTTTTCTTTTCCCTTTTGGATAATTCTTTTAACGGGAGCGGATTCCGGAGATACTATTGATATAACTCTTTCGGCATTTACAAGATTGCCGAAGCCGATATTTACAAGTTTCATTTTTTCACCTATTCAATATTCTGAATTTGCTCTCTGATTTTTTCAACCTCAGCCTTGATTTCAACAACCTTTCTTGCGATTTCAACGTCGCTTGCCTTTGAGCCGATTGTATTAGCCTCACGGTTAATCTCCTGAACAAGGAAGTCCATTTTACGTCCTACGGGCTCTTCGGAATTAAGAAAAGCGTTAAGCTGGTCAATGTGAGAACGAAGCCTTACGGTTTCTTCGGCTACAGCCACCTTATCGGCAAGGATTGCAACCTCCTGAATAATTCTTGCTTCGTCAAGTGAAACGTCGCCTATGAGCTCGCTTACTCGTTCCTTAAGCTTATCGTTATACTCCTTTACTGTTTCGGGTGAGCGCTCTTCAATAAAACCGACCACTTCAAGAATATAAGAGGCTCTTGAGGAAATATCCTCCTTCATTTTTTCGCCCTCGGTTTCACGCATTGAAATAAACTTTTCAAGCGCGCAGTCAGCGGTTTCCTTAACATAGCTCCAGAGAGCTTCCTCGTCCTGTTCGGCTTTTTTAACAACTAATACCTCGGGAAATTTTGAAACGGATAAAGCGCCGTAATCGTTTTTTAAATCATACTTTTCTTCAAGCTCTTTAAGAGCCTTAACATATGCCGAAGCCATAGTATTATTAACTGCAACGTCGGCGTCCTCGGTATTGAGCGCCTCAATTCCGATAAAGCATTCAACCTTACCGCGAGCTACCTTTGAATTAATATAGCTTTTAACCTTATCGTCAAGAAAGCCGTATTGACGCGGTATTCTTGAGGAAAATTCAAAATATCTGTGGTTAACGGATTTCAGCTCAACCGTAATAACGTAACCGCCGATTTCATTTACGGCTCTGCCGAAGCCTGTCATTGATTTTAACATATCTCCACCTCCATTTGAGAAATATTATAATTATTTAAAATATACAGGTCAATATTTTATTAACAGAATGTTTACAACATTAATAAATTATTTACAAATAGTATAAAAAACAATGCAGGGGTTATCCCCTACATTGTTACGCCGTCTTTAAAGATTGAAATATCGCGGTAGGCGTTAATTTCGTTTTTTGTTTTTTTACCGTTTGCTGTTTCAATAATCAGCTTAAACAAAGCCTCTTTATCAGCCGTTTGACCGTCAAGGTCAATCCACGCCGCTTTCCTTTCGGCAAGAGCTGAATTTGATGCAATTTTAATTGTAGGTACGCTTGCGCCGAGAGGGGTTCCCCTTCCCGTTGTAAAAAGAATAATATGCGCTCCCGAGCAAGCAAGATTGGTAGTTGAAACAATATCGTTACCCGGTCCCCAAAGAAGATTAAGACCGCTTTTTTTACAGGTCTCGCCAAGGGCTAATACATCGGTAATAACGGCGTTTCCGCCTTTTTGAACGCAACCGAGCGACTTTTCCTCAAGAGTTGTAATTCCGCCCTCACGGTTACCGGGAGACGGGTTTTCATAGCACACCTTACCATGCTCGGCAAAGTAGCTTTTAAACGATAAAAGCATTTTCTCCGCCTTGTCGAAAACCTCTTTATTAAGACAGCGTTTAAGAAGAATATCCTCCGCGCCGAACATCTCGGGAACCTCGGTAAGAATTGTTTTGGCTCCGGCGTCGGTAAGAATATCATTAACCCTTCCGCAAAGCGCATTAGCCGTAATTCCGCTAAACGCGTCAGAGCCGCCGCACTTAAAGCCTACGACAAGCTTTTCAAGTCCGACCTCTTCCCTTTTATCATTTTTCATATTCTCAAAAAGTGCGTTTACAAGGCTTACGCCCTTTTCAATTTCGTCGTCCTCCTCCTGACAAACAAGGAATTTAACCCTCTTTTCGTCGTATTGAGCGAGAACCTTTTTAAATTCATCAAGATTATTATTTTCACATCCGAGCGAAACAATAAGAACTCCGCCCGCGTTGGGATGCTTAACGAGCGCGGAAAGAATCTTTTGAGTTGTAATTAAATCCTCATCCATCTGGGAACAACCGAAGGGGTGAGAAAAGGATACTACCGCGTCGCAGTATTCTCCCTCAAGCTTTTTACACGCCCTTTCGATAAGCTCACAGGTTTTATTAACGCAGCCTACGGTGGGAATAATTCTTATTTCATTTCTTATTCCGATTTCGCCGTTTGCTCTTTTAAAGGCGTTAAGCTTAATATCACTTAGCCTGGGCTCATATGAATTATCACCCGAAAAGGTATATATATACTCCTCGTCGAGGTTGGTTTTAAGGTTATGAGAATGGATATGCTCGCCTGCTTTAACGTCGCTTGTCAGCGTACCGATAGGATAGCCGTACTTAATAACCCTTTCGCCCTTTTTCATATCAAAAAGCGCGGTTTTATGGGCTTTTTTAATATTCTCTTTAAGCGTTAAACCGTCCTCGTTATAGCCACTTTCAAGGTCGCAAAGCGCAACGGCAACGTTGTCGTTATCATTTATTCTGATTAATTTTTTCATTAATCGCACCCTTAATTCCGAGAAGCTCAATAAGCTTATAGCCATCGCTTACTCTGTTTTCAAATCGGCTAATATCCTCTCCCCATAATTCTTCATTTCTGAGGATTGAATTAATATCGCTGTTTTTAATATAATCAATTACTTTTTCATCGTCAACGGGACTTGCGTTTTTATAAAAATACAGAAGCGCCGCAAGGGAGAAAAGGAGAATATCGGGGTCCTTTGAGTCAAGAATCGTACCGAGAAGGCGGGTTTTGAATTTAGAAACGGAGTTAAGTACAATTGCGTCAAGTCTGTGGTCAATATAGGGATTAGCAAATCTTTCAAGAACTGAAGATGCAAATTCCCCGGCTGTGTCGCCTTCAAGGGTAGGTAAAATCTCACCGAGAGCGAGGTTAATAAAGTCATTAAAAAGAGAGTCGTTCACCGTATCTCTTACAATTTCAAAGCCCGCAAGGATTGCGCTCGGTACAAAGAAGGTATGAAGCCCGTTGAGAATACGAACCTTGCGCTTTTTATAGGGCTTAATATCATCAGTATAAGTTATTCCTTTAATCGGTAATGAGCCTTCGGGAGCTTCAACAACAAATGAAATATAAGGCTCGCAAGCCACTGAACAAGGGTCCGAATCGCCCTCGGGATGACCGGTTACAATTCTGTCAACGAGAGTATTATAAAACCTGCAGGAGTTAATATACTCCTCAATACCGTAACCGAGCAGAGCGTTATATTTTAAAACACAGCGTTTAAGCTCGTCTCCATTACCGTCAATAAGCTCGCAAGGAAGAAATACAAGAGGCTTTGCGCCCGTTTTATATCTTTCATATAACAGCTTTGTTATTTTAAGCGGAAAGGTATTTTCGTCTTCATTATATACAATTCCCGCCTCGGTTGTATTTGAAATAATAAGCTCGGTTTTGTCGTTGCAAAAGGCTTCTGCAAGCTTTTCGTATTCGCCCGCTGAATCAATCGCCGCATCAACGCAGGTAATCGGAATTGTTTTATTGATGTTCTTACCATCAAGGAGTCCTCTTACATATACATTATAGTTATTATCCTGAGCCTTAAGAGCGTTAATAACCCTCGTATTAGTCCTCGGCTGACAAAGAGAAACGCTAAGCCCTGAGTCCTGAATTAAAACCTCGGCAAAGGCGCGAAGAAAATTTCCCTCGCCGAACTGCAAAATTTTACTCATATTATCACCAAAGCCATTATAATATTAACTAATCCGAAAAGTCAAGAAAACAAAGCGCAAAAAAACTCCCGACCTTTTAAGTCGGGAGCTGTAATTACTTGTACATTGGACTAACCTCACAAATTTATTAAGGTACAATTATTTAAATAAATTAGCCCATTGGAATTTACCTCTCATTAATTAATTAATCTTTGAGAAAATTAAACTAGAACATTGGTCTATACCTCTTTCTTAAGATTTTCCTAGAATAATTAATTTAACAAAGTACATCGGTCCATACCTCATTTCGTATTATATAAAGGTTTTTATTTTGAACCAATTTTTATAGAGCTTATTTTGCTCTGAACAGCGGCAGGCTCCTGTTCCTATATATCATTACTATTCAGTTTTGATTGTCTTCATCTACAAAGTCTTCCAATCCTGCCCGTAACTATTATTCTTGCTTGATAAAGCGTTTACCCGTAGACTAAATCTAACTGTCGGTATATTTATTCACGTTATTATCGGATTTCCTCGTAGATGGCTAAAGTCTTTGGTTTACTGTCCATTGGTTTTAGCCTCCTTTTTATATTTGAACTTTGGCTCTAACAAATCTCCTTCTCTTCTAATTCTGAGCCCCTCTCTTAAGTTCAACCTTATAATAGCACATCCTTTGTTGTTTGTCAATAGTTTTTTTCAACTTTTTTGAAAATATTTGTTAATTTTGCATAATTGCCGAAATCTATTGACAACGCTTCCCTTTCATAATATAATAGTAGTGTTGAGCGACAATTAACAGGAGAACAGCTTATGGATAACGAAGAACTCTATATGCCCGATATTATTTCGGTTACTGACGATGACGGAAACGAGCTTGAATTTGAGCTTCTTGAAAGATACGAAACCGAGGACGCGGCATATGTTGCTATAACCGAATACCGCAGCGACGACGATGAAATCGTAGACGGCGACTTTGAGGTAATTATTCTTAAAGTAGTCGAGGACGGCGGTAACGAATATCTTGAGGAAATCCGCGACGAAATGGAATACGAACAGGTATCGGATATCCTTATGGGTATGGTTGAAGAAAAGTACGAGGTTGAATATTTCGACCCGGATTTGCAATAATATATAGCAGTACAATTCTGCGTATCACGACAACCGTGACTTAAATAACCCGAACAATTTATTATGAGGGATTCATACTCCGTATATGGGAATGCAGACCTCCCTTTTCAGGACGCTGGGAGCACAAAGTATATGGGTTGAAACCCACCTGCGTTTAACAGCAGGTTATCTTCAGTCGCGGCGGATATGCGGAAGTTTAAAAAGACAGACTACGGTCTGTCTTTTTTAGTGAAGAGTTAATAGTGAATAGTGAATACTTCAGGGCGGGAAACCCGCACCCGATTATATTGTATGAGGCGAAGCCGAGTAACCTCAATTATTCATTATTCAGTATTCATTAAAAAAGAGCCTCAACGAGGCTCTTTTTGTTTTTATTATTCGCCTTTCATATCAAGGAGCTGCTGCTTGCCTTCAAACGCCGCTTTTGAGAGTGCGATTGAATCAAAGATTGCTGCTTCGATATCGTCCGGAGTACAGCCGAGTTCCTTAGTATCGTCTGTAGGAATAAAGAGGTTCATACCCATAATATCGGCAAGTCCGACCGGGTCGATACCGCTTTCAATTCCTCTGTCTTTATAATCCTTACGCATCATAAGACCGAAGGACTTAAACATCCATTTAGGTACATCGATAATCTTTCTGTCTTCAATTCCGTCCATTGCTCTGTAAACAATCTTAAGGAACTGACGCCATGTAAGGTTATAACAGGAAATCCCGTAAGCTCTTGCGCCTTCAACCTGTTCAGCAGCGCCGACGATTGCTTCACCAACCTGACGAACGGTAAGCATTGCGGTTCCGCCTGCGGGATAGAAGGTAGCGGGCATTTTTTCAAATCTCTGAAGCTGCTCAATAAGGATTACCCAAACGGGCTTTCTGCCGGGCTGAGTACCGAAGATATAGGGAAGCTCAAGAACGGCAACGCCCATATTTTCATCAGCATACTTAAACGCGGTTTCCTCCTGGTCAATTCTTGAACGGATATAGGGATGCTTAGCGCAAAGGTCCATATCCGGGCGTTCCTTAGCAAGCCATGCAAAGTATGAGCCGAGAACTACGCACTTTTTAACGCCGCATTTTTTAGCGATTCTGAGACAACGGTCAACAGGGTCAATATTAAACTTTTTATAAGCGTCATATACGGGAGCCGGAAATTCAACGCGCTCGTCAACGCCTGCTGCATATACAAAAGCATCCACGCCCTTGAATCTTTCTTCAATATCTTCATCGCTTAAATCGTTGAAGTTAGCAAATTCAATTTCCATTTCCTCGGGAATCGGAGCGCCTTCCGGAAGAGGAGGAAGAGCAACCGTCTTTACCTTATGTCCTCTGTCAATGAAAATCTGCGCTGCCATTGAGCCTAAAAGACCTGTTCCGCCAAAAATAAATACGTTCATAAATTTACCTCCATTATGAGCATTGCTCAAATTATTTCAAATAATATTATAACATTACATAATTATTCCGTCAAGGAATATTAAATTATAGACTAAATCGGCAATATTTTATTTTTTATGTCGCCGTGCTTCGAATCAAGGGAGTATTTTTTATCCCTTCTCTTTTCAAAGAATTTAAGAGCTACGTTTTCAAATTGCGCGTAGGTTAAAATATCCTCGTCGCTTTCGTAAAATTCAAGTATATCCTTTTTATAGCTTTCAAGCGTATCGTCGAGCATATCCGCCGGACGGCAGGTGATAATTTCGCCGTCGCCGACAATCTTCTTTTGAAATTCGGGGTCAATTTCGCAGGGCGTCTTTCCGTACTTACCCGCTACAAGGTCCTTGAATTCCTTAGTTACCATTTTATAACGCTCACCCGTAATAACGTTAAATACCGCCTGCGTTCCGACAATCTGGCTTGTAGGGGTTACAAGAGGCGGATAACCCGCGTCCTTCCTTACTCTCGGCACCTCATTTAATACCTCTTCAAGCTTGTCCTCTTTCCCCGCCTGTTTAAGCTGGGAATTGAGGTTAGAGAGCATGCCCCCCGGTACCTGATATAAAAGTGTATTTGCGTCAACGCCGAGCATTTTTGCATCAAGCAGTCCGCTTTCAAGATATTTTGCGCGAAGCTTTGCAAAATGGTCTTTAACCTCCTGTAAAGCTTTAAGGTCAAGACCCGTATCATACTCGGTTCCCTTAAGGGCGGCAATCATACTTTCGGTTGCAGGGTGCGAGGTTCCGCACGCAAGCGGAGAAAGCGCCGTATCAATAACATCAACGCCCGCTTCAATTCCCTTTAAATGAACCATTGAAGCGAGTCCGCTTGTGTAATGGGAGTGGAGCTGAATAGGAATATTTACGGTTTCTTTAAGCGCCTTGACAAGGTCATAGGTTCCGTATGGAGTAAGCAGTCCCGCCATATCCTTAATACAGATTGAAGCCGCTCCCGCTTCCTCAAGCTGCTTTGCATAATTACAATAGTATTGAGTATCAAAAACAGGTCCCGTTGTATATGATATAGCCGCCTGGACATGGCCGCCGTACTTGTTGGCAGCGTTAATCGCGGTCTGAAGATTGCGAACGTCGTTAAGCGCGTCGAATATTCTTAATATATCAATACCGTTATCAATACTTTTCTTCACAAAGTAGTCGACTATTTCATCGCTGTAATGACGGTAGCCGAGCATATTCTGACCTCTGAAAAGCATCTGGAGCTTTGTGTCGGGACACTTTTTTCTAATTAGTCTTAATCTCTCCCACGGGTCCTCGTCAAGAAAACGAAGGCAGGAGTCAAAGGTTGCGCCCCCCCAGCACTCAAGCGAATAAAAGCCTACCTTGTCAAGCTTTTCAAGAACCGGCTCAAATTCTTCGGTTCTCATCCTTGTTGCAATAAGCGACTGGTGAGCGTCGCGCAATATAGTTTCGGTTATCTTAATCTGTGCCATAAACTACCTCAGCTAAGCGTTATAATTACCTGACCGGCTTCAACAGCGTCGCCCTTTCGAACGTTAATTGAAGCTACGTTTCCGTCAGAGGGAGCAACGATTTCGTTTTCCATTTTCATTGCTTCAAGAATTACGAGAACATCACCGTTTTTAACGGCGCTGCCCTGACTAACCTTAATATCAAGTATATTTCCGGGCATCGGCGCCTCGACGCTAATGCCGCCCGAAGCGGGGGCTGAAGCTGCGGGAGGAGCGGTTTCGGTTTTGACCGGAGCAGGCGCGCTCTGAACGCTTCCCTCGCCCTCCTCAACAGTTACGTCATAAGGGATTCCGTTTACAGTAATCTTATATTTTTTCATATTAATTCCTCCGAATTATTTTACGCTGTGTTTTCTTGAAACGGTAAGCTCTCTCTTTGATGAAAGCATTTCAAGCGCATTAACTACGCGTTGTCTTATATTTTCAGGTTCAATTATTTCGTCAATGCTTCCGTTTTCCGCTGCGGTATAAACGGTTGCACAGTTATTAATATATTCCGTTTTGAGCAGCTCTCTGTCTTCGCCCGAAGCAAGTCTTTCGCCCATAAAGAACGCAACCGCGCTGTCAATATCAACACTTGAAACAAGAGCGTCGCTGAGAGCGATTACATAATCAGCGTTAGCGCCCTTACCGGCGAGAGTAATATATGCCGCGCCGATTGCTTTTTCGGTTATAACGCTGATTTTCGGACAGGTAGCAGAAGCGTAAGCTGAGGTCAGCTTTGTAAGCGCCGTAAGAGTACGGCTTTCATTTTCCTTTGTAATTCCGCTGCCGTTTGCAAGAGTTACAATACTGATATTATACGCGTCGCAGAGCTTCACAAACGCCTCCGCCTTATACATCAGCGTATCCTTAAGCTCGTCGCCGCCAAAAGAGATAAAGCCGGTTGTAATCCCTTTAACGGTTGCGAGAGCACACCTTACGCCCTTTGCATAATCCTTTTTAAACTCAATAACGCTGTTCTTATCCGCTATTGCTTCAATGGATTTATAATCAGCCGTTTCGCTGTCTTCATAATCAAGAACGGGAGGCGAGGAAAGATTGTTTTCAGGAAGGTATGAAATCAGCCTTCTGACATCTTCAATTCCGTTTTCGCTCAATATATCAACAGTTCCCTCAAACGCGCACTGCTCGGCGGTAATATCACTTGGTGCCGAAACATAAAAATCAGCGTTTTTATTACATATAACTACGTCCGCAAGATTTGCTATTAACGCGGTTACGCCGAGTGCGGCTGATTCAATATATGAAATCTGAGGAACAACGCCCGAAAGCGAGGTTGCCTCCTTTACCACTTCTCCGTAAGCGTCAATTACCGCGCTGCCCTCGTCAAGCTTAACGCCGTTTGAGGAGTATATTCCGATAACGGGAGCGCCTGTAAGTCTTGCAAGCTTATATACTTTTAATATTTTTTTACAGGAAGCAACGGAAACGGCTCCCTTATTAACATCCGCATCAAATGAAAAGGCGTATGAATTTACTCCGCTTATCAGCCCGTTAGCAATAACAAGCTCGCATTTAAAACCGGCTTCAAGCTCGGTAAAAACGCCTTCGTCAAACAGTTTTAAAAACAGTTCGTTTGTACTCATTTTACGTCCCCTTAATAATATTTCAAATTTCACTAAATAGATAATAACACTTATATTTGTCAATATCAATAGTAAAAATAATATTATTGTATTTTTAAAACAATTATGATATTATAGTTGCATAAACGAAAAGGAGAAACGATATGAACATATGGCATGATATATCACCCAAAAGGATTAAAAAGGATAAGTTTTACGCCGTAATTGAGATTTCAAAGGGCGGTAAAAACAAGTATGAGCTTGACAAGGAAACAGGTATGTTAAAGCTTGACCGCGTACTTTTCACCTCAACCCACTACCCCGCTAACTACGGCTTTATTCCGAGAACCTACGCGGACGATAAGGACCCGCTCGACGTACTCGTTCTTTGCAGCGAAATAATCAGACCGATGACGATAGTTGAGTGCGTACCGATAGGTGTTCTTATTATGGAGGACGGCGGCGCTAAGGACGAAAAAATAATAGCCGTTCCCGTGAACGACCCGAATTACAGCTTTTATAACGATATTGACCAGCTCCCGCCTCACAGATTTGAGGAGATTAAGCATTTCTTTGAGGTTTACAAATCACTTGAGCATACGACTACAACAACCGTAACCGAGGTTAAGCCGAGGCGCGAAGCGGAGGAAATTATACAGAATTGTATTGATTCTTACATAGAGAATTTTCAGATGTAAAAAAAGGAAGGCAATGCCTTCCTTTTAATTATTCTTCAGTTGGTTCTTCAACTGCTTCCTGTGCGGGTTCTTCGATAATGGGTTCTGCGCTTTCTTCTTCAGCAGGAGCTACGTCTTCTGCAAGGAAGCCGTTTTTCATAAGCTCCTCAAACTGCTCTCCCGAAAGCTTTTCTTTTTCAAGAAGCTTATCGGAAATAAGCTCAAGCTTATCAATATGCTCTTTAAGGATACCTTCGCATTTTTCGTAGCCTTCACGCATTAAGCGTTCAACCTCGTTATCAATCTTTGCGGCAGTATCGTCAGAGTAGTTATTTACGCGGTTATAATCGCGTCCGAGGAATACCTCATCGTTTCCGCTGTTATATACCACGGGACCGAGATTATCGGTCATACCGTATTTAACTACCATATCGCGGCATATATCGGTAGCTCGTTGTAAATCGTTTGAAGCGCCGGTAGAAATATCGCCGAGCTTAAGCGCTTCGGCAACGCGTCCGCCGAACAGAACGATAAGATTATCAAGCATCTGCTTTTTGGAGTCGTAGTTTTCCTCCTGCGGAGTGTGCCAGGTATAACCGCCTGCGCCGAGTCCGCGGGGTACTATTGAAATCTCTCTTACGGGGTCGTAGCCCTCAACGTAGAACGAGGATACGGCATGACCCGCTTCATGTACCGCGGTAAGCTTTTTAGCCTTATCGGAATATTTATGCGACTTCTTTTCGGTACCGAGTTCAACCCTTGACGTTGCGTCAACAATATCCTGAAGCGTAATAGCCTTCTTTCCGTTTCTTACGGCAAGGAGCGCAGCTTCGTTCATAAGATTTTCAAGGTCCGCACCAGTAAAGCCGATTGTATCCTTTGCAATCTCCTTGAGGTCAACGTCGGGAGCAAGGGGTTTATTCTTTGAGTGTACCTTAAGGATATCCTCGCGTCCCTTAACGTCGGGACGGTTAACGGTAATCTGACGGTCAAAGCGTCCCGGACGAAGAAGAGCCTGGTCAAGAACATCGGGACGGTTAGTTGCGGCAATAACGATAACGCCGCTGTTTGTTCCGAAGCCGTCCATTTCAACAAGGAGCTGATTAAGAGTCTGTTCGCGCTCGTCATTTGTATTACCGAGTCCCGCGCCTCTCTGACGTCCTACTGCGTCAATCTCATCAATAAACACAATTGCGGGAGCCTTCTTTTTAGCCTGTTCAAACAAATCGCGGACACGCGAAGCGCCGACGCCGACGTACATTTCTACAAAATCGGAACCCGAAATTGAGAGGAAGGGTGCGTTTGCCTCGCCCGCAACCGCCTTTGCAAGAAGGGTTTTACCCGTACCCGGAGGGCCTACAAGAAGAACGCCCTTGGGTATTCTTGCGCCGAGCTGAGTATATTTTTCGGGTTGTTTAAGATAGTCAACAAGCTCCTCAAGCTCAGCCTTCTCCTCTTCGCAGCCCGCGACGTCCTCAAAGGTCTTATCGCTGTCCTCGTTAGCGTTTTTAGCCTTGATTTTTCCGAAGCCGAGCGCACGGTTGGTATCGTTTCCGATAGTACTGCTCATACGCCTCAGCGCAAAGTACAGACCGACGCCGATAAGAACAAAGAGCGCAATGCTCGGAAGCATACTGAACCATATTGAGCCGCCCGTTCCCTTTTTATAGTTATACTTTATCTGTTCAGCCTTCGGGTGAATATCGTTATATTTCTTAACCGAGGGTCCTATATCCTCAAGGAAATAGGTAACGTTAGGAACCGTATAGCTTCGATAAGTATTCTTTTTAGTCTTATCCTTTTCATCCTTGAAAAGCCTGTATTTCATCTGTCCGCTGCTTAAATCAAGTTCAAAGTAGCTGACCTCGTCGTCGCGGAATTGCTGAACGATACTTGAATACCGGGGAGTATCCTTTTTGTTATTCTGTCCCGCGGTAAGGAAAACCACTCCGATTAATACAAGCGGAATCAAAAGATAAAATATAGTGTTTTTAAAATTATTCGACAGATTTTTTCTCATTAAATATTGTCCTCCACACGAATAATCATAACATTATTAGTGTTACCGTCAATTCTGACCCTTTCATCCATACATATATTTCCTACGCCGATTACGCCGTTTTCATCGCGTAAAACGGGAACGCTATCCCTTTTTTCGGCGGGATATTCAAGCTCGTTAAAAAGCTTTTTAAGAGACTTTGTAACGCCCCTGCCCTGCGGTTTTATTGAGTCACCCTCGTTCCTTTCGCCGACAGAAAGCTTACCGACTATTTTATCACAATCAAGATAAAATGCAAATTCTTTTTTAATTATACTGCTATTCTTATCAAACTCGTCCTTTGAAACGGTTTTGATATCAAGCTTAAAGCTCGCCTTTTCGCCCGTAAACTCAGCGCACCGTAACGTGCTTTTATTAGATACGGCGTAAACGCAGCCCTTCAGCTGTACTCTTGAAGGAGTGAAAATAAGCGAATAAGTCTTGTTTAAATGAAGCGCGTCAAGATTAATTCCGCGGCTTTCAAAATAAAGCTTAATTGCTTCCTTTGCTATAACCTCGTCAGCTTCCTTTAAAACTGAGACGTCAAGACCCTCACCGTTAAAAGCTTTATTGTAACACTCTTTTCCGAGCCTCGAGATATGGCTCTGAGCCTCGCTGATGCTCTCAACAAATCTTAAAACGCTTTCTTCAAAGGACGGATTAAGCTTTTCAAACTCGGGAATTATTACATTTCGTATATAATTGCGGCTGTAATCATTATGATTATTAGTTTCGTCAATTACATATTGTATATTATTTTTGTTACAATACTCTCTTATATCTTCTGAGGAAAGCTCAATAAGCGGTCTTATAATATTATCTCTTACGGGCTTTACAGCGCACGCTCCGTTAATTCCCATACCTCTTGAGAGGCGGAAAAGGAACGTTTCCGCGTTGTCGGAAGAATTATGAGCAACGGCGATTTTATCGGGAGACAGAGAGTTAAAAAACTCATAGCGTCTTTTTCGCGAATACTCCTCAACTCCCTCGCCCGCATTTTTTGCTTCCTTTGGAGCGTTGATGCTCAGCATATGAAATTCAATCGAATTATCCCTGCAAAAGCGCTCAACAAACTCGCTGTCTTTTTTTGAAGCGTCGCCGCGAATACCGTGTTCTACGTTTGCAACGCAGATATCAAGCGCGTATTTTTTACGAACCGCCATAAAGTAATTTAAAAGAAGCATAGAGTCCGCGCCGCCGGAAATGCCGATAACAACACGTTCGCCGCCGCTGAGCATATTATATTTTTTTACGGTTTTATCAATATCAGTTATAATCGTTAACATTATCAACAGCCCTGAATCGCGTAAACTCACTGTCAAATATCAAGTCAACCGTACCGACTCCGCCGTGACGGTTTTTAGCGACAATAAGCTCGGTTTTGTTTTTATCGACCTCAAGCTGTGCTTCGTCGTCAAGCTCGTTTGCGTAATGAACCTCACGGTAAAGGAACATTACGATATCAGCATCCTGCTCGATTGAGCCGGATTCACGAAGGTCGGAAAGCTGAGGTCTGTGGCTCGACTTACCGCGTCCCTCAGTACCTCTTGAGAGCTGAGCGCAAACAACTACGGGGATATTCAAATCCTTTGCCATCATCTTAAGGTTTTTAGTTATCTTTGTAACCTCCTGAACTCGGTTCTCGGTTCTTTCAGCCGAGCTGATAAGTCCGAGATAGTCGACGATAACGCAGTCAACTCCGCGCATACGGCGAACTATCGACTTCATTTCTGGGACGGTAATATTTGAGCTGTCCTCGAGCCAGAGCTCGGTTTTATAGAAAACGGATACGGCGTTTCCGAGACGAATCCACTCGTCCTCGGTAAGCTCGCCGCTTCTGAATTTTTTTGCTTCAATACCCGACTGGGAGGCGAGGAGCCTTTCGGCAAGCTGCTCGTTTGTCATTTCAAGCGAGAAGAATACAACCTTCTTATTTGCGCCTACCGCAAGGTTATGAGCAAGGTTAAGCGCAAAGCTCGTTTTACCCATAGCGGGACGCGCGCCAATTAAAATAAGGTCGCTTCGGTTAAGTCCCATTATGTAGGAATCAAGCATACCGAAGCCTGTGGGAATACCTTTATATTCATCGGCGTTTTCGCCGTTGAGCTTTTCAAGGCGGTCGTAAACACCGTTTACAATCACGTCCTTTAAAAGCTTGGGTCCCCTGCTTTCGTTACCCTGACGCATTTCAAAGAGCCTTTGCTCCGCGATTTCAAGGATATCCTTTGCGTTTGCACTTCCCGAAGTTGCGTTCTCGCTGATATTCTGAGAAAGCGAGATAAGCTCACGAAGCTGATACTGTTCTTTAACTATTTCGCAGTATTTCTCAACATTAACCGTTGAGGGTACAACCTGGGATAATTCCCAGATATACTGCCTTGCGCCGCCCTGACCGGTGTAACCGCTTTTTTCAAGGTCATCGGCAACGGTAACTGTATCAATAGCACCGTTTTTTTCAGTATAAAGTCGGCGCATCGAGCTGTAAATTTGTTGATGCTCGGGAAGATAGAAGTGTTCATCCTTAAGGATACCGATTGCAATTGACATACACGAGGCATCAAGAAGAACACTGCCGAGCACGCTTTGCTCCGCATCTAAATTATAGGGCATATATACGTTAGAATTATCCGGCATAATTAAGCCTCACTTACCTGTACAAACATTTTTGCGGAAATGCCCGTATAAACCTTAACCTCAACCTCAACGGTACCAAAGGCCTTGACATCCTGCATATTAATCTTTCTCTTATCTATATTCTCACCGTATTCCTTTTTAATAGCTTCGGCAACGTCCTTTGACGTAACCGAGCCGAAGAGCTTTCCGTTTGCTCCGGCTTTGGCGGTGAGCTTAACCGTCTTACCGTCAAGATTATCCTTAACGGATTCGGCAGCCTTGATTTCTTCCTGCTTGTGGAACTTCTTAGCCTTTTCCTTATTATTAAAATCGTTCATTGCGGAAGCGTTGGCTTCAACGGCAAGTCCCTTAGGAAAAAGGAAATTTCTTGCATAGCCGTCGCTTGTATTAACAAGGTCGCCCGCTTTTCCGAGCGATTTAACGTCTGCTTTAAGAATTACTTTCATAGTTTATCCTCCTATACTTCCATAAATATCGGTAAAATCATCGGCTTTCTTTTAGTCCTGTCATACATAAGACGGGAAAGCTCGTCGCGAAGCTTATTCTTAGCCGAATTCCAGTCATGATACTTATTATTAAAGCTCTTTTCAATAACGCTGTACGCAAGCTCCTTTGCCTCGTTCATCAAATCCTCGTTTTCCTTTACGAAAACAAAGCCTCTTGAAACAATATCGGGACCCGATACAATATAGCCCGTAGCCGCGTCAAGCGAGCATACTACAATAATAATACCGTCCTGGGATAAAATCTTTCTGTCGTTAAGAACAACGTTACCAACGTCGCCCACGCCGTAGCCGTCAACATAAACCTCACCCGACGGAATATCGTCAAGCTTCTTTATTCCGTTTTCGCTGAGCTCAATACAATTACCGATTTCGCCGATATAAATATTTTCGCTCGGTATATTCATTGACTCGGCAAGAGAGGCGTGTTTGATAAGATGCTTTTGCTCGCCGTGAACAGGAATAAAGAACTTCGGCTTTGTAAGACCTATCATAAGCTTTAAGTCCTGTTGACAGGCGTGGCCCGAAACGTGTACGTCGTACATATTCTCATATATAACCTCAACGCCCTTTTTCATAAGCGCATTGATTACGTTATTAACCATCTTCTCATTACCCGGGATAGGAGTAGCTGAGATAATTACATAATCGTTAGGCGTAATACTTACCTTTCGGTGTTCGTCAACCGAAATCTTTGTAAGAGCAGACATCGGCTCGCCCTGAGAGCCCGTTGTAATTATAACAAGCTTATCGTCGGGATAATTCTTAATAGCGTCAATTGAAATTAATATGCCCTCGGGTATATTAAGATAACCGAGCTCGCTGCCCACCTGAACAAGGTTTTCAAGGCTGCGCCCTACAACGGCAACCTTCCTGTTCATAGAAGAAGCAACGTCCATAATCTGTTGAATACGGTGGATATTAGACGCAAAGGTAGCAACGATAATCCTTCTTTTTCTCGCCTTTCTGAAGAGCAGCTCAAAGCTTTCGCCGACGCTGCTTTCACTCATTGTGGAGCCGGGTCTTTCGGCGTTTGTTGAATCCGAAAGAAGCGCGAGCACTCCCCTTTTTCCGTATTCGGAAAAGCGCGGAAGGTCAATCATATCTCCGTCAACGGGAGTAGTATCAATTTTAAAGTCACCCGTCTGGATAATAACGCCTGCGGGACATTTAATTGCAAGTCCCACAGCGTCGGGAATTGAGTGGTTAACGTGGATAAGCTCAATATTGAACGAACCGAGGGTAATATTATCCCTTGGCTTTATCTCAACAAGCTTAACCTTATCCGCAAGTCCGTGCTCCTCAAGCTTATGTCTTATAAGACCGATAGTAAGCTTAGTTGCATAAACAGGAATACTTACCTCCTTTAAAAGATAAGCAAGTCCGCCGATATGGTCCTCATGACCGTGGGTAATAATAATACCCTTTACTTTTTCAAAATTATTTTTGATATGAGTAAAATCGGGAATAACAATATCGACTCCAAGCAGCTCGCTTGTCGGAAACGCAAGTCCGCAGTCAACGATGAACATATCCTCTTTATACTCATAAAGAGTCATATTCTTTCCGATTTCGTTCATACCGCCTAAGAAAGAAATCTTTACCTTTTCCGTTGCTTTTTCAGGAACGGGTACAGATTTCTTTGATGCCTTTCGGTATGTGTAATAGCGCCTTTTAGAATTCCGATTTCTATCAGCGCCGTAAGGCATCCTTTTTTGATTTGCCATATAAACCTCCTGATATAAAATTTATTTCCGTACAAAAAATGGTAATTAATATAATATTATATTATTTTCTCAATGTCAAGTATAATACAAACTAAAAAACAAAGTGCGGTATTAATCTTGATTAACTGTACAGAAAATGGTATCATAATAAAAAAATACTTGACGGAGTAATTATGAAAAAAGTAGAAATATATACCGACGGCGCGTGCTCGGGCAATCCCGGTAAGGGCGGCTGGGGCGCAGTTCTTGTATATAACTCAAAAGAAAAGGAGCTTTCGGGCGGAGAAAGCGAAACTACAAATAACCGTATGGAGTTAACCGCGGTTATTGAGGCGCTGTCCGCTCTAAAAGAGCCGTGCGAGGTTACGCTTACCACGGACTCTAAATACGTTTGTGACGCGATTAATCAGGGCTGGCTCTCCTCATGGGTTTTAAAGAGCTGGAAAAAGGCGGATAATAAACCCGTATTAAACGTTGATTTATGGGAAAAGCTGCTTCCCCTGCTCGATATGCACGAGGTTAAATTCGTATGGGTTAAAGGTCATAACGGACACCCGTATAACGAGCGGTGCGATAAGCTTGCGGTAAACTATTACAACAATTCAGACGAATAAAAAAGCACCGTTCGGTGCTTTTTTATTATTTCACCCAGTAGTTAAGGGTT
>JAFSZK010000071.1 GCA_017458975.1 Eubacterium sp. | reverse complement strand
GTTCTTTGCTTGAAAGGGAAATGCGGATGCGTTCTTTGTCAGCATCGGTAAGCGGCATTCCCTCAATCGCCATTGAGCCGTTCACTTCATTTACAATTTTATCTATCTCACTCATACGCTTTCTCCTTTCAATTAGTACACATATATTATACCACATAGGCGCTAATATTTCAATAAATATAATTGCTTCATTCTATAGAAACAACGTACTTTTGATATAAGATGTCAAAAGTGCCATTGCGTTATTCTTGACAAGAGTTACAGAAAAACAGACCGAAAGATAATAATTTTTCTTTCAGTCTGTAAAGCTTCTTTATGACGGGCGCCCCACACCGTCCTTTTATTTGTTTTATTTCTTTTCAATTTTCAGAGCGGGGATAAAGCTATCCTTGCTTTCTTTTTCGTAGGTTACCTTAACCTTATCGCCCTTATTCATAAGAAGAACGTCCATACAGTCGGTAACCTTGATATAATAGTACTTTCCGTCAACCTGAAGATAATAAACCGTATTACCGTCGTTAACAGAGGTCTTGATATCGGTTATCGCGCCCTCAACGGTTTCGCTCTTAGCTTCGGCTTTGGAACCCGCTGCGCTCTCCTGCTGAGCTTCTGCATTTTCGTCAGCCTTATAATCGTCAGCGTCGGCGTTCTTGCCTACAATATTTTTATCCTTCATTGCGTTGATATAGTTTTCAACCGCTGCATTAAGCGCCTTAATATCGCTTCCCTCTTCGTCATACACGCCGCGGCCTACAATCGTCTTATCCGCAAGGTTTACAAGCGCATAGCCCTTGATTGTATACTTTTCGCCGAAGAACGACATAAAGTAGGTCGGCTGACCTTCAATGTCAAGGAGAATCGGGAAGGTTGCCTGATACTGATAATTCTGAACCGCGTCCTGAGCCGATTCCATAGCTGAAACCTCGGTTGCGCCGCCGTTCTTATAGTATCTTGTTTCCTTAGTTCTCTGGTTACAGAGAATAAATCCGAAGTTTGAGGAGTCGCTTTCAATTGAGGTTACGCCCGTATATACCCATACGTCGTCGTCAAGCGCAATATTACCGCTTCCGCTTGAGGCAATATTAACGTCGTTCTGGAAGAAAATGGAATTCCAGAAGCCGTTTGAAAGCTTACCGTGGTAATTATACTGCTGAATAATAAGGTTTTCGTTATATACAACGTCAATCCAGTTAAGCGCCTTATCGCTTCTTACCTTATCAATGGCATAGTAATTACTGCCGCCTTTGAGCGCGTCGGTAACAATTACGCCTTTAACGTCCGTTCCGCCGAAAAGACCGATTGTCTTATCAAGCACGGGAGTAATCCAGTAGGGATGAGCATTATCGTCCACCTCGAAATTCGGAGTATCGAGAATAGCGGTAGGATACTGGAAGCGAAGATGACGTAAAAGAAGCTCGTTAAAATGCTCGGTCGGAGAATATTTCATACCCTCCCCGAATTTTTCAACGCAGTTTACAACCTCAACCTTCTGGCTTACAAGGTCAATAAGCATATATGCGGGAAGTCCCTCTTTTGTATTATTAAACCATTTTAGAATGCTTGCATATTCAAGATATGCAACTCTTACGGGTCTGCCCTTATAGTTAATCTGAGTTGAATTCGCGGTAACTATATACTGGCTCTTGTATTTGTCAAGATAACCGAGCTGCTGGTCGGCAAGAACCTTAGCGGTTGCCGCGTCAAGACGGGGTACCTCGTCATAATTTACGCTTTCAAAATCCTCGGTAAAATTACTGTTTTCAACCTTCATAAGATTTGAATAGGACTTCGCTCTGAAAAGCGTTGCGCCGACAAGCCAGCCGACTATCATAACAAGAAGAATTACGCCTATCATAATAAGCGGAATAATTGACTTTTTCTTAACGTATTCCTTACGCTCTATCTTTGTTCTTGCGCCGATAAGAAGCGCAAAGATTGCAACAAAGCACGCAATTATTGCCATAACGAACATATATATTTCGCTTGACTTAAAATTGAGTGCAGGGAACATTGAGTAATAAAGCACTCCCGCTGCAATAACGGTTAAAACCGAAGTAACCAAAAGCTTAAGAGCGAGTCCGGGAGGTTTTACAACAACGTCAACCTCGTCGCTTTTGGGCCACTTAAATTTTGACTTGAAGTTTTCAATTACTTCGTCAGCGTCATAATCCATATTAGGCATTTTATCCATAATAAAACTCCGTTTCTGAAATAATAAATTAATTATACTATATATAACATCTTTTATCAATATATATTTTCTCAAAAAAAGAACTGCCTCATCTGAGGCAGCTCGTTATAATTCAATTATTTTCTTGTAATACCCTTGCTTGACTGAAGGAATTCGTCAGATGCAGGATAGTGGTTCTTATAGCTGATTGAAAGGCTTGCGCTCTTGTCCTTAATAACGGTAATAGAAGCGTGAGTTACGTTAACAAGCGAAATCATTTCATAATCTGCTTCAACGATTTCCTTTGTCTTTGTATCAATCTTAACCTTACCTGTACCGCCTTTATAAGTTACCTTAACGTTTTCGTCAGCGCCGCCCTGTGTAAAGGATACTATATCGATACTTCCTACAACGCCGCTGATATCGCCGAGAACCTCAAAGAATCTACCCTGTGAGTCCTCGCCTCTGATACTCATTTCAGCAGCCTTGGGCTGAATTGTAATTGTGATTGTTCCGTCGCCGTTGTCAACAACGTTGCAAGCAAGAATATCGTCAGCAGTTAAGTGAGATGTTCTGAAGTCCCAATCGTTCTTCTTGTGCTCGTCTTCCTTGTTGTTGTCAAGGTCGGGGTTTCTGTTATAGCACGGTACAAGTCCGTAAGGTGTGGGCTTGAACATACCGCCTACGATATTCGGAACAAGGTTGTTAACCATTGCGTTAGCCTTACCGTCAATCATAACGTCGCCAACGTCCATAGCCTCGTCACCGAGAAGCTTATAATACTTAACAGCATTTCCGCCTTCTACATAATCAGCAGTTAATGACTTGGTATAATCGTAAGCTTCAACATAGTACTTACATACGTCTTCAGCGCTTGCGAAATTAACTCCGCCGTAAGTGCCCGACTTAAATTCGTCGATAACAATCTTATCTTCGGCAGCGGCTTCTTCTCCTTCACCCTCGCCCTTGTTCTGCCATTCGCCTGACTTAACTTCATTAATCGCCTGAATTGTTCCGTTTGTTACATAGTTAATCTTTGCACATCCTGCAAAGGAAACGCAAAGCACTGCAACAAGCATAAGACAGATAATTGCTTTAATACTTTTCTTCATTTTGGGAGTCCCCTTTCAAAAATAAATTCGTCTAAGACGAAACATTACATATTAAATTTATTATAAATTGCCTCAAAAGTCAATAGAAAATCGTAAATAATTTATAAAGATTTAAAAATAATCTTGATTTTTTATTAATTTAGGTGTATTTTATGCAAAAAGGAGGTAAATACTATGAGATGTAAAAACTGCGGTTCCGAAAACGACAGCAATTTATATATATGCCAGAATTGCGGTTCGCCTCTTTACGAAGAGAACGAAGAAACAACCCCTCAGGAATCAACCCAGGTATTTAAAACAATAAGCGAAAAGCCTTCTTCAACTCAGAAATATATTGATGATTTTGAAAGAAGTCAGAACCGTCAGAGAGTAAGCAGAGCAGACCGATACGAACAGCCCCCCGTTCGCGAAAGCAAGGGTAAGAATCAGGCTGTAATCATTGTAGTTCTTGTTATTATTCTTCTTGCGGTTATCGGCGCAACGGTATTTGCAATTATGCACGCAAAAAGTAATAATACAACAACCGCTCCCACTACGAGCACTACCGAATCAACAACCGAAGAGATTGAAGAGTACACTACCGAAAGCACTACAAAGGGCGAGGCTACAATTAATCTTATCGCAAACGACGGCGGTTCGGTAAGCGGCGAAGGCAAGTACAAAAAGGGCGAAACAATTACCGTTAAGGCTACTGCTTATGACGGCTACTATTTCAAAGGCTGGTACAGGGACGGAGACCTTGTCAGCAGCGACAGAAAGTATACCTTTACCGTTAAAGACGACGTAACGCTTAAAGCAAGATTCGGCAAGGAGGAAACAAAGGCTACAAAGAAGCCCAGCACCAGCAAGGAACACTACGAGGAAGAATCCGAAACCGAAGAGCCCGACCAGGATATTGTATAATGGAAAGGGCTGAAAAAGCAAGACAGTACTTTTTGGACGGATATAACTGCGCGCAGGCTGTTGCGCTTGCGTTTTCGGACCTTACAACGCTCAGCGAAAGTGAAATTGCAAGGCTTACAAGCGGCTTCGGAGGCGGAGTCGGAAGGCTCAGAGAGGTCTGCGGAAGCGTATCGGGAATGGCGTTTATAATGAGCGCCCTTTACGGCTACGACGACCCCGAGGATAACGACAACAAGAAAGCGCTTTACTCGCGTATTCAGGAGTGCGCAAAGGAGTTTGAAAAGGAAAACGGCTCAATAGTTTGCAGGGAACTGCTCGGGCTCACGGATAAGGAAATCCCTTCTCCGACGCCCGAAAAAAGAAATGAAAAATACTATAAAAAACGACCCTGCAGCGAGCTTGTTTACTGCAGTGCAAAAATTCTTAACGACTATATAAACAAAGACCGGGGATAACCCCGGTCTTTTAGTTTTTTATTTTTTGATTTTCTTTTGCGGTCCGTTGTATTCGTTATTCTTCTGGAATTCGGCAATCTTGTCAATTACGCCGAGTACAACGTCAAAGCCGTCGCCGACCGTTTCCATTTCAAAACGCTCTGGCATATCGCGCCAGGTGTGATAATAATAAGTGAGCATCGGGTTCTGAGCCGCAAAGGTAACGGATTTGATGCCCGCTCTCGTCATAGGAGTTGAATCGCAGCCGCCGACAGGATTATGGATACAATGGTCGGTTTTGCTCGGGATTTCAAGCTCTTTGAAGGTATCCTTAAACATCTGCTCAAGGTCGGTATCAAAGCGGCAACCCTGCCAGTCATCCTTAATAACAACCTCAAAATAGTCCTTATCCGCAACGGAGTCAATATTGATATTCCATGCGTTTTTAATAAGCTCGTCGCCCTTGTGCTCCTGAGCAAAATACATTGAGCCCCTGAGTCCCGACTCCTCGCTTCCTACGTTGAGGTCGATAATTCTGCAGTTTTCGGGCATTTTATCGGGATTCTCTTTAAAGTACTTAATTACTTCATAGGAAAGAGCAATACCGGTTGCGTTATCCATAGCTCCGCGAGACGCGTTTTTACCGTTTGGGTCACCCCACATAATTACAAACCAGCAACCGAAAGCCGTAATTGCGGGAATAACGCGAAGAAGAACCGAAAGCGCTATGTTTCCGCCGTCAAAGGCTCTCATAATATTTACTGCCCAGCTGAGAGAAAGCGTATTGCAAATGCTTACCACTCCCATAAATGCGGAGAAAAGCATAATAAGGAAGAAGCAAACCGCGCCGAAGCCAACCTTACCGTAGGTTGCTATAATACCGACAATCGGATTGTCCTTATATTTATATGCATGCTCGCTGTGACGCCAGGTCCACGAGGTATCGGTATGACCCGAAAGAATAATTGTATAATCTGCTTTTCCGCTCTTTGGCTCAAGAACGCCGTAGGAGTTCTGTGAAATCGCCTGGGGGAAGAACATATCGAACCATGTTTTGTATAAGAAGCAAGATAAAATAAGCCATGCAATCGAAAGAAGCGCAAACGCTCCGAGAGGAATCCAGACCTCTTTAATTCCCATTGCTACATATGTAAGCACGCTTACGATAAAGCCCGCCCAGCCTGCATATGAGAGTCCGCCGATACCCGAGCGCGCAGAAACTGCAAATTCCTCTTTAACGGGCTTAATTCCGATTTCCTTAAGCTTTTCGCCCATATAATCATGGAACTTAGCCTCGCCTTCGCTTCCGGGCAGACGCGAGCCGATTTTTTTAGCGGCGTCGCTGACTATTTCATACGCTTCCTCGGCGTACTTTCTGTTTTCATCTTTCATAAATCTACCTCCAAAAACAATTTTTAACAATAACATTTTATATCATTTAAAATAAAAATTCAATAGCAACAATAAAAAAAGCACCTTGACAGTGCTTTTTAACTATATGTTTGCTTTGCAAACGTGAAATTGCTTCGCAACGATATTTGACTCCGTAAAGTGAAATTCGCGCAAGCGCGAGTTAATGGCGGCACATCCGCACCTATTATATTTAGCCTTCCCCTTGAGGGGAAGGGGGACCGCTTGCGGTGGATGAGGTGTTTATTTTTCTGTATGCTTCTGATACATTTTCATTAGCTCTGCAACGCACTCGCTTTCGGTCATTTTTGTACTGAAACCATATGCCTCCATTACAGCGCGGTCATTGTCCTGATGTGCTTTGCGAAGCTCAGGCGGCATAGTAAGCTCGTCATATAAATCCGCAAGCGAGCAATCGGGATATTTAGCTCTTGCGTCAAGTATTGACTGCGCTGTTTGCTCAATCTTCGCTCTTTGCTCATCGGTAGGATTACACCATGGGAAATTGTTGTAAACTATGGTTGCAGAATAAGCATATCTGGTTTCCAATCTTCCACAAACAGCACGCATCCAAGCATTATGAACATTAGAGTTCAACACTCCAAAAGAGAATAAGTCAGCGTTTGGTATCATTTGAGCATTCGCATTTGCTACAACATCTTTGCTAACATAACAAACAGGCATATATCTACGCCGTTCTGAAGAAACAACGGGCAAAATTAAATAATCGCTGTTTGGCTGTCTATCCTCAGTAAACAAATATGGTCTATCAGCCCATTTTTGAGTAGCAACTTTCTTACTAGTTAAGCGACTGTTCCTAACACCTTCAAGCCTTTCGACTATTTGTGGTATTCTTCTATATTCATTTGGTGAAGCATCTTTTAACCATAAACAATAACGTACATTATTATTAATTAAATCTTGTGCTCCCATATATCTTTTTATGTATTTGTCTAGTAAAGGATAATCTGCAATAAGATTATTTCTTTCCTCTTCATTTAACAATAAATAACCACCATCTGTTGGTTGACTACCTTTTATCATTCTTGGAGCGTATTTACATATAGGTTTGCTTTTAGAAGTTATTAATATAGAAGGTGCATCTATTAAATAACCATTAATGTTATCTACATTTTTATAATTGTCTTTTTCATATATTCTTTTAGTATTCACAGTTTTATGTGATAATCCAATAATTACACAATGAACATGGGCTTTAGCGTTTGCTTCACTGTCCCAACGGAAAGATTTATGAGCAAAAACTATATTTGAATCTAATACAGACCATAACGGTCCAACTTGTTCGCCTTGTGTGATTGAATTTGTTGAAACAAAAGCAGTAATTATATCTGTTTCTCTCATATATTCATCCGCTTTATAATACCATCCAGTAACATAATCCAACATTTTTAGATTCTGACATAAATTCAGTATGTCTTCTTTTTGTTCGCTGCTTTGGTATTTTGTTCCTACGAACGGCGGGTTGCCCATAATATAATTAAGTTCAGAAGCGGGTACAACATCATTCCAGTCTATGCGCAGAGCGTTACCCTCTACGATATATGCGTTTGTAGTAAGCGGTAGAAAGTCAATGTTAGTGTGAACAATATCCTCGGTCTGCTTCATCATCTGACTTTCGGCAATCCATAGCGCTGTTTTAGCAACAGTAACGGCAAAATCGTTAATCTCTATACCATAGAATTGGTCGATTTTAACCTTAATCGGGTTTTCATATGTACCGAGTAATATCTGGTCTTGGTGAATAAGTGCAATCGCCTCGTTTTCAAGCTTACGGAGTGAGATGTATGTTTCAGTTAAAAAGTTACCCGAACCGCATGCAGGGTCAAGGAATTTAAGACCTGAAAGCTTATTGCAAAACTCGTCAAGTCTGTTGTTTCTTGTTTTAAGTTGCTTTAACTCCTTGATTTCTTCAAGCTCAGCCTTTAAGTCATCAAGGAACAGCGGGTCTATTACCTTATGGATATTCTCAACGGAGGTATAGTGCATTCCGCCGCTTCTTCTTGTTTCGGGATTCAAGGTGCTTTCAAACACTGCGCCAAAGATAGTCGGGCTTATTTCAGACCAATCAAAGTCGGCACTTGCATTTTCAAGAATAAGCTTTATAATTTCATCGGTAAACTGCGGAATCTCAATATTATCATCAGCAAATAAGCCGCCGTTAACATAGGGGAACGCAGCTAATTCATCATCCATATACGGGTCTCTGTCCTCAATCTTAGTATTGAGAACACGGAACACATCAATAAGCGCAGAGCGAAAATGCCTTGTGTCAAAATCCTTAAGGTAATCGTGGAACATTAAATGCTTTCCGAACACGCCCGAATCCTCTGCATAGAAGCAGAAAACAAGGCGAACGCAGAGTACATTAAGGCTCTTTTGCGAATGTTCATCATCTGGATTTACATACTGCTTACTTAATGCGTCATAAAGCTTACCTACAATTTCGCCCGCTTGAATTGATATTTCTTCTTCGCGCTTTATGTTTTCGTCCTTTGTGTCTACAAGGAAGTTAAGGCGGTAATACTCTTTTGGTAAGTTTTCAAGTAATATGCTTTCAGGCTCGCCGTTAGGGTTTTCCATATCGTAAATAAGGAATTCCTTAAAGTTGCAGGTAATAACCCATTTCGGGTGGCGGGATAACGGTAATTCCGTAATATACTTTTTCGCCTGCTGAAACGGATTGAGCTTTGTTCCGTCAGACTGTCGTATGGGTTTTCTCAGGTCTTTGTCAACTGACTTTTGCTCAATTAAAACTTTTGTATCGGGAATATATGCGTCAATAAATCCTGTTGATTTATCAATATGTACCTGCTCTTCAAATTCAATACAGTGAGTTGCGTTTTCAACGCCGAAAACATTGCTTAAAAGTTCTACCCAAAAGACCTGACTTTCGCCCTTTTCATAGCCCTTGCCTTTCCAATATTGAGAGAATTCTTTTGCGGCTTTTTTAATCTCTTGCTCTGTTCTTGCCATGTTCTCACCTCGGTAAAATAAAAAAAGTGCGCAACCTAAGCCACGCACCCGTAAAAACGCATAGCTTATATTGCTGCGACACAATTTCCGGATTCCGAGGAATGCAAGAAAAAAGCCTGCGTTTCTACCGAAGTAAAAACACATTTCTCGAAATCCAAAAATATAAAATTGTGTCGCACCTCCCATTTTACCAAAGTTAAACAATTTAGTCAATATAATAAAAAGCCTTCCGTAAAGAAGGCTTAATACAATGGGTGCGGGTATCCTTCTTGCAGAACGGCAGACCCTTTTGTCACTTCGTGACATTTCCCCTAACAGGGGAATCGCCCGAAACTATTCACTATTCACTATTCACTCTTCACTAAAAAAAGCACCGCTAAGGTGCTTTTTTCTTATGATAAATGGTGGATGAATATTCCCGAAAGCGGTTTCGGCTCAAACCAGGTGGACTTAGGCGGCATAATTGCGCCGGCGTCGGCAATGGACATCAGGTCCTCGACCGTTGTCGGATACATTGCAAAGGCAATTTCCATATCCTCGTTTGTTCTTCTTTCAAGCTCTCCCAGTCCGCGTATACCGCCGATAAACTCAATACGGCTGTTCGTTTTCGGATTGTCAATTCCGAGTATCGGATTAAGAAGATTATTCTGAAGAATTGAAACGTCAAGCTGGGAAACGGGGTCGTTTTCGTCAAAGGTTCCCTCTTTTGCTTTAAGCGAGTACCACTTTTTATGATAAAGCATTGAAACGGTATGCTTCTCTTCGGGCGACTTTGCCGCAGGAAGCGTTGACACCTCAAACTTTTCTTCAACTCTTTCGATAAACTCGTCAAAGGTAAGCCCGTTCAAGTCTTTAACAACGCGGTTATAATCCATAATTTCAAGCTCGCTGTCGGGAAAAACGATTGCAAGAAAGAAATTAAATTCCTCGCTTCCGTTATAATCCGGGTTTTCCTTTCTTCTCATTTCGCCCACTTTAACGGCGGAAGCGCAGCGGTGATGACCGTCTGCAATGTAAAGAGAGCTTATTCCCTTGAATGCGTTTTCAAGTCTTTTAATAGTTTCGTCGTCGTCAATTACCCATACCGTATGGTATACGTTCTGAGAGTTGAAATCATAAACGGGAGCTTTTGTTCGCGTCCAGCTGTTGACTATTGAATTTACCTCATTATCGTCGCGGTATGTAAGGAAAATCGGACCCGTATTGGCATCGCAAACGTTTACGTGATTAATTCTGTCCTGCTCTTTTTTGGCAAGAGTATGCTCGTGCTTCTTAATTACGTTATTGATATAATCGTCAATTGAAGCGCAGCCCACGAGTCCCGTCTGGGACCTTCCGCCCATAACAAGACGGTATATGTAAAGACAGGGCTTATCGTCCTGAATAAGCTTTTTACCCTCTTCAAGGGATAAAAGGTTTTCTCTTGCTCTTTTATATACCTCGGGCGAATACATATCAAAGCCCGGCTCAAAATCTATTTCCGCTCTGTCAACGTGAAGGAAGGAAAGCGGATTTCCCTTTACCATTTCTCTTGCTTCCTCGCTGTTCATTACGTCATACGGAGGAGCGGGGATTAAGGACTGGTTTTCCTTGCTCGGACGATACGCCTTAAAAGACTTAAAAACTGCCATATTCCACCTCTTATTTCATACAAAATCGGGTAACGCAAAATGCATTACCCGACAATTATATTACTTTACGGCGTCAATGTAAAGTATTTTTTAACGAAACATAATATAAATATACGTTGTTCCGTTATCGTTAAAGTTTCCGTACTCGTTTGTATATACGGGAATGCCTGTCTGGCTTAGCTTAAGCATTTTATCCTCAAGCTCAATACCCGTAATTGCAGACACGCCGTTTCTGACTATGCTGAAATAGTTATAGCACGCTTCGTTATCAAAATCAATAACCTTTAAAGGCGTATTAAGCGCAAAAACTATTCCCCATGTCGGATTGAAATCACAGCTCATATTAACAATTCTTACCGCTGCGCCGTTACCCATATAGCTTGAAATATAGTAAGGGCTGCTCCAAATTGCCTTTTCTTCGGCGTTTGTATGGATTGACGAATTGTTTTTATGCGTTGTAATCGCGCTGTCAATAATTACGTTGTCGGTATTAAAATCCTCTCTTTGGGGAATATCGCTTCCTATCCAGCTGTTGAGATGTAAATTATTTGTTTTATTAGTGCTGCTCAATATCCTCACTCCTTAATGTATCAATAAAACTAAACGGTAAAAGAAAGCTGTCGTAGGTTCCGAAGGTCTGAGCGAAGGCGTCCCAGTCGTCAAAGCTCATACCGCTCCCGCCCGCGCCCGACGTCATCGAAAAGGGCATATAGGCAAGAAGAAATTTTCCGATTTCTCCGAGGTATTCGGGCTCGGCTGAGGTAATTACGAAAGCATTGCCGCTTATTTCGAGCTCACCCGAGCCGATTTCGTAAAAGGCGGCGCAAATTTCGCTCAGGGAATATGACGCAAAGCCCTTTGAAAGCCTTGACGTAATCCGCGATAAAAGCTCCTCCTCGTCATAAAGCGAGGCGTTGAGTTTTAAAAGATTACAATAGTATTCAATGTCCTTTTCCCCGGCGAGACAGAGCAGGTTTTCCGCCGTTTCAAACAGCTCAAAAACATACTCAATACCCTTTGAATAGGCATAAATCTCTCCCGTGCTTATCCAGTGCTCGCTGAATTCAACATAATCCCCGAGCAGAGCCTTCATCCTTTCAAAAGCGTTACTCATGGCAATTCACCGTAAGGTCGGCAAGCTTCAGCGCCTGAGATTTCGTACAGTTAATAATACCGCCGTCGGCGCTCGGGCTTGCAATATCGCAATATTTAACGCCGTCAATATCGCTTAAAGAATACGCGATTCGGCTCAGCTCAATTCGCCTTCCGATTTGAGAAGCGTTTTTGAGATATTCAAGCGCCTTTTCGGCAGAGCGGGCTACACTTTCAAGCTTTGAGCTTTCGGCTGTAATATCGAGAGCCAAGTCAAAGCTTACGGTTTCACACTCAAAAACATTAACCGTATAGCCGAGCATATCGGCAAAAGGTATGTTGTCCCTGATTTCGTTTTCAAGCTCCTGACTGATAACGTTCTGCGCGCTCTTGACGTATACGTTTATGCTGTTGTTTTCTCCCATAAACACGCCCGCGTCGAGAACTCCGTCAAGCTGCAGAAGCTGCTGTCTTATCGAATCAAAACTCATACCCGACTTCGGTATGCTGTAAGAGTTAACAAGTCTTTCTCTCAGCGCTTCGTCGCTTTCCGAATCATAGCCGAACTCAAACGGCTTATCGTTAATAACGGAGCTGACGCCTACGGGAGGCGTTACCATAACGCTGACCTCGCCCGAGGACACGTTATATTGCGCTCCGCACTCAAGCGCACGGGCGGGAACGTCAACCGCAGTTTCGCCCGCTTGAATTACAGCGCTTTCGGTTGTTTCAAACTGAATATACGCGCTCTTTTCCGAAGCGCAAACCGTTCCCTGCGGTATCTCAACGTCACTGAGCGCCGCCTCGTTTAACATAAACGTAAGCGTTCCCCTCGCCTTTGAGGGCTGTTTTCTCGTCATACCCCGAAGCGCGGCGTGCAGGTCAAGGTATTCGCTTTTTGCGCTTTGAGGAAACGCCTGCGAAAGAATAAACTCACCGTAAGCGGCAAGTGAGAAAAGCTCGCTTGCAACCGCCTGAAATCTTGCCGAAAGGTCGCTTTCCTCAAATACCCTTTCGCCCGTTTTTTCAAAATAAGCCTCTTTAAGCTTATTGATTATACTGTCATATGTTATTTTCAAGAGGTATGCTCACCCTTTCTTCGCTGTTGTTTATTATCAAATCTATTAAAATATTTCCGTTTTCAAGCTTTGCTTTTTTAACAAAAACTCCGTTCATATCATAAAGCGCCTGTCTTGCAAGGGCGCATATGCGCTCGTCGGCTTCGCTTCCCTCAAGCGTATAAAGAAGGGAGCCGAAATCCTTATTCGGATAAAACCGACCTCTTTTTACTTTAAGAGTCACAAGCGCGTTTTGAAGCAGCTCCTCGCAAAGCTCGACGGTAGCATAGCCGCCGCCTTGCACTTCATAATCGGAGTTTATAAGCTTATTAACCATCAATCTCGCCCTCCTTGTTTATTACAAAATTGTCGTTAATTACAACGCTTCCGTCATTTTTCAAAAGGATTTTGGCTCCGCCGAGCGAGCTTATCAGAACCTCTCCGACATTAAGCCCCCTGCTTTGGGCTTTAACGCCGAGAGCAGCAAGACCGGTACCTGAGGGCATCAATAAAACCTCCTCGCCCTCGGGCGGAAGCGAGCTTATTCCGTAAGGGGTAAAAACGCTTATATTTCTTTCGCTCGTTGTTGCGGAGGCTTCAATGGAATTATCCCCGGTCATAGTTACAAAGCCCTTTTCAGCCTCCGCGGAGGCGTTGTTTTTTGAGAGCGTTTTACTCAGCCACATAATTAATCTCCTTATAATCAATGTTTTTATTAAGCGTTATTCGGGTTCTCTCTCCGTTTTCGCCGAGAATATGACTTACCGACGAGATATAATAATCTTTCGACGAACCCCCAAAGGAGCTGATATACTCCGCACCTGCGTAAAGCCCGGCTTTTACAAAGCCGGAAATCAAAAGCTCGATTTTCGAATAATTCTGTCCGGCGGCTTTGATTCGGTTAAGGAGTATATTTCCCCTCTGCCACTCGGGATAGGAGCTTAAATTCAGCTTCTTGCTTCTCCTTATGTCCTTCTCCTCAAAAAAGCGGCTTTTAATATGCCTCAGATAGCCCTTATCGCCCTCGTTTTTATAGTCGATACGGGAGAGCGCGTCACCTCGGTTTATGATTCTTTTTTCATAAATAATGCGCTCGTTATCAATAATAACGGTTTTTGCACCTTCGTCGGTGGTCAGCTCACCGTTTGGCGTAACTATAATGTTTCTTCCCGTATTTGAAAAAACAAAGCTGTTAATCGCGCCGTAGCGGGAGGCGCCCTTCGGAACACGGTAAGCCGAATTGCAAACGGTATTTTCAAGACGGCACACAAAGCCGTATTCCTCGGCGTTTTTATTAAAAAGAGCAAGCACCGAGGGGTTGTTATAGGTATGGGGCTGAGCCTCGTTATCAACAAGAAGGCAGGCAAGCGAGCGAGCGTAAACAAACGCCGTACTCCCGTTTTTATCCTTAGCTTCCCTCTGGGTATCGACCAGTCCCGAAAAAATAAGCTCTTCCCCGTTAAACGCCTTAACCGTTTTAAGCTCGTCAAGAGCACTCTGCGGCTTAAAGGTTATTCTTAACGCGTCGCACGCGGCGGATATGTCCCTTGAAAGCTCATAACAAATAACGCTTTCGGGGACTGTTTTGTTTTTGTTACAGTCATAAAAACAAAAGCTTATTTCAGCCATAGCTTTTCGCCCTCCTCAAGAGAAAAAATATTTCGGACACGGTTAAGTCTTACCAGCTCGTCAACGCTGAGGTTACATCTGTTTGCAACATCGTAGATGTTTTCGTTTTTTCTTACCCTCGTATAATTGAAGTCCTCGTAACGCTTTTGGGAATTTGGGTCCTCAACGAAGGTGAAGGAATAGTTTACACAGGAATTATCGGTATCAATATTCAGACAAAGCTCGGTGAAGAATACCTTTATCGGAGAAAAAGCCGGAGTAAAAAGAAATGCGGAGCCCTTTGTTTTAAAAACGGCGCAAAGCTCGTTAGCCTTTGCCGAGGCGTTCTCTCCGACAAATCTTCCCCTTCCCGTAATAACTCTTGAGTTTTCACAGAGCTCCTCGGTTTTCTCCTTTGAAAAAGGAATTTTAGTATTCGTTATACTCTTGCTCATTTTTATTCCTGTTTCATAGGGAGAGGCAACAAAATCAACCCCTCGAAAGCTCATATAAGTCGGCTCCATTATTCCTCCTCGCCCCCTTTGTCATAGCGTCTTGAATCAAGATAAATGTAATCCGAAATACCGTGCGCCTGTTCTTCGTTTATTTCTTTTTCATCCATTATTCCCATATCCTTTCATTAAAAGTAAAAGAGCATTTTATGCTGTAACACTTAAGAGCGGCGTCGTTTCTGACGGGCGACACAGCGACCCTGACGGGATTAAGAAAAAGCGTAGCCTTTACCGCCTTTTCGGCAAGTCTTGTAAGCTCGGCGCTGCCCTTATCCCACGGAGAAAAAACGTCCGCGTCAATTGTATAATTACCTATAAGACCCTCGCCCGTTAAAGAAAGAGGCTTGGCTTCGATTTCGCCCTGACAAACCGCAATAACGCTTTTTGAAAGCTTTGTCGGCTTATATACGTTAGGAAAAGCGATAAAGGAGTCAAAGTTCTCACCCTCGATTCCGTTTTTAATTGCGTTTAAAAGCGTCTGAAGCTTATCCTGTAAAAGCATTTCCGTCCGCCTCCCTTGATTTTTTAATTACCGCTCTGTAATACTGAAGAGTATCGTTAACCTTGACGCGCTCCTTTTTGATAAAAATATATTTTTCTTCGCCGTCAAGAATATACTCATCCTCGCACGGAGAAGTAATATCAAACGAGGCGGGACCGTAGTAAAAGCAGTAATCATTTCTGTAAAGTCCGATTTCACCCGAGAGCTCCTCAAAACGCGATTTATTTCGCTTATAGGTCTGCTCAATAACCGCATAAAGCTCGGTTTCATCCGCGTCCTTAACTATTTTTATCTTTCTTCCCGCAAGCTTTAAAAGCTCCTCAATTGTTTTACTGTTATCAATAATATTATCACTGCCTTTCATAACCCCGTGCAAAAGCACGGGGTTTTTTAAACACACCTGAAATCAAAAGCAGAATCGCTTAAGATATCGCTGCAATCGTTAAGTATGCTTTCAAAAAGCGCCTTTGCGCCCGAGAATTCCTCGCCGCTTTTTCGCGTAATGCTGACGTCCCCCGCCTTAAACGAGGTAACGCCTGAAATTCCGCTTTTGGTAAGCGATATATCGTAATTCGCCTTTGCAGCCGCAAGTAGCTCCGCTTTTGAAGCGTCGGAGGCGATAAGCCTTGCGTCAACCCACGACGCCGCGTTTTCGATAAGCGCAAGAAAGTCGGCAAGCTCCTGAACGTCAATTTTCGATAACTGAGAAAGCTTTTGCTTAACGTTATTAATATCGACAGCCATTATACAAATTTAACTGCGTCCTCAAAGATTCTTGAGAAGCCGCAGATTGAGGATACTGTCGCTCTTTCAAGCTGGCGGTCAATGAGCTTATCGTAATCGGTAATTATTCCGCCCGCCTGTACCTTTTCAAGCGCATAGTTCTTATCAATAGCGACAATATCGTTTTCCATTTCATAACCGTTTACGCATACAAGCTCCGCTCCGAGAGGAGTAATCGGTGAACCGGTTGCGTGGAAATTAAGACCTGCGTTAGCGTCTCTGAACTCGGAAAGCTTTAAGATACCGGTATAAACCTCGGGAGGGCAAAGGAAGGTTGTAAGATTATAATTCTTAAAAGCCGTATACATATCAACAAGGCAGTCGTAATCGTATTCAACAACGGTATCGTGAACCTGCTCGGGTCCTTCGGCTTCAATTACCTTCATTGCGTCGCAAAGAAATTCCTTTGCAATTGAATTACCGATTTTTGAAAGCATAACGGTAAACATATCGAGCTTCTGGAATTTAAGCGACTCGTAGGAAGCTACAAGCATTCTTCCCCTCTTTTTAAGAGGAGTAAGCTCCTCCTTTGTCTTAATTACGGTTTCGGGTATAAAAGAACCCTCGGCAATATCACCGGCTCTGTAATTATTCTCGTCGGGGTCGCAAGCTACGCTGCGGTAATCAAGAGCGTCAATCTCGGTAGTCACGGCAACAATCTTGTCGAGAATATCCTCGCCCTCAAGACCCTGTCTTACAGCTCTCGAAATGTATTCGGGAAAAAGAGCCGCCGAATCGGAGGTCTGGAAGAATTTAGAAATAGTATCGGAATTCTTACCGCTTACCTTAATATCAAATCTTTTAAGCTGGCGCTGATATGCGTCAAGGCCCTCATATTCGGTTCCCTTATAGTTTTCCGAAGGGTCAAGCTCTTCAAGAGACGCCGTAAAGCCCTTTGAAGTTGAGTAAAGACCCTTTTCAAGTTTAATATTATCAAATGACATATTTATACCTCCTTAAAGAATAAAGCCTACAATTTTGTTGGCTGTGTCAAGCTTAATTACCTTGTAATCCCTGGTGCCCGACGCATAAACCTTAACGCCGCCGTTTCCGTTACTGATAAGCTTTGAATAGTTATATGAAGGCGCCGAGCCGGTATATTTCATCTCAACGTAACCCTTCGTCTGAACACCCGCAATGCCCTCGCGGTTATTAACGGCTACTCCGATAATATCGGTCTCATTAGCCGCATTAATGCACTTACCGCTTGAGTTAAGCGCAACGCCTCCGCCGATATTCAGCTCTTCGGCTGCGGGCATCGTAATTACATTTACATCATATCCGTTATATGAAATACTCATAAAATTCCTCCTAAATTCTGAACTGCGAATAATCGCTCTTTGGTTTTTCATTTCTGTTTAAAAGCTGGGGCGCCTTGCTTTGCGCTTTTTCCTCAAGTCCTTTTTTAAAGGAAAGAAGCTCCTTAACGGTCATTACGCTTACAACTGAGGACAGAGTGCTTTTTTCGACTCCTGTGAGTTTTAATGAAAGCAGCTTTATTACGTCTCTCATAAGCTTTGACTTATACTCCTCGCCGATTGACGCGCTCTCCTCAAGCTCCTCAATATGCGCCGAAAGCTTTTTCTGTTCGCTGACGGAAAGAACCACCTCGCCGTCTGCGCGCTTAATTGTTTTAATAATATCGTCCACGGTTTTCTCCTTTGTCACATTAAAGGCTTTTGTCACGCCCGCACCGCGCTGCGCGGGAACCGCAACAAAGCTGAATTCATATGCGTCCAGGGCGTTTTCAAGCGTTTTATAACAGAGCTTATCCCCGTAATATTCGCCCGCTCTGTGGGAGCAGGGCTCCTTTTTGTTATCCGCGCCGCAGATTGAACAGATTTTTCTTTCAACCGTACAGGAAACCGAAATTTCCTTTTTAATTCCGGCGTCGATTTCGTTAATAAGCTCTGAGTTTTCCTCGCTTTTCAGCATATATGCCCTTGCTTTAAGAACATATTTTTCCGCCCCGTCAATACATTTTTCGTCAGACTTTTCAATAAAGGTATCAAAAATTCTCGCCTTCTGGTCGCTGCTTTTCATTGAGTGGTCAAATATTCCCGTTTTGCCCATAAAAAGGAGGGCAAGCTCGCTCAGAGCCGGAACGGAAAATCTTTCAAAATCGCGGTCAATATCGTTATCGCAAAGAGCGGCGGTAAAGATATATACCTCGTCCTCTTTAAGCTCGCGTCTTGAAAGCGCGTTGATTTTTTCCATATCGCCGTTTTGGGCAATACTCTTTTTAACCTCGGTTCTATTCACCTTCAACCTCCTTTATAAGCCTGTCCGCCTCGGCATTTAGCTTTCTTGCCTCGGCAAGACCCTTTTCGTCCTGAAGAGTAATATCGTCCCATATAACATCAACGTTAAGGTATGTCCCCTTCAGGGCAAGATATGAGGCGGCAATTTTCTTTAAAACGGGTGTAATAATACGGCGGTAAGCCTCAAGCTCGGTTGTAAGAATATCGCTTTGCTGTTTTGCCATACGCTCGCTTACCGACCAGTTAAGACCGAGCATATACGGCATAAGCCCCGTTTTTGCAATAATCTGTTCAAGCATCTGCCTTACGGGGACCTCGCTGTCAAGAATCTGATTATCGGCTCCGATAACGCTTATCTTAACGTCGCCGACGGCAACAAAATCTTTAACGGAGTCCTTTGAGCTCATAGCGTCCCGCCAGGCTGAAGCCATCTGTTCGGCTCTGTCCTTTGCAAAGGCTTTATCCCCCGCTTCGTTTTTAGGGTTATAGGTTACGGCGTAGCGCACGTTTCCTACTCTTTCCCAATTCGTTCCGATTGTATTATAGATTTTAAGAAGTATATCGCTTACAAACGGAAGACCGCGAAGCAGGCTTGTGCCGAGCAGCTTTCCCGGCTCGGGATTCAATACGGAAAAAAGGATTTTTTCACTGTCCTCAATTAATCTCGGAGCGCCCGAGGCGATATTGTAAAAGTCAAAATCAAGGCTGCTGTCTTTTCTCTTTATTTCAACCGTATCAAGCTCTCCGTTATAAAGGGCGTAAAAGCCGTTTGCATCGTAAAGCATTTCACCGATTGCACTTCCGAAGGTTAAAAGCTGCTGCATATATGTATCCGCAAAAGCCTGAATACCAATTTGATTTCCGCCTACGTTAATGCTCTCAAAAAAGGCGTTAAGCTCCTTATCGAGCGCTTCGTTTCCCGTTGAAAACTCAAAGCCGCCCATAAGACGGACAATTTTATTAATCGCGCTGTCGATTATCGGAACGCCCTCAACAAGCGCGCGGTAAACCCTTGTATTTGAATTGCTCAGCGGAACATATCCCGTAATTCCCGCAAAAGGGTGGGCGCTGCTTCTTCCCGTTTGTACGGTTATTCCCGTCTTTCCCGTTTCCTTATTTTTGCCGAATATTCCCATATCTTCACTTCCTTTCTATTGCAACGGAAAATCCGTAATCGTTTCTGTCGCTGCCGAGTACGGTTTGAACAAAATATCGGATATCATCCATTGCGTGGTCATTTTCTTTTTTGGGCGCGTCGCGTTTAATACCGTTATCCCAGCGATAAATTGAAAACTCGCGTATCGCGTCGGCGCACCTCGGAGAAATATATATCTCGCTTTCCTTTAGCGCCTGACACACGCGGTTAATACCGCTTAAAACGTCGTTATCCGCCTTTATAACGCGGTACTTTCCGTGTCTTTTAACGGTTTCGATAAACGAAGCGGCTGAGGGGTCAACAATAAGCGCTGTAATATCCCTGTCCCCCGCAAGGGAACAAAGCTCGGCGTAGTATTCCTCGTCGGTAAGCTGAACGCCCTTGTCACGCGAGGAGTGGTAGTATTCGTTAATCCGATACCACCTTTTCCCCGCGCGTCCCCAGAGCCCGAGTGAAAACGGGTTAACCGTTCCGTAGTCGCACGAAAGATAATACATATCATATTCCTGAGCCTCGCCGATATTTCTTTCGGGGGAGAACATCGGATAAACAAGTCCGTCGGCGCAGACCCATTTTCCCTCAACGAATCTTTCGTAAAACGCGCCCGAATAAAGCTTTTTGTAACGGTTCTTTACCTTAAGCGAAAGGGAGGGATTATCGTCCATGGTAAAATGAAGGTAGAGCATATTTTTTTCATCTGATTTCTTTATCCACTCGTTATAAAACCAATGATAAGGATGCTCGGGATTACAGTTAAACCAGAACCTTGCGCCCTCAAGGGAGCATCTTGCGAGCGCCTGTTCAACAAAGGAACGCGGCATAAGAGCAACCTCGTCAAGAAGAACGCCGCCCAGGGTCATACCCTGAATTAAGGAGGCTGAGCTTTCATCCCTTCCGCCGAAGAGATAAAAACGGTTCTCCGCGTTGCCCTTCCTGACAGTAAGAAGATTTCGGCTGAGCTTTTCGTCAACCTCAAAGCCGAGCGATTTTAATATCGGTATCAGCGGGGTTATTACATTCCGTCTCAGAGAGGTGATTGTTTTGCCGCACATTGCAAACGAGGTATCACCGAAATTATAAAACGCCCAGCCTATGAAGGAAATTGACATACAAAGCGTTTTGCCGCTTCTTACGGCGCCGTCGCATATTATTCCGTTTTTATCGTTGTCCTTACTGTTTTTACACCACCAGTTAAGAACTATGAGCTGCTTTTTTGAAAAGGTCGAAAACTTAATCATTATTAAATACGCTTTCTGCGTTTTTTGCGCTTTTCTCAAGAGCCTGATAAAAACCGAGTCCCTCATCACCGTCGTTTGTGCTTCTTTCGCCCAGCTTTTCAAACGCCTTAATACGGTCGAAGAATTTAATCTCCATACCGCCGCCCTTGGGTCTTTTTATTTCGCTTACGTTTAAAAGTCTGAGCTTCGGCAGCCGTTCAAGGATTTCCTCGTCGCTTAAAAACAAAAGCGAAACCGCGTCGTTTGCACTACCCGAGGCAAGCTGTAAAAGTCCCTTTTCAATTTTTTCGTTAACTGTTTTTTTGCTTCTCATTTTTTACTTCTCCTTTCGTTTTGCGAACCGTCACGCGAAGGGATTTTTTTCGCAAAAAGAAAAAACACCCTTCACTAATAGGGTGGTTTCGGGCGATTTTATTCACGTTTTATGCATAATTGGACCATAAAAATCTCAAAAAAATTTATTTTCGGCAAAATATGCATAAAACCTGAATATTGAAGCCCCCGATGGACAGTTGTCTATCAGGGGCTTTTCAGTTATCAGTTATCAGTTTTGTTTTTTAACAATGGAGTATTCGCCGGTATCGGGTCTGAAATATCGGCAGGGCTTATTGTTTTCACTGTCTGAAATAAACCTTGCGTACTCGTCCTCGTCAAGAGAGAGCGAACAAAAGTATTCCTCCCCCTCCTCATCGTAGGTATTATACCAGCACTCGTCACATAAATTTTTCATCAGTTAAGCGGCTCCTCGGTTTCCTCCTTTGGCTTACCGAGAGCTACCTCATTTTCCTCAAGCTTCATAAGAGGAATAAGAAGTCCCGGCATACCCGCCATTGTTGTGAGCGAATTTACGCTCTGACGGATAAAGGGGAAGAGGTGGTCGAAGGACGCGGTATGGATATACGGCTTTTCGTCAAATTCGTCGTATGTAAACATCGCTTCCATTTCAAGCTTGATTGAAAACGGCTGAAGATTCTCGTCGCCTATTCTGAACTCAAGCTTGCTTACACATCTCCTTTCGGCGTCCATATAATTTACGTTATATTTAACCGAGTTCTTAAGCTTGAGCTGGGTTCCGTTCGGAACGTCGTTTTCAAAATCAATATTACTTATTTTATACCATTTTAAATCTACCATATTAATTACCTCACTTTACAAGTCTTACGTTCTTAAGCTTTATATCCTCAAAGTCGGCGCCTGCCGATTTTCCTTCAAATCGGATAAGCTCAAGATTTTCAACATTTTCGGCGTCAACGGCGTGAGCAAAGCTGTCGCAAAGCTTGTCAAAAGCCGTCTTTGTTTTCATTATAAGCACGTCCTTGGCGTACCTGATAAAAAACGCCGAGTTATTATATTTTTCAACTCCCCAGTCAAGACAGGGGCGAAGGTCATATACTCCGCTTTCCCACCTTGAGCTTTTGGAAAGAGTTACCGAACAGTTCTCAAAGGTTATATCCTCGATAATATTATCTGCGTTTCCGTGAATTAAGACGCCGTTTTCACCCTTTGCGGTAATATTAAAGAAGCGAATATTCTTAATCTTACCGCTTTTTGTATTCTCATCGCGGTTAAAGGTTGTAATAACAATCGGCTCTGCGCTTCCCCACCAGTCGGGAGAAAACCGCCTTGTTTCAATAATAATATTCGAGTAGCTGACGTTTTCAACGTTACCGCCGTCGCGTATCTGGATTGAAAGAGCGCGGTTCGATTTTGAAATAATACAGTCGGAAACAATGATATTTCTGAAATCGTCGACTCCCTCGGTACCTATTTTAATTGCCGCGGAGGTGGAAATCAGAGTGCAGCCCTTTATAATAATATTCTCACAGGGTCCGTATTCGCTGTTACCCATAGTAGTTTTAAGGCATATACAGTCGTCCGCGCACTCGATATGACAGTCGGTTATCCTTACATTTGTACAGTGGTCGGGGTCAATACCGTCGGAATTCGCAACGTCAAGGTCGTTTAAAATTCTGATTTTATCAATAAGAACGTCATCACAGCCCGCGGGGTGAAGCGTCCAGAACGGAGCGTTAATAACCGTTATATCCTTAAAGCTTATATGGTTGCTCTTTTCAACATATATAGCCGTCGGGCGGGGATAGAATTCACCGGTAACGTAATACTTATCCTTGCGCTGAACAAAGGCGTGAGCATTTGCGTCAATAACGCCCTCGCCGCTTATGCTGCATCCGTCAGCCTCATACGCATAAATAAATACAAAGCTCGGCTTACCCGTAACGGGATTTCCGATTAGCGCGGTTTTCGGGTCGTTAATAAGCTTATTCGGTCTTATATAGCCGTCAATGTTTCCCGTCGCCTTAAGGATTGCGCCCTTCTGAATATGCAAATCAACGTTTTTCTTAAGCCTTACGGAGTCGCTGTAATAGGTTCTTCCGCTTTGAAGAACAACCTGACCGCCACCGTTTTTGGAGCAATCGTCGATTGCGTGCTGAATTGCAAAGGCGTCGTTTGTTTTACCGTCGCCCTTTGCACCGTACTGTAAAACATTGTATTCCTTCATATTACACCTCCCAAAGAAGCTATGTAATTAATATAACATATAAATTAACTATTTACAATATTTTTGAAATAGGATAATATAATAAATTAGATACCATATTTACAGGAGTACCATTTTGAAGGAAGATACAAAACGAATTGAAATACTCGACGAGTTAAGAGGCTTTGCAATTCTCGCAATGATAGTGCACCATACCTTTCTTGACATCGGCTATGTGCTCGGGCTTGACTGGGGATATAATATCTTTGACAAGCTATGTATTCTGCAACCGCTGTTCTGGGCGATATTTATTGTTATTTCGGGAATATGCTCCCGCCTTTCAAGAAATACGGTAAAGCGCGGCTGCATAGTTTTCGCAGCAGGGCTTATTGTAACGCTTGTAACCGCAGTAATTATGCCAAAGCTCGGTATGACGGGAGCGGAGATATATTTCGGTATACTCTCCTGTCTCGGCGCGTGTATGATAATTACGGGACTTTTAATGCCGTTAATTAAAAAAACGCCCGTAGCTGTCGGAGTAATTATAAGTATAATTCTTTTTGCGATGACCTATTCCGTAGGAAGCGGCTCGCTCTTTTTCGGACTGATTAAGCTTCCCGCGGCTCTCTATAAAACTAATTATCTTGCGCCCCTCGGCTTTTACAACAGCTCGTTTAAGAGCGCGGATTACTTTTCTCTTTTTCCGTGGCTGTTTATGTTCCTCTTCGGAGCGTTTATCGGAAAATATGCAAAGGACGGCGCGTTTCCCGCGTGGACATATAAAAAGCATTCAAAGCCTCTTGCGTTTATCGGAAGAAACAGTCTTTGGTTCTATCTTGCGCACCAGCCCGTTATATACGGCATACTCTACGCCGTTTCGGGAATTATTATAATGATATATAAATACAAAGTATAATTACGAATTACAAATGACGAATTACGAATTGCGGTAACTCGCGCAAGCGCTCAGACAATAATAAGTCTTCCTTTTCGGGGAAGGCTTTTTTCTTGCAAGAAGAATTAATTTGTGTTATACTCACAGTAACAAGACACAACGGCTTGGTATGGTCCATATTTGTTGAAAGGAAAAACTATGAATTCTGAAAGTAAGAATTATAAAATAACGCTTTGGTGTTTAAGAATAATAAACATCGTTGCACTCGTTTTGTTTGTTATCTTTGCATATAAAAGATTCTCTGTTGATTATTACTATCATCAGGGCTTTGAATTGTTTAATATGGATTATGCGTTGAGATACGGATTATTGTCTATTGCATTTTTTGTTTCAAGCGTACTACTTCTGCTTTTCAATATCTGTATTAACCGTAAAAAATCAGTACACAATAAAAGTATATTTGTAATATGTTTTGTAATACTTTTTTCAATAGCAGGTGCCCTTGCAGTTTCTTCTACTCCGGATTTTAACGACAAGAGCATATATGACTGTATTGACAATACTGAAACATATCACGAAGTTAGAATGCTTCCGCATGATGAAAACGTTTATAAACCTGAAAATGAAAAGTGTGTTTTTCATACTAATGTTGAATGGAAGGATACTTTTTGGGTTTCAACTGCAAAATATGATATCAAATCCGGACAGGATGTAATCAATGACGATTTACCGTTAGATAAACTATTTATAGTAGGCGTAAACTATTGTAATTCTCCATACAGAAGCAAAGAGGCTTATCTAAAGCGTTATATGTTAAAAAAATACTTTAAAGACGGTAAGTATGAAATAATATATAACAAAGAAAATTTTGAAATATATGAAGCAAGCAATATGTACGCAACCTTATATTACAAAGACGGCGAATTCCATAGTATGCTTTTTAACAAGAAGTACTGGAGCAAACTGACAAAAGAAGAAATGATTGAATATGCAAAAAACTCTATTGACGAATACCATTATTATATTGAATACATAAACGGCACCATTGAATAGGAAGAAATAATCAAGTCAACTTAATAATTATATAAATACGGAAGGTATTGCCTTCCGTTATTTTTTTGCAAAAATTTCAAAAAAAGTATTGACAAATGGGAAAAATGGTTATAATATACATATAGGTTAGCACTCTAACAGCGAGAGTGCTAATTCGTAAAAACGGGAAAGGAGGAGTATTAATGCTCGGCGAAAGACGTTCGGCAATATTAGGCTTAATCATTGATTATTACATCAAAACAGGCGAACCGCTCGGTTCAAAGAATTTATGCCTTATGCTCCCCTATTCCATAAGCAGCGCGACTATACGAAACGAAATGGCGTTTTTGACAAGCGTCGGCTTTCTTGAACAAAGACATACGAGCGGAGGACGAGTTCCGACAAAAGAGGCTTACCGATACTATGTTGAAAACATTATTAAGCCCGAGCCGCTTAACGCATATGAGAAAAGCAGGATTGACGAGGTTTTAAGCGTTAACGCCTCCGACCCCGAAAGACTCCTTTCCGACGCGTCGAAGCTCCTGAGCGAGCTTACGGGTTGCGCAAGCTTTTACTCAACGGTTAAGGACCCGTTTGACTGCGTTCAGGGAGTTGAATTAATCCCCGCGGGAAACAGTAAGGCTATGCTTGTTATGCTCTCGCTCGGCGGAAAAATAAAATCCTCCGTATGCAACGTAAGCTGCAATATTGACGAGGACTTCAGAAACCTGTTTTACAGTATCGTCAAGGAACGCTTTATCGGAGTTCAGCTGAGTGAAATAAACCTTTCGCTCATCCAGTCGACAGCGCCCCTGCTCGGTGAAAGAGTTTTCGATATGCTTCCGCTTTTATCCTCGCTGTGCTCGCTGTGTAACGAGGCGGCTCAGAGCTCGCTTGTAATTAACGGCGAAACAAAGCTGCTTTCACAATCCGAGCTTCGCGACGATGTTTATTCTCTTCTCGTTTTGCTTGCAAGAAAGAAAAAGCTTGAAGCACTGCTCGGTGATTTTTCAAAAGCAAACATCAAAACGGCGTTATTTATAGGAAACGAAAACCCCGTTTACGAAATGAAAAATACAGTAACGGCAATCGCAAAGCTTAATTATAATAAGACCCAGATTGCAACGCTCGGCGTTATCGGGTCACTCAGAATAGATTATAAAACAATTCTTCCGAGAATTGATTATATAATAAAAAGAGTATCATCAATCCTGAAAGAAGGTGGAATCAAATATGAGTAAAAAAGACGAAAAGGAAAAAGAGGTTCTCGAAGAGGAAAAGACCGAAGCCGAGTCTCAGGAGGCTGAGGTTGAAGTCGAAGAGGAAAAGAAAGAGCCGACTCTTGAGGAGAAGCTCGCCGGTGCAAAGGACCAGCTTTTAAGAACCGCCGCTGAATACGCAAATTTCAGGGCGAGAAGCGCTAAGGAAAAGGAACAGACCTTTTCAAATGCAAAAAGCACGGTCGTTGCCGAAATACTTCCCGTCATAGACAATCTCGAAAGGGCGCTCGGAGCCGATAATTCGGATTACGAATCGCTCAAAAAAGGCGTAGAAATGACGCTTGAGGGTCT
>JAFSZK010000070.1 GCA_017458975.1 Eubacterium sp. | reverse complement strand
TCCCCTACATATTATAATCGGAGCGAAGCGACCCGAAACTATTCACTATTCACTAAATACGCCAGCCCCTACGGATAAACAATAGTTTACTTTCATATAAATTAGTATGAAAAAGATTAACGATACGGTAATTACCTTTGTTCTTTCCTGTTTTGTTTTTGCTCTTATTTTCTTTTCGGATAAGGCTAAGCAGGGCGCAAGGGACGGAATTGCGCTTTGTGAAAACATAATAATCCCCTCGCTTTTGCCCGTGATAATTATTTGCTCGGTGCTTACGAGATACCGCTCGGCTTATGTTTTTGAAAAGCTTTTCGGGAGTTTTTTTGAAAGGCTCTTTCTTATTCCCGCGGCGTGCGCGGGCGCGGTTGTACTCGGGCTTGTCGGCGGATACCCGACGGGCGCCGTGCTTTGTAAAGGGCTGTATGACGACGGGAGAATTGACAAGGAATGCGCAAAACGGCTTATGCGCTTTAATTTTTCGGGCGGAGCGGCGTTTCTTATAAGCGTGCTCGGCGGAGCTGTTTACAAAAACAAAGCGCTCGGAGTAAGCCTGTTTTGTATTAATACTCTTTCCTCGCTGATTATTGCTTTAATTACAAGGAAGAAAACAACGCCGATTAGTAAAAAGGGCAAAGCCGACTATCCCTGCCTTTCGGATTCACTTATCCTTTCGGCTGACAGCGCGGTTAAAAGCCTTGCTTTAATGTGCGTTTTTATTATCCTTTTTTCGGCGACGTCAGAAATTATATGTCCTCCCCGATTTCTGCTTGCGTTTTTTGAAATAACAAACGGAGTCTGCAATACTAAAATGCCCCTCCCCTTCATCGCTTTTTTTACTGCCTTCGGCGGAGTGTGTATTCATCTTCAGCTTTCGGGAATACTCAGGGATATGGGAGTAAGCCTTTTTGACTTTTTCATTTTTCGCCTTGCGGGCGCAGTTATATCCTTTATTCTCTCAAAGCTGTTTGTTTTAATTTTTCCCGAGGTCGGACTCGTATCTCTTAATCTTACAAGTGCAAAGCCCGTGCTTTTTAACAATTCGGTTTCATTAAGCCTTGTAACGGTAATCGGGTGCGCGGTAATAATTTTTGATATTGAAAACAGAAAATTGAAATCGGCATAATAATATGGTATTATATAGATAACAGAATTAAGGAAGTAAAAATATGAATAAAAAGCTTTTTAAAATCATACCCCTGCTGTTTATTATTCTTGTTATTTTTTCGGCTTGCTCTGCGGGCGGAGGTAACGAAGTTACTAAATCCGCGGGTACGATTACCATAGAGGAAACCGAAAAGGAAAGCAGCGTTGAAAGCTCCTCGTCAAGCGTAAGTCAGAGCTCCTTTACCTTTGATTTAAGCCAAATTCCCGAGTATTCAAATAAGGCTTACTATACGCTTAACAATAATATTCCCGACTTCGACGAAAAGGATAAGAACACAAAGTCCTTTGAGTATTACGGAAAGCTCGATTATCTTCAAAGATGTACCGCCTGCGTTGCCAACATCTCTCAGGAGCTTATGCCTACCGAAAAGAGGGGCAGTATTTCCGATGTCAAGCCGACGGGCTGGCACAGCGTAAGATACGACAACGTTGACGGAGGCTCGCTTTATAACAGATGTCACCTTATCGGCTACCAGCTCACGGGAGAAAACGCAAATCCGAATAATCTTATTACGGGTACAAGGTATATGAATGCCGTAGGTATGCTCCCCTTTGAGGAAAAAACCGCAAAGTATATCAAGAGCACCAATAACCACGTTTTATACCGCGTAACTCCCGTTTTTAAGGACAGGGAGCTTGTTGCAAGGGGCGTTCAGATGGAGGCTTACAGCGTTGAGGACGGCGGCAAGGGCATTTGCTATAACGTTTATTGCTACAACGTTCAGCCCGGAATTGAAATAAATTACACAAACGGCGACAGTAAAAAAAGCGTAACCGAGCCCTCTCAAAAAACGGGCGACAGCGAACAGGACGTGCACGCAACTTATTACCTTAACGTCAAGTCAAAGAAGTTCCACCGTCCCGACTGTCCGTCGGTAAACGATATTAAAGAAGAAAACAAAAAGCGCTTTTCGGGCTCACGCCAAAGCCTTATTGACCAGGGCTATTCACCCTGCGGAAGCTGTAAACCGTAAAAAAACGGCAAGTCTTTTCAGACTTGCCGTTATTATTTTATCTATTAATAAATACCCTGTGAAAGCATAGCCTGAGCTACCTTTTCAAAGCCTGCGATATTTGCGCCTGCTACAAGGTCATAGCCGAGACCGTATCTTTCAGCAGCTTCAACGGACTGCTTATGAATATTAATCATAGCGTTGTGAAGTCTTTCGTCAACCTCCTCAGCCGTCCATGCAAGACGCTGGGAGTTCTGGCTCATCTCAAGACCCGATACGCAAACGCCGCCTGCGTTAACAGCCTTTGAGGGAGCGATGATTACGCCGTCGGTATTCATAAACAGCTCGGTTGCTTCTTCCGTTGTAGGCATATTTGCAACCTCGATGTAATACTTGGTTCCGTTAGCGATAATCTTCTTTGCCTCGTCAAGATTAATTTCATTCTGAGTAGCGCAGGGCATAGCGATATCAACCTTAACGCCCCAGGGCTTTTCACCTGCGTGGAATTCACATCCGAACTTGTCGGCATAATCCTGCGCCTTATCTCTTCCCGAAGCTCTCATTTCAAGAAGATAATCAATCTTTTCGTCGGTTACGATTCCGTCGGGGTCGTAAACATATCCGTCGGGACCTGAAATTGTAACAGCCTTTGCGCCGAGCTCTGCAAGCTTCTTACAAGCGCCCCATGCAACGTTACCGAAGCCTGAGATAGCAACCGTCTTACCCTTAATGGTATCGTTTTCGTGCTTCAATACCTCCTGGGTATAGTAAACTGCGCCGTAGCCCGTAGCCTCGGGACGGATAAGCGAACCGCCGTATTCGAGACCCTTGCCGGTAAGAACGCCGTTATCAAAGGAATCTCTGATTCTCTTATACTGTCCGAAAAGGTAGCCGATTTCTCTGCCGCCTACGCCGATATCGCCTGCGGGAACGTCAATGTTAGGACCGATATGACGGTAAAGCTCAGTCATAAACGCCTGACAGAAACGCATAATTTCGCCGTTACTTCTTCCTCTCGGGTCGAAGTCGGAGCCGCCCTTACCGCCGCCCATCGGAAGACCTGTAAGAGAGTTTTTAAATGTCTGCTCAAAGCCGAGGAAATAGATAATTGAGCCGTTTACCGAAGGATGGAAACGAAGGCCGCCCTTGAAGGGACCGATAGCAGAGTTAAACTGAACTCTGAAGCCTCTGTTAACCTGGGTTTTACCCTCGTCGTCAACCCATGCAACACGGAAGTTGATAAATCTTTCGGGCTCAGCCATTCTGCCGAGGATATCTTCCGCAACATATTCGGGATGTTCTTCAATTACCTTTTCAAGAGAGCCGAAAACCTCTTTAACTGTCTGAATAAACTCAGGCTTTTCGGGGTTTCTCGCCTCAACGGTTTTGATAACGTTTGAAATATACTCGTTCATAATAACATCTCCTTATTTATTTTAAGTTATCATAGAGATTTTAATACCAACGTGAGCTTTTGTCAAGACATTTACATACAAATATTATTAAATATATGCAAAAGAAACCCCGTCTGCGTTAATCACGCAAACGGGGCTTTGATTTGTTTTAAGCGGCGGTATCGGTTTTTTCGGAATTATCCGCGTCAAAGGCGAACTCGCCGTTTCTGAAATCCACGGTACATTTCGTACCCTTTTTGATTTTTTCCTCAAGGATAAGCTCGCTGAGCCTGTCCTCGATTTTTGACTGGATTTCACGGCGAAGCGGTCTTGCTCCGTAGGTCTTGTCAAAGCCTGCGTCGGCAAGAGCTTCAACAGCCGCGTCGGTAAATTCAACCTCAATTTCCATATCGCCGAGTCTTTTAATAAGGGTTTTGAGCATTCTTTTTGCAATCTCAACAATATCCTTCTTTTCAAGCTGGTTGAAAACAATAATTTCGTCAAGTCTGTTAAGAAATTCGGGCTTAAAGGTTTTCTTAAGGTCGCCCATAACAAGCTCTTCAATATTCTTGTTTTCGTCCTCCTCGCCGCCGAAGCCGAGGCTCTTTGCGCCTTCGGTAATCTTACTTGCGCCGACGTTGGAGGTCATTATAATAATTGCGTTTTTAAAGGATACCTGCCGTCCCTGTGAGTCGGTAAGAACGCCGTCCTCAAGAATTTGGAGAAGCATATTGAATACGTCGGGGTGCGCCTTTTCAATCTCGTCAAAAAGAACTACGCTGTACGGCTTACGTCTTATTTTTTCGGTAAGCTGTCCTCCCTCGTCAAAGCCGACGTAGCCCGGAGGCGAGCCGATAAGCTTTGATACCGTATACTTTTCCATATATTCGCTCATATCAAGCTTTATAATTGCGTCCTCATCGCCGAACATAGCCTCGGCAAGAGTTTTACAAAGCTCGGTTTTACCTACGCCCGTTGGACCGAGGAAGATAAACGAGCCTATCGGACGGTTCGGGTTTTTAAGACCAACCCTGCCGCGGCGGATTGCCTTTGCAATAGCGCTTACCGCCTTATCCTGACCGACAATTCTTTCGTGGAGAATCTGCTCCATATTAAGAAGTCTTTCGCTCTCCTCCTTTGTAAGCTGGCTTACGGGAATCTTGGTCCACGAGGATACAACGCTTGCTATTTCGTCGGTTGTTACGGACTTAACGTCGTGTGAGGAGGAGTTTTTCCATTTTTCCTTTTCCTCTTTAAGTAAGTCCTGAAGCGACTTTTGCTTATCGCGAAGCTTTGCCGCGCTCTCAAAATCCTGAGCGGTAACGGCAGCCTGCTTTTCGCCCTCAAGACGCTTTATTTCATCCTCCATATCCTTAAGATTCTGAGGAAGCGTGTAGGCGTTGAGTCTTACAACCGAAGCCGCCTCGTCGATAAGGTCGATTGCCTTATCGGGTAAAAACCTGTCGGCAATATAGCGCGAGCTCATTTTTACCGCGCTTTCGATAGCCTCGTCGGTAATCTTTACCTTGTGGTGCGCTTCGTATTTATCGCGCAGTCCCCTGAGGATTTCAATTGCTTCCTCCTCGGTGGGTTCGCCCACAAGCACGGGCTGAAAACGTCTTTCGAGCGCCGCGTCCTTTTCAATATTCTTTCGGTATTCGTCGATTGTAGTTGCGCCGATTACCTGAATTTCACCCCTTGCAAGCGAGGGCTTTAAGATATTCGCCGCGTCAACGGCGCCCTCCGCCGCGCCTGCGCCCATAATTGTATGGACCTCGTCAACGAAGAGGATAACGTCCTTCGCCGCCTTCACCTCGTCCATTGCCTTTTTAATTCTTTCCTCAAAGTCGCCTCTGTACTTAGTACCCGCAACCATTGAGGTTAAATCAAGAGCAACAATCTTTTTTCCGAGGAGAATTTCGGGAACCTCGTTTTCAACAATCTTAAGGGCAAGACCCTCGGCGATTGCCGTTTTACCTACTCCGGGCTCGCCGATTAAGCAGGGGTTGTTCTTATTACGCCTTGAGAGAATCTGGATAACTCTCTGAATTTCGTCCTCTCGTCCGATAACGGGGTCAATCCTGCCCTGCTTTGCGGCTTCGGTCAAATCCTTTCCGAATTCGTCAAGGGTCGGAGTTTTGCTCTTACCCTTCTTTGCGCCTCTTGACGGGCGTGAATCGTTTTCGCCGTTTGAAATTGACTGGGCAATCTCCTCAATAATATCGTTTTCATACGCGCCGAGCTCGTTTAAAAAGCGAACCGCATAGCTGTCGCTCTCTCTTAAAAGAGATACTAAGAGATGCTCGGTTCCTACAAAGGAGTGTCCCATACTTCTTGCTATCTGGAACGAAAGCTCAATAATCCTCTTTGAGCGCGGAGTAAAATCGTCGGGCGTAAGCTTTGTAGGATTGCCCGTACCGATTTCGCTTTTAATTAAATTCTCGACCCCGTCAAGAGTTATGCCCTTGCTTTCAAGAACACTTGAAGCAACGCCGCTTCCCTCCTTTAAAAGACCGATTAAAATATGCTCGCTGCCTATATAATTATGCCCGAAATCCTCGGCAGCTTTGATTGCAAGATTAAGGGCTTCGTTGGATTTTGATGTAAACTGATTGAACTTATACATAGTTAATACCTCCCTTTTGGGTTTATCGGAAGGTATCCCCTCCGATGTTAATTAAGCTTTTCACGGACAAGCTGCGCTCTTAATTTATCGCACTCGTCCTCATTAAGCTGTGCGTGCGAGGACGCGGTAAGGGTAGCGTCCTGAAGCTCGAAAAGCATATCTCCGAGCGTTTTAAAATCGGTATCAAGATATCCGAGCGAGGCGCCGAGTCTTGCGAGGGATACGCACTTTAAAAGCTCCTCCTCGCCGAGTCTTCTCGCCGTTTTCATTATGCCCAGATTACGGTAGATTTTATCCTCAAAGTCAATACTTTCTTTCATTTCGTTTCTGGCTTCGCGCTCCTTTGAAACAATCTGCTCGCATATTGCGTTAAGATTATCAATCGCGCTTTTTTCGGTTATACCGAGCGAAACCTGATTTGAAAGGATATAAATGTCCCCCCTGCCGCCCGGGTACATTTCGCGAAGCGAAAGTCCGAGCTTTCCTACCATTGCCGAAAGCGGATAGACCGCGTCTCTTTCGGAAAGGGCGGGAAGATGGAGCGCAAAGGACGCTTTAAGTCCCGTTCCGAGATTCATCGGCGAGGCTGTTAAAAAGCCGAGCTTTTCATCAAAGGCAAGCTTAAAGCCGCCGATAAAAATATCGTCGAGCGCGTCAGCCTTTTTATATGCCTCCTCAAGGCTCTGACCCGAGGAGAACGCGTTAATCTTAATATGGTCCTCTTCGCAGAGCATTACCGAAATATCCCCGCTTTTTGAAAGCATAAAGGAAGCCTTATCCTTAATTTCAAGAAGCTCCTTGCTTATGAAGAGCTTTTCAAAATATGAAGCCGCCCTTTCGTCGCTTGCCTCGCCTAAATTAATAAGGTCAAATTCACCTGCGAGAGGCGAGCTTTTAACGGTTGCCCAAAGCTTTTTTGAAACGGTTTTTCTTATTTCGTCGCTCATCCTTGAAGGGAAAGGATAATCGTAAATATTACGGGCAAGACGCACCCTTGAAAAAAGGACTACGTCGCTGTTTTTTCCCTGACCCTGATACCATTTACTCATTTTATTATGCCTCCCCTGCAATGTCCCTGATTTTGTCGCGAAGCACTGCCGCGTCCTCAAAACGCTGCTCCTCAACCGCCTGTTTAAGCTGAGCCTTAAGCGAATTCATATCGTCCTTTTCCTCGCTTTTTTCCTCGGCTTGTTCGGTATAGCTTACGCATTTTCCTATATGCTTTGCCTTGCCGTGGAGCTTTTCAATGCTTGGGGTAAGCTTGTTTTCAAATTTGTCGTAACAGTGAGCGCAGCCCACTCTTCCGGAATTAACGATATCGTTAAACGCCGTTCCGCAATAGGTACAGCGGTCGATACCCGTAAGGGAGTTAAAGCTCTTTACTCCCGCGCCGAGAAGATTTCCGAAGAAGCTGTCCATTGTAAAGGGCTCAAAGCTGAATTCGTCCATTACGCCGAGCTCTCTTGCGCAGTCCTCGCACAGGTGCATTTCCTCCCTCTTACCGTTTATAATTCGTTTGATGTGGGTATTTGCCTCGTTTTTATTACAATTGGTGCATTTCATAGTAATTACCTCCTTAGTTTATATATGCAAGAAGTATCTGTTTTAGCTGTCTTGCACGGACGGAATTAATCCTGTCCTCGGGTATATCCCTGAAATTACTTTGTTTCACGACTGCGTCCATCATCGCCGCCGCCTTATCGCTGATAAGCTTCTGATAGTTTAAATTATAGATATTCGCCCTTGCGGTTCTTTCGTCTATTTCATCACCGATACTGTTTATAAATCCTAATAAAGCATTATCCTTGCTGTCGGCTCTCGTGATTAAAATATAGCCGCCTCCGCCGCGCCTGCTTTCGATTCTGTACCCCGCCTCGGGGGTAAAGCGCGAAGTTATAACGTAGTTAATCTGACTCGGTACGCAGCCAAGCCGGTTCGCCAAATCGTTTCGCTGAATCTGCACGCTTGAGGAATTATCGTCAAACATATCAAGAATCATATCCGCGATTAAATCGCTCATCTTCATTTTTTAATCATCTTCTTTCGGTGATATTTGGCTTCGGATAGTCAAATTTAACTTTGACTTTCTTTAACCTTCGATTATGTTATAGCACAAAGGTCAAGAAAAGTCAATACCTTTTTTCAAAAAATTTTTGACTTTTTTGACCATTAAAAAACGGAAGGGTGAGCAATCCCAGACGACCCGATTATAAATATAAGCCTTAAGCCAAAGGCTAAATGAATTGCGACTGCGTCGCGTGAAATGACCAAGGTCATGAATTGCTTATCGCATGAATTGCCTTCGGCATTATAAACGCAATTCAATTCACGGAGCAAAGCGAGAAATCATGGCGCAACCAAATCATTATGAGCTTTTAACGAATTAAGAATAATTGTTTGAGGCGAAGCCGAGTAACCTCAATTATTCATTATTCAATATTCACTATTCATTATAAAAAACAGGAGACCAAAGGTCTCCCCTACAATACGTGCGGATAGTATCCGCCCCTACGCATATTAATTGATTGTTTTTAAACAGTTTAAAATCTATTAATCTATTATTGTTACACTTTTTCAGAGGTGATATAATGAGCAAAAAGAAAAAAGCTTTAATTATTGCTGCGCTTACTTTAGCTTTTATTGTTGCCGTATTTATTGTATCAAATATAATTATGGTTTTAGGAATAGTTTTCCCGAATTACAAATACGATAAGCCCGAAGCTGTATCAAAAAACGATACTTATACGATTATTGAGGAATATAAGTATGATGACGATGATGAAATCAGTTATATAAAGGTATATGTAAAAGATAATAAAAGCGGAAAAATAGTTTTTACCGCTGCACCCGCAAGGGCAAGAGATTATAACGGAACCGAGTTTGTTGAAGGAACAAGCGATTTTACTCTTTATTCAGGCGATGTGGGCGATTTTTATTACAAATATGACAGCGAAAAGAATACTTGGACTGAAACTAATCACGACGAAATAATAAATTATGAACCCGAAATATCCGACGAAGAAAAGAAAAAGGATATCGAAAAAGCCGAAAAAGCAAAAGAAAAGAAAAAGCTTATTAACACCCGTGATTAATAAATACGGGATGTCGAGGACGCCATCCCCTACGTCGGTTTGTGTGTCGCTATGGCGTGATGATGCAGTAAGATACACTGATATTTCTAATACCGAATTTGTTAGTAAAAGCGTATTTACATTTTCTATTTCTAAATAAAGAGAGGCTGAATATGAAAAAAAAATTAGTTATAGGAATACTATTTGTGATTTTATTTGGATTAATAGTTTCAATACCAAAGATTAATAATATGTTTTATACTGTCGGCGGTAAAAATGCTGAAACTGTGTATACTGTAGAGGGAATTATAACCGATGTAATGAGTGAATCGGAATTTTGCTGTTATACAAATAGTGTAATAAGAACAGGAAGCGGTAATAGTGATATTATTGAAGGTTTTTACTACACTGTTGATTATTCAAATACTAACGACACAATGGATTTGAAAAAAGGTGACCGAGTTAGATTTTTAGTGTTCAAAGGTGATGTTAATACCCAAAAAAAGATATTGAAAACCGACGCATTAGAAATGATAGAAAAAGGCAATAAGAATTGTAAATAGGACATTTCTGAGCACCAAGAATAATAAAAAGCACCCGAGAGGGTGCTTTTATTATCCTTTTTTAAGTTGTCTTTCAAGCCAGGCTGCGCCTAAATCAAGCGCCGTAAAGAGTCCGTTCTTTTCGCTCTTTTTAATAATTCTGTCCTTCGGCGAAGCGTTCTCGTCGGTACTGAGAAGCTGGATTGTAACGTCCCCCGCAAGCTTAATATCCTTATAGTCTTCGCTGTTTTTAATATTAAGACATACAACGTACGGGTCGTTCATATCGCCGTAGTAAAGATTATTTCCGCTTCTTACGAGCGGCTTTCCTTTATATTCAAGGAATTTTTCGGCTTTCGCTTTAGTCTGCTTTGGCTTTGAGGTAGTTTTCTTTTCTTCGGCTTTTTCGGTTTCCTTTTTCTTGGTTTCAGCCTTTTTCTTCTCTTCTGCCATTTATATATTTCCTTTCCGTATTATCCTAAGTAGGACTTAACCATTTCCGCAAGGAGCTCGTCTCTGTCGAGTCGTCTTATAAGGCTTCTTGCGTTTTTATGGGTAGTAATATAAGTCGGGTCCTCCGAAAGAATATAACCTACTATCTGATTAATGGGATTATAGCCCTTCTCCTGAAGAGCGTCAAAAACCTGAGTTAAGGTTTCCTTCATAACATCGTCGTCGTTACCGCCGATTTTAAAGGTCATAGTCTTTCCTGTCATAATAGCCACCTCCGTAGCGAGTATATAATAATCCATATTAGAAGATTATTCAGATAACATTATAAACGCTATTAATCAAAATTACAATACCTTTTTGTCAATTTTATTAAAAAACTTGACAATAAACTCGCTTGGGGTTATAATTTACAAAGTTATATATTATATGGCTTTGAATCAGTGTAAGTAAGAATTAATAACCTTATAAAGAGAGTGCGCGGTCGGTGAAAGCGCGCTAAGGCTTAATTGTGAATTTCAGCTGAGGAGCTCCCCGTGAGAAAGTAAGCGGGGCGTTAATACCGCGTTAAGGTACAGAGTGACGGCTCACGCCGTAATTTGAGTGGTACCACGGATTTATTCGCCTCATTTCTGAGGCGTTTTTTTATTGGAGGTTTATATGGACAATAAGATTTTAGAACTGAAGGAACAGTTTGAAAAGGAGCTTGAGAGCATTAAGGATTTATCCGAGCTTGAGGGCATAAGAGTTTCATATCTCGGAAAAAAGGGCTCGGTAACGGGACTGCTTAAGGGTATGAGAGAGCTTTCAAACGAGGAAAAGAAAAGCTTTGGTCAGAGAGTTAACGAGCTCAAGGGCGCGGTTGCCGAAAAAATCGGCGAAAAAACCGAGGAGCTTAAAGCGCTTCAGATACAAAAGGAAATCGAGCTTATGCCCGAATTTGACCTTTCCGTTCCCGCAAAGCTTGACAGGGGCTCATATCATCCGATTACCCTTGTTCAGCGTCAGTGCGAACAGATTTTCAAATCAATGGGCTTTACCGTTGAGGATTACAGCGAGGTTGTAACCGACTACGAATGCTTTGAGTCGGTTAATATCCCGAAGGACCACCCCGCAAGAGATATGCAGGACACCTACTATCTTGAAAACGGTCAGCTTTTAAAGAGCCAGACCTCTGCGGCGCAGAACGCAATTTTAAGAAAATATAAAAAATCCCTCGTTGAGGACGGCGTTCCGATTAAGGCAATCTTCCCCGGACGCTGCTTCAGAAACGAGGCTACGGATAACTGCCACGAAAATACCTTCTTCCAGATGGAGGGTATGATGGTTGATAAGGATATTTCCATTTCAAACCTCATTTACTTTATGAAAACAATGCTTTCCGAGGTATTCCGAAAGGATATAAAGGTAAGACTCCGTCCCGGCTTCTTCCCGTTTGTCGAGCCCGGCTTTGAGCTTGATATAAGCTGTCTTATCTGCGGAGGAGAGGGCTGCTCCTCGTGCAAGCACAGCGGCTGGCTTGAACTTTGCCCCTGCGGTATGATTCACCCCGAGGTGCTTCGTATGGGCGGTATCGACCCCGAGGAATATACGGGCTTTGCCTTCGGACTCGGACTTACAAGACTTGTTATGATGAAATACGGAATTTCGGATATCCGTGACCTCAACAGCGGTAACCTCAAGGCTATGGCTCAGTTCACGGATGACGAAGAATAAGAAAGGAGAGTGAATTAAATGTTTTTATCAATGAATTGGATTTCGGACTTTGTTGACTTAAGCGGTCTTGATAAGATTAAGCTTATTAACCAGTTTTCACTCTCTACGGCTGAGGTTGAAAACGACATCTTCTTTAAGGGAAGCGACATTTCGGGAATTGTTGTTGCCGAAATCAAGAGCGTTGAGCCCCATCCCGAAAGCAAGAAGCTCCACCTTTTAAAGGTTGACGCGGGAGAGGACGAGCTTACCGACGTAGTATGCGGCGCGCCAAACGTAAGAGTAGGTATGAAAACCGCGTTTGCAAAGGTCGGCGCAAAAATCGGAGAGATTGAAATTGCTCCGCGTCCGCTTGCGGGATATATGAGCTGCGGTATGTGCTGCTCCGAAAAGGAAATCGGAATTTCCGACGACAACAGCGGTATTATGGACATTACCGACGACGTTGAAAACGGTACCGACCTTAAGGATATTTACGAGATTGACGATATTGTATTCGAGGTTGATAATAAATCGCTCACAAACCGTCCCGACCTTTGGGGTCACTACGGTATTGCAAGAGAATTTGCGGCGCTTTCGGGCCGCGAGCTCAAGCCCCTTGATACAATCGACAGCAAAAAATACGATAACCTCCCCAAGGTTGATATGAAAATCCTTGACCCGCTTTGTCAGAGATATTCGTGTATGCAGGTTGAAAATATCAGCAAAAGCGTATCCCCCGTTAATATGAGAATACGCCTTTTCTACTGCGGTATGAGAGGCATTAACCTTCTTGCCGATTTAACAAACTATCTTATGCTTGAAATGGGTCAGCCGATGCACGCGTTTGATTCGCGCAAGGTAGGTAAAATCAGAATAAGACGCTTTGATAAGCCCTTTACCTTTACAACCCTTGACGAGGTTGAAAGAAATATCGACGAAAATACCCTTATGATTTGTAACGACGAAACCCCCGTTGCTATCGCGGGTATTATGGGCGGACTTGATAGTGAAATCGTTGAGGACACTACAACCCTTACTCTTGAGAGCGCAACCTTTGACGCGGCTTCAATCCGTAAGTCAACCGTTCGCCTTTCTCACAGAACGGACTCCTCAATGCGCTATGAAAAGAGCCTTGACCCCGAAATGACGGACGTTGCAATCACAAGATTTATGAAGCTTCTCGGCGACATCGACCCCGGTATTAGAATTGTATCCGCGCTTACCGACGAGTACGCTTATCATTATCCCGAAATTAAAATTGATTTTGATAAGGCGTTTGTTGACAAGTACACGGGAATTGAAATTGCAAACGATACAATCGTTAAAACTCTCAACTCGCTCGGCTTCAAGGCAAGTGAAACGGACGGTAATTTCAGCGTAACCGTTCCGAGCTGGAGAGGTACCAAGGACGTTACGATGAAAGCGGACATCATTGAGGAAATTACCCGTATTTACGGCTATGACAACTTTGACGTTCATACAACCCGCTCACCGCTTTACCCCGTTCGTCCCGATACAGAAAAGACCGATGAGGATAAGATTAAGGATATTCTTGTTAAGCGTTATTCCCTTCACGAGCTTCACTCCTACGTATGGGCTTACTATGACGAGCTCAGGGCGCTCGGAATTGAGATTGAGGGCGAAATCAAGCTCATTAACGCGACTAACCCGAATATTGAAACAATCCGTAATTCAATGATACCGACCCAGCTCTGCCAGATTAAGACAAATACGGGCTACTCCGACGACTTCGGTATTTTTGAAATCGGACGCGTTGTAACGGGAATTGACGAAAACGACCTTTGTATTGAAAGAAAGAAGCTCGGCGTTACTCTTTTCTCAAAGACGAAGTCAACCGAGGAGCTTTACTTTGAGCTTCGCGATATGCTTTCGGTTATTACCGACGACCTCAAGCACGCCCCCTTAAGCTTTGAAAAGCTTGAAGCCAAGCACAGCTTTGAACACCCGATTAATCTTAACGCGGTTCTTTGCGGCGGCAAGGAGCTCGGTAAAATCGGTATCGTTCACCCGACGGTTCTTAAAAAGATTGACAAGAAGGCTTCAATCGTATTCGCCGAAATCGACGTTACCGCGCTCAGCGAAATTGAAAACGGCTCTATCAAGTACGAAGAGCCGGGCAAGTTCCCCGAGATTGAGGTTGACCTTTCGTTTGTAGCGCAGAAGTTTGCGCCGATTGCAAAAGCAATCAAGGCAGCTGAATCTCCGCTTATCAAGAAGGTTGAGGTAACCGACATTTACGAGGACGAAAACGTAAAATCAATTACAACGAGAATAACCTTCGCTCACCCCGAAAAGACTCTTACAAGAGAAGAGGTGCAGGAGGTTAACGATAAGATTATCGGAACCCTTAAATCAATCGGAATTGAGCTTAAATCATAACAAAAAGCACCCTGCGGGGTGCTTTTTTAATTACGAATTACGAATTAAATACTTTTAATAATTTTTTTCATCTCGTTCATTTTGTTTTCCATATCCGAAACGAGCTTTAGCTGGTTTCTTGCTCTGATTAAATTATGCTCGGGGTAATCGGTTTTGAAATAAACGTCGCCGTTTAAATAGTCGGTTAAAAATCTCATACCGCACTCAAGCGTTATAAGCCACGCGGAATACGCAAGAAGCTCCTTTTCCTTGTCCGTAAGCGAATTGCCCGCCTCGCTTAAATAACCATCGGCGTAGGCTTTGAAATAGTCAAGGTTGATTTCAACCTTACTTAAATCCTTTTCGTCCTCGGCGGCCGTGCTTGCGCCGAAGCGGATTGAATCGCCGAAATCGTAGAGCGCGCTTCCGGGCATAACCGTATCAAGGTCGATAACCGCAAGGCTTTCGCCGGTGTTTTCATCAAAAAGAATATTGTTAAGCTTCGTATCGTTATGGGTGACCCTGAGCGGAATATCGCCGATATCAAGCGCGTCGGTTATACGGTACAATTTGCCCTCGCGTTCCTTTACAAAGGCTATTTCGTTTTTGCAGTTTTTTGCTCTGCCGCACTTATCGCTCATAACAGCGGGCTCAAATTCATTATGATAACGCCAGGGGGTATCGTGAAAATGCGGTATGGTTTCAAAGAGAGTATCCGCGGGAAAATCGCCGAGCTGACTTTGAAAGCGACCGAAGGCGGCTCCGCTTTTTTTAAACATTTCGGGAGTATCCGCCGAGTTATGGCAAATACTGTTATCAACAAAGATATACGCCCTGTAACACTCGCCGTCCGTGGTTTTAAGGTACTCCTTTCCCTCCCCGGTTCTGATGAATTTAAGGGTTTCCCTTTCGGGCTCGCCGCCGTTTTCAATAATAAGATTTTTAAGAAAACGCGTAACCGAAAAAACGTTTGTCATAAGCTCGTCGGGCTTTTTGAAAACGCTTGTATTAATCTTCTGTATAACATATCTTTTTTCGCCGAAATCGGCAATATAAGTACTGTTTATATGACCCGAGCCGAACTCCTTAACGCTTTTGAGCTCGCCCTCAAATCTGAATTGAGAAATAATATCTTTAATATCCATACCGTCCCTCCGTCCTTATTTTATCACAACTTAAGCTTTTTCGCAATTATTATTGAAATAATAGTAAAAATAATGTAATATATAATCAATAAAATTAAGGAGAAAAAATATGATTAAGATTTCGGATTCAATTAAATACATAGGCGTAAACGATTACGATATTGACCTTTTCGAGTCACAGTATATACTCGAAAACGGTATGGCGTATAACTCATACCTTATTCTTGACGAGAAGATTGCGGTATGCGACGGCGTTGACAAAATCGCCGTCGACAGATGGCTTGACAATCTTGAAGCTGCGCTTGAGGGCAAGGCTCCCGATTATCTCATAGTTCACCACCTTGAGCCCGACCATTCATACAGCATTGACGCTTTTGCAAAAAAATATGAAAACGCAAGGCTCGTAATTTCAATGAGCGCAGCAAGAATGCTTCCTCAGTTTTCGGATATTGACTCATCAAGAGTTATAACCGTTAAGGAAAATGATACTCTTGAGCTCGGAGAACATACCCTTACCTTCCTTATGGCTCCCATGGTACACTGGCCCGAGGTTATGGTAAGCTACGACTCAAAGGATAAGGTTCTCTTCTCGGCTGACGCTTTCGGAAAATTCGGAACAACCGACGCCGACGAGGGCTGGAGCTGTGAGGCAAGAAGATATTATTTCAACATCGTAGGCAAATACGGAAAGCAGGTTCAGGCGCTTCTTAATAAGGCTTCAAAGCTTGATATTAATACGATCTGTCCGCTTCACGGTCCCGTGCTTAGCGATACAATCCCCGAGGTTGTAAAGCTTTATGACACATGGTCAAAATACGAGGTTGAAGACAGGGGCGTATTCATCGCCGCCGCTTCAATTCACGGAAACACTCTTGAAGCGGCTGAAAAAATGAAGGAAATCCTTGAAGCAAAGGGATGTCCGAGGGTTGCAATGGCTGACCTTTCAAGGGAGGATATTGCCGAGTGCGTTGAGGACGGCTTCCGCCACAGCGTTCTCCTCTGTATGGCGTCAAGCTATGACGCGGGCGTATTTGCTCCGATGAGCGATTATCTTCACCACCTTGAGCATAAAGCCTTTCAGAACAGAACCGTTGCCCTTGTTGAGAACACCTCGTGGGCGCCCAGCGCAATCCGCACGATGAAGGCTGAATTTGAAAAAATGAAGGATATTACAATCCTTGATAAAACAGTTTCGATTAAAACAAGACTTACCGACGAAACGGTAAAAGAGCTTGAGGAGCTCGCCGACGAAATTATTAAAAACGTATAATTTACGGAGTGATAAGTTATGTTAAAGCTTAAAAAAGCATTACTACTGTTTCTTGCAATAGTACTGTTTTCATCGGCTGCGCCCGTTTCGGCTTTTGCCGCACGCACTTTAACCCCCGGAGAGGAAGAGCTTTATGATAAAATTGTACTTATAATAAACAGCAATCTTTCCAAAATCAGCGGCGATGACGAGTTTAATAAAAGGGCGGAGCAGTACAAGATAGAGTTTTATATCGCAATTGAGGCAAGAAACGAGCCGCTCAGCGATACTGCGCTTTCCGATTTTTCAGGCTTATGTGACCACATAAGGGGCGAGCTTATAGGCTTAAAAACAAAAGAAGAATATAAGGAAACCCTGCCGCACCTTGTTGATGAAATTAACTCCGTATCTGCAAAACACGGAATAAAGGTTTATCTTGATTCGGATTACTATATCCATACAATAATTTCATCACCCGTGCCCGTGCCGCCCCCGTTCGACGTTGCGGCGTCCGCGCCGAAGAAGGCTAATCCTCTGAAGGTTAAGGGAAAGACGGTAAAAATCAAGTACAAAACGCTGAAAAAAAAGACCCGTAAGTATACAGTTACAAAAGCCCTTAAATTCGTTAAAAAGCCTAAGGGTAAGCTTTCTTACAAAAAGCTTAAGGGTAACAAGAAAATTATAATCAATAAAAAAACAGGCAGGATTGCCGTTAAGAAAGGGCTTAAAAAGGGCACTTACAAGGTTAAGGTAAGAATTAAAGCCTCGGGCAATAATGATTATCAGCCCTCAAAAGCAAAAAACGTAACCTTTACTGTTAAGGTTGTAAAATAATAGCTTAAAAGGAGTAAAAATATGTCATCAGCTTATATCCCGTATAACGAGAGAACGGGCAACGAATCAATCGTTTATTTTACGCGCGATTTATCCCCCGAGGGACTTTTAAAGGCGTATAAAAAGATTAATTCAAATCTTAAAGGAAACGTTGCAATTAAGCTTCATACGGGCGAAAAAAACGGACCGAATATTATTCCGCGTCCGTGGGTTAAAAACCTTGTTGAAAAGGAGCTTCCAAACGCAAAAATTATTGAAACCAATACCTATTACGAGGGCGACCGCTATACAACCGAGCAGCACCGCGAAACCATTAAGGTAAACGGCTGGACGTTTTGCGACGTCGATATTCTCGACGAAGACGGAACCGTAGCTCTTCCCGTAAAGGGCGGAAAATGGTTTAAAGAAATGTATATGGGAAAGAACCTTACCAATTACGATTCACTTCTCGTTCTTACCCATTTCAAAGGTCACGTTATGGGCGGCTTCGGCGGCTCAAATAAAAACATCGGTATCGGCTGCGCCGACGGAAGAATCGGAAAGGCCATGATTCATTCAAGAGAGGGCTCCGATAATATGTGGTCAATCGCCGAGGAGGAGCTTATGGAGCGTATGGCTGAAAGCTCAAAGGCTACGGTTGACTATTTTTCAAAGAATATTTCGTTTATAAACGTTCTTCGTAATATGTCCGTATCCTGCGACTGCGAGGGCGTGGAAGCTATGCCCGTTGTAACGCCTAACATCGGCATACTCGCTTCCCTTGATATCTGCGCGATTGATAACGCTTCGGTTGACCTTGTATATGCGCTTGAGGAAAGCGACCGCCACGACCTTGTTGAAAGAATGGAAACAAGAAAGGGTCTGCGCCAGCTCAGCTATATGAAGGAGCTCGGTATGGGAAATAATAAATACGTTCTTATCGACCTTGATAACGGCGAAAAGAGGATTGAGCCCAAGGACGCGGTCAGGGACGTTATACCCTTTGAGGAGGATAACAGATAATGAATAATATGGCTTTTACCAAATTATCCTACGGCGTTTACGTTGCAACCTCGTGGAAGGGAGAGGGCAAGCCCACGGGCTGTGTTGCCAATTCAGCAATGCAGGTAACCTCCTCCCCCGCAACCGTTGCAATAAGTATTAACCACGATAATTTTACTAACGAGTGCATAAAAAAATCGGGCCGTTTCGCCGTTAATATTCTCGGCGAAAACAGCGACCCTCTTATAATAGGCAATTTCGGCTTTAAAAGCGGAAGGGATAACGATAAGTTTACTGATACTCCCGTAATTAAGGACTTTCTTCCGATTGTTGACGGCGCAATTGCATATATCACCTGTAAGGTAATTGACACAATGGAAACCGAAACCCATACGGTATTCCTCGGAGAGGTTATCGGCGCTGAAATCTTAAGCGACGACGAGCCGATGACTTATTCCTATTACCATAAGGTAATTAAGGGAAAGGCGCCGAAAAACGCACCGACATATATTAAAGAATAAAAGCCCTGAGGGGCTTTTTTAATTGATAATTGATAATTGACAATTAATGGCGGACTCTGTCCGCACTCATTATAATAGCCGTGCGCAGCACCCTCAACTATTCACTATTCACTATTCACTAAAAAAAGAGGTGCAGCTGCACCTCTTTTTAATATACCTTTTCTCCGTTTTCGATAGCGGTTATCTGGTCGATTCACGTCTGATGTCTGCCGCCCTCAAATTCGGTATTGAGGAACACGTTGACAAGCTCGATTGCAAGACCTGCGCCGACAACTCTTGCGCCCATACAAAGGCAGTTAGCGTCGTTATGCGCTCTTGTATATTTTGCGGAAAAATAATCGCTGCAGCAAGCGGCTCTTATTCCCTTAACCTTATTAGCCGCCATTGAAATTCCGATACCCGTTCCGCAGAT
>JAFSZK010000069.1 GCA_017458975.1 Eubacterium sp. | reverse complement strand
GTCGCTCCGACTTGTACCGAGGACGGTCTCACGGCAGGAGTTAAGTGTTCACGATGTCAGGCAGTCTTAACGGCTCAGCAGGTCGACCCGAAGCTCGGTCACGCTGAGGAAACAATCCCCGCCGTTGCTCCGACTTGTACTGAGGACGGATTAACCGCAGGAGTTAAATGCTCAAGATGTCAGGCAATCTTAACGGCGCAGCAGGTTGACCCGAAATTAGGTCACGCTGAGGAAACCATACCCGCCGTTGCGCCTACTTGTACCGAGGACGGATTAACCGCAGGCGTTAAGTGTTCGAGATGTCAGGCAATCTTAACGGCTCAGCAGGTTGACCCGAAATTAGGTCATGCTGAGGAAACAATCCCCGCCGTTGCGCCTACTTGTACGGAGGACGGTCTCACGGCAGGCGTTAAGTGTTCAAGATGTCAGACAATCTTAACGGCACAGCAGGTCGACCCGAAGCTCGGTCACGCTGAGGAAACAATCCCCGCAATTGCTCCGACTTGTACCGAGGACGGATTAACCGCAGGAGTTAAATGCTCACGTTGTCAGGCAGTTTTAACGGCTCAGCAGGTTGACTCGAAATTAGGTCACGCTGAGGAAACCATCCCCGCCGTTGCACCGACTTGTACCGAGGACGGATTAACCGCAGGAGTTAAATGTTCGAGATGTCAGGCAATTTTAACGGCTCAGCAGGTTGACCCGAAATTAGGTCACGCTGAGGAAACTATCCCCGCCGTTGCACCTACTTGTACGGAGGACGGATTAACCGCAGGCGTTAAATGCTCCCGCTGTCAGACAATCTAAACGGTTCAGCAGGTAGACCCGAATCTCGGCCACGACTACAATGCCGTTGTTACTAATCCCACCTGTACCGCGCAGGGCTATACAACTCACACCTGCTCAAGATGTAAGCACAGCTACGCTGACACCTACACAAATGCAAAAGGACATAAATGGGACGACGGCGTTATTACGGTTCAGCCCGAGGTCGGAAAAGCAGGACAGAAAACCTTTACCTGTACTGTATGCCATACCAAAAAGAACGAAGCCCTTCCCGCCCTTACTCCCTCAGAGGTTACTCCGAGCGAAACGGAGGCTAATAACGCTAAGGTTAATAAAACGATTAAAAAGCCCGCGGGTATTACCACGGTATCAAATAAGAAAAGACGCGAGCTTCACGTTTCATTTAAAGCAGTTAACGGCGCACAGAATTACCGCGTTATGTTCCGCAAAGCAGGCGCAAAGAGCTGGACTTATTCGTGGACCAAGGGTAAAACAGAATATGTAATTAAAAACCTTAAGAATAACGGACTTTACGAATTCCAATTTGCCGCATATAAAAAGAACTCCCTGGGTAAATGGGAGCGCGGAGATTATTCCAAGACGAGCTATCGCTATTACTATAAGGCGGTTCTTACTAAGGTTACTCCCGCAAAGAAGGCTGTTAAGCTCAGCTGGAAGCGCAACAAATCCGCAGCCGGATATCAGATTGAATACGCTACCAACTATAATATGAAAAACAGCAAGAAAATTAAGATTAATTCAAATTCAAAGACCTCTTACACAATTAAGGGTCTTAAGAAAGGTAAAAAGTATTATTTCCGCGTTCACGCAACAAAGAAGAAAGGCGGAAAAACTTACATCGGCGAATACTCAAAGCGTAAAGGCGTTAAAGTAAAATAGTAAAAGCAGGAGGACTGTTGCATCCTCCTGCTTTTATTCTTCATAGTTTTCTCCTAACAGATTTAAAACTTTGTAAACATTATAGCATATGATAATCATCAATACAATAAGCATCTATTATTCCTAATATTATTGAAATAAGGTAATATATATGCTATATTTAAGTAAAGAGGTGATAGCTTTGAATAAGAAGGAATACTTAAGTCTTATTGACGAGGTAATTGAAAAGGGCAAATACAAAGCCGACTGGGCTTCCCTTTCAAATCACAAAACCCCCGAATGGTACCGTCAGAGAAAGCTCGGTATATTTATTCACTGGGGTATTTACAGCGTTCCCGCCTTTGGTAACGAGTGGTATTCGCGCTCAATGTACGATAAAAACGTAAGAGAATTTGAGCACCACAGAAAAACCTACGGCGAACAGAAGAATTTCGGCTATAAGGATTTTATTCCGATGTTCAAGGCTGAAAACTTCGACCCCGAAAAATGGGCAAAGCTCTTTAAGGAGAGCGGCGCAGGTTACGTTATGCCCGTTTGCGAGCACCACGACGGCTTTGCAATGTATGATACGGAATTTAACCGCTGGAACGCAAAAAATATGGGCCCGAAAAGAAACGTAATCGGAGAGCTAAAAGAGGCTGTTGAAAAAGAGGGACTCGTTTTTTGCGGCTCAACCCACAGAGCCGAGCATTACTTTTTTATGAACCCCGGAAGAATGTTTGACAGCGATATTAAGGACGATGAAAACGCCGACTTCTACGGACCTGCGGTTTATTCCGAGGAATACAGCCCTAAGAATATGGGCAAGGCTACCGAAAACGTATACTCAACGGGCGCAAGCGAGGAGTGGCTTAACGACTGGATGGTAAGAACCTGTGAGCTTATCGACAGATACCAGCCGAAAATCCTCTATTTTGACTGGTGGATTCAGAACCACTCATTTAAGCCCTACCTTAAAAAGATTGCGGCTTATTACTATAACCGCGCCGAGGAGTGGGGATACGAGGTAACCATTAACTACAAGCACGAAGCGTTCCCGCCGACAGTCGCAACCTTCGACGTAGAGCGCGGAGCTTTAACCGATATTTCTCCCGTGCCGTGGCAGACCGATACTGCAATCGGCAGACGTTCATGGGGTTACACTAAGGATAACGATTTCAAGGGCTCCCGCCAGATTATCGGCGATTTGATTGATATAGTAAGTAAAAACGGTATGCTTCTTCTTAACATCGGACCGAGACCCGACGGAACAATTACCGACGAGGAAACAAAGGTTTTAACCGACCTCGGCTCCTGGCTTAAGAAGAACGGCGAGGGTATATACGGTACAACCTTCTGGAAGCAATTCGGCGAGGGCAAGGTAAACGCGAGCGCAGGCTTCTTCCAGGACGGCGACGAAAAACAATTTACACATAAGGATTTCAGATTTACATATAAGGACGCGTGCGTATACGCTTTTCAGATGAGACCCGACGGCAGAAACGTAAAGATTAAAGCCTTTGCTAAAAAGGATATGCGCGACTTTATTGTTGACAAGGTTACTCTTCTTGAAACGGGCGAGGAGCTTGAATTTGAAAGAAACGACAAGGAAATGATTATTAAAGCAAACGAATCCTTTAAATCCGAATTTCCGATTTGTTTTAAAATCAAGCTTAAATAATATTAAAACAGCAGCTCAGACGAGCTGCTGCTTTTTATTTCATTTCTTCGTTTTCACTCATAATATCCTCTATAAATTCTGCGTTCATTTCGGGATATGCCGAAAGCATCGGTTCAACATCCCTTCCCTTCTTACGGTCAAAATAGTTCTTTGTAATCTTAACTACAAGTCCGTTAAGCGCAATAAGACATATGAGGTTGGGAACCGCCATAAGTCCGTTAAAGGTATCGTCGATTGCCCATATTAAATCACTGTGGATTAACGAGGATACAGCAATAAGTATTACATAGAGAACTTTAAAGCCCGTTACAATATACTTGCGCTTTTCTTCTTTTACCCAGCTAAAAAAGAAGTCAACTGCCTTTTCGCCGTAGTAGGACCACGCTATAACGGTAGTAAATGCAAACAGAGGAAGTATAGTTGAGAAAACAGCCGTACCAAAGCCTCCGAAAGTTGTTGAGAACATTGTCATTGACATTACGCTGTCCTCTTTGTCGGTTGAAAGCTTTGTCAAATCAAAGGTTGTAAGAAACATAATAGCGGTAAGGGTACATATAATGAAGCTGTCAAAGAATACCTCGAACACGCCCCAGAGTCCCTGCTTTACGGGTTCTCTTGTTTCGGAAGCGGAGTGAGCTATAACCGACGAGCCGAGTCCCGCCTCGTTTGAGAATACTCCCCTTGCCATACCCTTTTTTATTACCTGGGAAAAGGAATAGCCGAGGATACCGCCGCCCGCTGCTTTGAAGTTAAACGCCTTTGAAAAGATAAGCGAGAAGGCTTGCGGGATATGCTTTGCGTTAATTACGATTGCAATAAGCGCCATTATTATAAAAAGAAGCGACATAAAAGGCACAAGCATTGAAGCGACCTTGCCTATTCTCTTGATACCGCCGATAATAACCACCGCAGTAACCGCTGCAACGATTACGCCGACGATAAATCTTACGCCTGCGGTATTCTCGGCAGAGGTTGCTCTTGCATACGCTTCGGCAAGAGTACCGGAGATTTTATTCGTCTGAACTCCGCTCATACCGATTGCCGCAAACATACAGAAAAGAGCCGAAACGAAACCGAGCCATTTCCATTTTAAGCCGTATGCAATATAGTAGAACGCTCCGCCCGAAAGGTTACCGTGCTTATCCTTTTTTCTGTAATAAAGACCGAGCACATTTTCGGAATAATTAGTTACCATACCGAAAAAGGCGGAAATCCACATCCAGAATACTGCGCCGGGTCCGCCCGTTAAAATAGCGGATACAACGCCGATAATATTACCCGTACCTACCGTACCCGAAATAGCGGTTGAAAACGCCTCAAACTGAGATACGGACTGAAGTCGTCCGTCCGCAGTTTTCTTTTTTCCCAGACCCTTAAGAGTCGGAATAATAGTTGTATTAAGCGACTCTTTAAAATGGGTTATCTGAAGAAAACGCGTACGAAACGTAAGAAGAATACCCGTTCCTAAAATAAGAATAATTACGGGCCATCCCCAGACTATACCGTTTACCGTATTATTTATTTCTTCAATAACGGAAATAATGTTTTTCCACATAGCTTTCCTCCAAACAATAAAAAAAGTCAGCGCCCAAGCTGACAAAACAAAATAGAATTACTATTTTTACGCCCCGTCCTTTTGCCTGAGAGATTGGCAGGTTTCCCTGTTTGCACCTTCGGCATCCAACTTAATGGAATTCTCCGGGGGTTGTCAGCAGACAGTCTTTTTTCCCCAGCGTTTTACGCCTTCGGCGCCGTAAAAGAATACGGACCTTTCCTGAATGCCTCACCCAAAATATATTTATTTGCAGATGTATTATAACATAATTTTTAATAATTGCAATAATTATTTACAAATTAGTAATTTATACCTATTTACAAAACGCCTAAACAATAGTAAAATATAATAAACAATTATAATAAAGGAGTAGATTTTATGAAAAAAATTATATCGGTTTTATTAACTGTTGTAATGCTGCTTTCGGTAACGTCGGCAGTACCCGTATTTGCCGAGCCGATTGATATCGACAAGGACGATACGGTTGTTGTTACCGCTTCAAACTATAAATACGACCCCTACACGGGAAAGTTTACGGGAGCGGATATTACGGTTAAAAGAGGCGAAACTCAGCTTATAAAAGATACCGACTATGAGGTATGGGAAAATCTTGAGCGTTCCTCCCTCGGTCAGACCGATTACAGCATCGGCGTTAAAGGTATCGGCAGCTACACGGGAATCATTAATCAGGATATGCCCTCAGTCAGAGATATGAAAAACGGTACTGCGGGCAGCACTTCAAAGTGGAGTGTTAACGACGGTTTTCTTGTTGTAAGCGGTAAGGGCGCAATGTCCGACAAGGTAAGCTTTGAGCAGTATATTAAAAAGGCTTATTTCAAGGGAGTAAGCTCGGTTCCGTCAAAGCTTATTGAATTTGACTACGATTACGGCGATACGGCATTTGCTCCCGATATTAAGGAAGTAACCCTTACGGGAAGCGTTAAGACCGTTAACGATTACGCATTTTATCAGACCTCAATCGAAAAGCTTGATATTCAGAGCGGCGTTAAAACAATCGGCCAGGGAGCTTTCGGTATGTCGGGCAAGGTTAAGAGCGTTTATATTCCCAAGTCCGTAACCAAAATCGGAGCAAAGTCAATCGGCTATTACTGGGGCTACGGCGGAGACGATTACATCAGCCAGAGAAAGATTAAAAACTTTGTTGTATGCGGAGTTAAAGGCTCAGCCGCTCAGAAATACGCTAAGAAAAACAAGTTTAAGTTTGTTGCCTTCAAGCCGGTTTCAATTAAAAAGCTTTCAAAAGGAAAGAAAGCGTTTAAGGCAAGCTGGAAGAAGGTAAGCGGAGTTAACGGATATCAGATTCAATACTCAACAAACGAATACTTCAAGGACGCAAAAACGGTTAAGGTAAACTCTTCAAAGGCTACGTCAAAAGCCGTTAAAAAGCTTAAGTCAAAAAAGACCTATTACGTTCGTATGCGTACCGTTAAGAAATCAGGAAAGAAAACATACTATTCAAGCTGGAGCGCAGCTAAGAGCGTAAAGACCAAATAAACAAATTTTAAAGAAGCGGTTCTGAGTTGACCGCTTCTTTTTAGTCATATTATATAAAATATTGTTAATTTATTGACAAATTACAAAAAAGTGTTATTATATAGTTACTATAATATTTAAGGAGAATTACTATGAACAAGTACTTTGATTTAAAGGGTCAGGTTGCCCTTGTAACAGGATGCTCGGGCGGTCTCGGCGTACAGATGGCTAAGGCTCTCGCAAGCCAGGGCTGTAATATCGTTGCTATCGCAAGACGTCAGGACAAGCTCGACGAGGTTTGTGCTGAAATCAAGGCTGAATATGGCGTTGACGCTCTCGCTCTTAAGTGCGACATTACAGATACAGCTAACGTTGACGAGACAGTTGCTAAGGCTCTCGAGCATTTCGGCAGAATTGATATTCTTATCAACAATGCCGGTACAGGCGCAGTTGCTCCCGCTGAGGATATTACCGACGAGCAGTTCGGAAACGAGTGCAATATCGACCTTTTCGGCTCTTTCAGAGTAGCAAGAGCTGTTGCTAAACAGGCTATGATTCCCGCTAAGTACGGAAGAGTTATAAACATCGCTTCAATGTACGGTCTTGTAGGTAACAAGATTGCAGGCTCTGCTCCCTACCACGCAGCAAAGGGCGGCGTTGTTAACCTTACAAGAGCTCTCGCAGCTGAATGGGGTAAATACAACATCACAGTTAACTCAATCTGCCCCGGTTATTTCTACACTGATTTAACAAGAGAAACTCTTAATTCCGATTTCTTCCAGCAGAACGCTAAAACAATGATTCCTATGGAAAGATACGGTGAAGAGGGCGAGCTTGATACAGCAACATTATTCTTTGCTTCAAAAGCATCAAGCTATGTAACGGGTACCAACCTCGCAATCGACGGCGGATATACCTGTATGTAAATTTAAAAGAGCCCAGTAGGGCTCTTTTTTAGTGAAGAGTGAATAGTGAATAGTGAATAGTTTAGGGCGGGCTCTGCCCACACCCGAAATAAAAAAGACGGCTTTCGCCGCCTTTTTATTTTAGAATTTTCCGCTGCTGCCTCCGTGAGAGGTTCCCGAAGAGCCGCTGTGGGTTGAGCTTCCGCCGCTGTCCTTTTCGATTCTCGTCTTGGTTACGTTGGTATACAGGAAATTATCGTAAGAGCCCGTAACCTGAAGCGAGCCGCCTACAAGATAATCGGTTGCATTAGCCTTCTGGCGAACAGCCTTTGTATAATCAGCCTTGATTTTCTTTGTTATAACCAAAGCGATTATAAGACCTATAATAAGCGAAATAATAACTCGTTTAAGTATCTCTTTGGTATCAGCCTGACTCTTGGGCATATGTCCCCTGTCATAGGGCTTATTCGCCTTTGCTTCAATCACGAAGCTGTGAACGTTTTTTGCAAAGATATTAAATGCCGAAGCATAATCTCCGCTCGAAAGTGCGGGCTTGAACTGTTCAACAATATACGCCTGACCTGCGTCGGTAAGCGCGGTTATTCCGTAGCCCGTGGTTGAGATAGCCCAGTCCCTTGCTTCCATTGAAACAAGAAGCAAACATCCGTCATGGTTAGCTCCGAAACCGTAGCCGTTATAATCGTAATAATCGTCGGCATATGCTTCGGGAGTTTTTCCGTCAAGGGAATATACGGTAACTATAACAATATCAAACTGCTGTCTTTCGCTGATTTCATTAAGATATGCAAGCAGCGAAGCCTTTTCGCTATCCGAAAGAAGATTTGCGTCATCAACAAGTCTGTCGGGATGAGAGTCGGGAGCCTCGCTTATAACCGAAGGCGGAGCTGCCGCTATATCTTCATCCTCGGCAAGAACAGGAAGCGCAATACTCATAAGAAGCGCTAAAACCGTAAAGAATATAAATAATCTCTTTTTCATATCAGCACCCCCTTAGAATAATCCGAATATAGCTCCGATAGCATATGCTACCGCGCCTATTCCTATCGTAGCGCCGGCAAACAAAGCAGCCATCTTGCCCTTGTCAACGGGAAGGTTGCCTATGAATTTACCGGTCTGACCGTTCATTGCAAAGGTGTATTTTTCGCCCTTATAATCCGTATTCAAAAGCCATACGGGATAGAGGGCGTATTTTGATATACCGTTTAAAAGCTGAACATAGCTTGCTTTCGGGGTTACGGTTGTATAGCCGTTTACAGTACCTCTCAGGGTATCCTCGGCGCTGTGCTTGATTCTCTCGTTAGCTCTCGGGATTGAAGAGTTCATATCAACGTCGTATTTATCCGCAAGATAGCCGGCAAGATACGCAGTCTGGAAATCAACCGCTTCGTTAAAATCAAACGGCTCGATTGACTCCATAAGGTCATCAGGCATTTTTGTTGAGCCGTCAACGGGAATATTGAGAAAGCTCATATTACCCTGACGGTAGATGTCAAAATAGCTTGTTTCGGTATATTCATATTTACTGTCGCTCCAGGTTCTTACTCTTGTTGCGTCATACTGAACGGACGCGTCAATATCAGAGTCAAAAAGCCAGAACGGAACATAAATACCCTTAATTTCTTCAAGCTTGTTTTCGGTTTTGAAGGAGTTAGGAGCAAATTTCTTACTTGATACATACTCCTTAAGCTTTGCCTTAGCCGCATTTTTATCAAGCTTGAACGGAATAACGTAGTTAGGCTTAAGCACACCCGAAAGCCTGCCGCTCATAACTACGGGATTTCCGCAATACGGGCAGGAGGTGGCAGCGGTATTAGCGTCGCCCACTATTTCACCGCCGCAGGACTTACAGGAAAATACGGACATATTTTCGTCCTCACCCTGCCAGTCGGTATCTGCGTCGGTATTCCAGTCAAATTTATCCTCGGTTACAGCGTTCTCGGGAGGCTGTTGGTCGAGTACCTCGTCCTTCTGTTCAAGCTCGCTCATTTCAAAGGTTGAGTCACAGAAGGGGCACTTCATTTTCTGAAGCGCGGTATCAAACGCGAGAGCACCGCCGCAATTAGGACATTTATAATCTAATAAATCAGACATATTGTTCTCCCTTTTCGTTATTTAATAAGGAATTACGGCTTTTGTGTTCCGCAGCTCTGGCAGAAATTAGACGTATTAGGAGTTCCGCAATTCGGGCAGAACCACTGAGCTGCCGCCTGAGTCTGCTGAAAGCCCTGCTGAGGCTGTTGCTGATAGCCCTGCTGCACAGGCTGTTGATATCCCTGTTGAGGCGCCTGCTGATAAGCCATATTTCCTTGATTCGGCATCTGCTGATAGCCCATATTGGGTTGCTGCTGATAGCCGCCCATAGGCTGTTGCTGCTGATAGCCGCCCATACCGCCCATTGCACCGCCTGAGAGAGCCATAACAATCTCGTTAGCCGCATTTTCGCAGCGGTGGAAATCCTCGGTATATCTGTCCTGAAGCTGGAAGGAATTAATCTTTATCTTAATCTCGCTGAAATACGGATGGTTAACATTTATGTATACATAAATATCATAATCATAATCGTATCTCGGCGGAGTGTATGACCTTGAGTTTCCGTTTGCGTCCTCCTGGAAAAGCTCGGTTCTGTCCTCGTCAATTTCCATACGCGCGCTTGAAACCTGTGTAAAATCAATAATATCAGCGTTCTCGGCTCTGAAATCGTTTTTCTGGGATACAACAAATTTTCTTTGGTTATCGTCTATAATAACCTTTGTTGAACCGAAGCCGAGAGTTCTTGTAGCGTTAAAAGAATTAAGGTTCTGTCTGTTCTGCTCTCTGTAAGCAAGCTGCTGCTGAATATCCGCAACGGTGGACCTTTTACGCTCGCTGAAAAACGGAGAAAGCTTTTTATTACAATCCGAGCATATTACGCCGTCATCAACCTTTCTTGAGCCGAGCATACCGACCTTTTTACCGCATACGCCACATTCTTTTTTATCAAAAAGTCCCATAAATTTACTCCTTTTTTCGGGATGGTGTGGAAACCCTCCCCTACAATTTTTTAATAGTTTACGGGCGGATAATATACGCCCATTGCGGATTTATTTTATATCGTTTGAATCAAACGGGTCGCCGCAGTTCGGGCAGAACTTAGGCGGATTGTGCGGGTCTTCAGGCTCGAAGCCGCATTTATCACATTTATAAAGCGGTGCGCCGGCGGGCTTGGGAGAACCGCAGTTCATACAGAATTTACCCTGATTTACCGCTCCGCACTGACACGTCCAGCCGTTAGCCTCAGGCTTAGGTGAGCCGCAATTAGGACAGAAATTGCCCGTTGCCTGAGCTCCGCACTGACAAGTCCATGCGCCTGCTGCGGGAGCTGCCTGGGGCTGTGCTGCCTGCTGCTGTTGCTGTGCCTGTTGCTGCTGACCCATTGCAAAGAGATTCTGAGCAACGTTTGCTCCGCCGCCTGCGTTCATAGCCATACCCATACCAACAAAGCCGCCCATAGCGCCGCCTTCGTTGCTGCCTGCGTCACGCATAGCCTTGCCCTGCTGTTCAAGGAATACGCCGCCTGCCATACCCGGGTCTCTTCCTGCTGCAGCGCCTCTTTGATATCTCTTGAGGTCTGCGGCGTCTTCTTCGTTCATTACTACCGGATTAAGTGCAATCTTAACTATGGTAATACCTCTTGCCTGAGCCCAATCGCTTCTTAACGCTTCGTTCATAGCGTCCTTAAGGTCGTTATTATGAGCGGGAATCTGGCTCGGACGAAGCTCGAGAGCCGAAAGAGCGCCGAGTCCGCTTGCAAGAGCGTCAACAAATTCAGTCTTTAACTGACCGTCGATTTCTTCACGTCTGTATTCCGTTGCAACGTTACCGCAAACGTTGGTATAGAAGGTAATCGGGTCGGTAATACGGTAGGAATAAACACCGCTGCAACGAAGGTCGGTTTCCATATCAAGACCGATTTTTGAATCAACTATTCTGAAAAGAACGGGATTGGGAGTTCCGAATTTATTATCAAGAATTTCCTTGGTATTGAAATAATAAACTCTCTGGTCCTTAGCGGTATCGCCGCCGAAGGTAAACCTCTTGCCGATTGTTGCAAAGGTTTGTTTAATGCTCTCACCGAGATTGCCCGCAAAAAGGCTCGGCTCGGTTGAGGTGTCGTAAGTAAACTGGCCGGGCTCTGCGCAAAATTCAACAATCTTGCCCTGCTCAACGATAATCATACACTGACCGTCGGCAACCGCAATTCCGGAGCCGTTGGAAATAATATTATCATTTCCCTTTGTATTTGAGGAACGGGAGCCTGTTTGCTTTTGTCCTTTAACTACAAGCACTTCCTTGTCAATACTGTCACAGTAGAAAAACTCCTTCCACTGGTCAGCCAATGTTCCGCCGAGAGCGCCTGCGCCTGCTTTAATAAGTCCCATATATTTTCTCCTTTATTATACCTTAAAGGCGGACTAAGCCGCCTTATTCGGAATTAAAAATTATTTTGTCTTAACCTTTTTCTTTGCTGACCAAGAGGAATATACTTTCTTTCCGTTAATGGTCTTATAAGCACGAATCTGAACGTAGTAAGTCTTTTTTCTCTTAAGCTTTGAAATTTTCTTGCTTGTTGCTGTATTCTTAACGTTTACAGTCTTAGACTTTTTCATATTCTTCTTAAGAGAATATCTTACCTGATAACCGTCAATACCGTTAACTTTCTTCCACTTAGCGGTAAACGCTTTCTTAGCCTTTACTACCTTGCTGAGTTTCGGTGAGCCGAGCTTAGCAATTACGGTCTGAGGTGTAATAACTGCGTTACAAACTGAGCAGTGAGAACCTGCAGTTTTACCGGCAGCCTTGAAGGTAGCTGCAACAGCTGCGTCAGCTACTTCTGTATGTTTAACGGGAGCGTTCGGGAATTCGCAAAGAACTACGCCTGTTTTACCGCCGTCGCTTATTTTGTTGCCGTATGAATACCAGGATGTGTTAACCTGAGCCTGGAATGAGTTTTTGAGATAATAGCCCTCATCACACTTAATTGCAATATTGAATCTGTACTTCGTATCACAAATATAATTTGTGCCTGCTGCAGATTTCCAAGTATCGCCGTCTTTAATCTCGATGTCAACATCGGTAATATTGATATGGTCATCAATCTTTAAACCAACAGGGATTTTAACCGGCTGACCGGGCTCAACTGTAGGAGCGTTGGTAATTTTTACGTTGTTTACTTGCTGGGTCATCATACCGATATAATAGTAAGCATATAAGTATCTGCTTGTAGCACTTCTGTTTACATAGAAACAATTTTCGGTTATGTTTGCGTATTCGTCAGCAATTTCGGAAATTGACTTTCCGTTGAGATTACAGGTAACGCCTGTTGCGAAAGAATCGTTATTTCCGCCTGCATCAATCTGAACCTTTAAACGGTAAACTTTACCAACTTCAAACTTGTCAGTTGCATTAAGATTGCTCCATGAGGAAGAAGTTCTTACCTGATACTTAGTATCTTTAATTGAAGCAGTGTTAATAAGACCGTCGCCGCTTCTTGAGAAGGTAACTCCGCTTACATCATATGCATTTGATTGGGTTCCGACAGTTGGTTTAAGAAGATTGTCGGGAATTGTTACTGTTGTATTTGTAATAGAACCTGCATAAGCGTTAAAGCTTAAGCCTGCTGTTACGCTTAACAGCATCATTATTGATAATAAAATTGATAATGTTTTTTTCATAAATTTACTCTCCTTTAGATTTAATTAATTTATGCCCACGGGTTCTGACTTTCAGGCTCTCTTATTCCCGAAAGTAAATACTGTTCCCATAAGTACCATTTTCCGTCCTTTGCAAGACGAAGCAAAACCTCTCTCGGCGAATCGGCTCCGCCGGATTTAATAAACAGCTTTGCATATCCCTCCTGCTGATAAGAATAAGGGTTATCGCTTACGGTAATTGTAAGCGGAAGCGAGGGGGTATAATCGTTATCGGGCGTTGCGCCGTCAAAATACGACCTCGGAACATAATCCTTATCCATAAAACGGTCTCTTATAAATTGCTTGTCATACTCGCTGAGCGGTCTCGGTCCTTTTAAAAGGTTAAGAGCGTCATAGCACAAATCCCTGTTTTTCGGATAGAGGCTCAGCGCAAGTACAGTTAAGGCAGCGGTATCAAACGGAGTTGACATTGCCACCTGCGGCAGAGCTGCAAATTCCTCAACTCTTGCAGGTTCCGCCGAAAAAACTATTTTTTTCTGCTCCATAACTCTCCTTTCTTAGTTATTAATAAACGTTAAAGCGCTTCATCGTCATAAAAATAGAAACACTTATCCCAATATATCACTAACATTATACAAAAAATTTCCCCTTTTGGCAAGATACTTTATATAATATTTAATAAATTTATTGTTTATTCATAAAAAAGATGTTATAATTATCATAAATAATTCCACAGGGAGGTAATTGTTATTAAAAGGATAATTAAATCGTTAATCAGCATTACGCTTTGCCTGGTTTTAGTCTTCAGCGCAAGCTCGATTGCATTTGCAAAAAGCACGCTCGACTATACCGAAAAAGCACAGGCGATACTTGATTCAATGACGCTTGAGGAAAAGGTTGCGCAGATGATACTTTTAAATCATCCCGAAAACAGCAAGACGGGTATTAAAAAATACCGTTTCGGAGGTTATCTTCTTTTTGCCGACGACTTCAAGGGCAAGAGCAAAAAACAGGTTAAAAAGAAAATCAAGGCTTATCAGAGCACGGCAAAGGTTAAAATGCTTATCGCCGTTGACGAGGAGGGCGGAGCAATAACCCGTGTATCAAAATACAAGAAGCTTCGCAAAGCCCGTTTCAAGTCGCCCTTATATATGAGGACTCACGGCGGAATTAAAGCCGTTAAAAAGGACGCTAAGGCTAAGGCAAAATACCTTAAGGGACTCGGAATCAATACGGTTCTTGCTCCCGTTGCGGACACGCCTTATAAAAAAGGTAATTATATTTACAACCGCGCTTATTCAACAAGCGCCAAGAAAAATTCAACCTTTATCAAGGCATCCTTTCATACCTCAAACGACGGTAATCTCATTACCTCTCTTAAGCATTTCCCGGGCTACGGTAAAAACGGTAACACCCACTACGATATAATTACCGACAAACGTTCAAAGCAAACTTATGAAAAAAGAGATTTAAAGCCCTTTAAGGCAGGTATTAAGGCGGGTGCGCCGATGATTCTTGTCAACCACGATATAGTAAGCTGCTTTGACAAGGAAAACACCGCTTCCCTTTCACCCGCGGTACATAAATATATGCGCGAAACGCTCGGCTACGACGGCGTTATTATTACCGATTCTCTCGGTATGGAAGCAGCAAAAAAGAAATACGGCAATAACGAAAAGATTGCGGTTCTCGCCGTTAAAGCGGGCAACGATATGCTTTGTACAAACTACGCTTCCCTTTCCGTTAACGCAATTATCAAGGCAGTAAAGGAAGGCGAAATCAGCGAGGAGCAGATTAACCAAAGCGTTCTTCGTATACTTAAAATGAAATATCAATACAAAATTATTAAATAAGGAGATATAATTATGAAAATTGTAATCGGTTCGGACAAGTCGGGTTATCCGCTCAGAAAAGAGCTTGAAGCTCATCTTAAAGAGGCAGGATACGAATTAATTGTTTACGGTCCCAAGGACGCAGAAGAGGCAGTTCCCTTTTATGAGGTTGCACCCTTAGCGGCAAAGGAAATTCAAAACTCAAACGCCGAGCGCGGAATTCTTATCTGCGGCACGGGTATGGGTATGTCCCAGGTTGCAAACAAATTCAAGGGCGTTCGCGCTGCATGCGTTGAAAACGCTTATTCGGCTAAAATGTGCCGTATAATCAACGACTCGAATATTCTTTGTATGGGCGGCTGGATGATTGCTCCTACTCTCGGTATTCAGATGGTTGACGAGTTCCTTGCAGCACGCTTTACGGTAGGCGTTGAGGAGTGGCGTAAGGCATGGCTTGAAAACGCTAAAAAAGAATTCGGTAAATTAGAGGACAATATTTACGGCTAACGGAGTATTTTATGGGAGTTTATGTAAATAAAAAAGAAAACGTGTTCACGCTTGAAACGAAGAACACTCATTACGTTATAGGACTTGACAACCTCGGCAATACCCACAATATTCACTGGGGTAAAAAATGCCGCGTTGACGACTACTGCTTAATGCAAAACAACGAGAAAATCCCGTCGGACAATAATTTTGACCACGCAAGGAGCGAATATACTCCCTTTGGCAAAACTATGTTCCGTCAGTGTGCGATTAAAGCAAGCTTCTTTGATAAATGCAGGGAGATTAATCTTCATTTTAAAGGCTATGAAAGCGGCAATAACAGCCTTAAACTCATATATGCCGACGATTACTATCCGCTTGAAATAACGCTTAACTACGAGCTTTTTGACGGCTTTGATATTATTAAGAGATATACAACCGTAAAAAACACGGGAAACGACGAAATAGTTTTTGAAAGGCTTATGAGCGCGGAAATATCCCTTCCCGGAACCTACCCCTATCATATTATGAATACAAGGGGCGAATGGGGCGCGGAGTTCAGCCCGATTGACACCCTTCTTGAGGGCGGCTCACTTCATTTTGAGTGCCGTCAGGGACGAAGCGGACATAACCACTCGCCATATTTTATTGCATATAAAAACGCCGACGAAAAAATCGGCGAGGTATTCTTTGCAAACCTTATGTGGAGCGGTAATTTTGAGGTTGAAGTCAACCGCGATTTCAGGGGCGCGACAAGAGCTCATCTCGGTATGAACAGCTTTGATTTTGAATTTGCGCTTTCGGGCGGAGAATGCTTTAATACTCCCGCGGTACTCTGCGGAGTAACTCAGGGCTTCTCTGAAATGAGCAACCAGCTCAACCGTTTCGGTATTAAGTACGTTCTTCCCCGTAATTTTGCAAATACTCCCCTTCCTGTTTTATATAACTCCTGGGAAGCAACCGAATTTAACGTTAATACAAAGGACCAGAGCGCGCTTGCAGTTAAAGCGGCTAAGGCGGGATGCGAGCTTTTCGTTATGGACGACGGCTGGTTCGGCGAGAGATACGACGACCACGCAGGTCTCGGCGACTGGTTTGTAAACGAACAAAAATTCCCGAACGGACTTGACGAGCTTATTAAAAACGTTAACGACCTCGGTATGGATTTCGGACTTTGGTTTGAGCCCGAAATGGTTAACCCGAACAGCGACCTTTTCAGAAAGCATCCCGACTGGGCGTATCATTATGAACACAGACCTGCTAACGAAATAAGGTGGCAGTTAGTACTCAATATGACGAAGCCCGAGGTACAGGAGTATATCTTTAACCGAATTGATACGCTCCTGAGCGAGCATAATATTAAATACATCAAATGGGATATGAACCGCGCTATTTCCGAATCAGGCGCAGAAAATCTTAAGCACGAAAAAATGCTTTGGTACTACCACACCAAGGCGGTTTACGATATTGTTGACAGGCTTCGTAAAAAGCACCCGGGAGTTCAGTTTGAATCCTGCTCCTCGGGCGGAGGACGCTGCGACTGGGGCGTTCTTGAGCATTACGATATGGTTTGGACGAGCGATAACACGGACTCGATTGACCGCATTAAGATTCAAAAGAATTATTCGCTCACCCGTCCGATTAAAACAATGCGTGCCTGGGTAACCGACGTCAACTGGTACAACCGCAATACCCCGCTTGAGTTCAAGTTTAATATTGCAATGCGCGGCTCGCTTTCGCTCGGCGGTAATCTTTCAAAGTATACCGACGAAGAAATTGAAGAGTGCAGAAAATGGGTTGATTTATATAAGGAAATCAGAAACACCGTTCAGTTCGGAGATTTCTACCGACTCCTTGACTGGGAGAAGGACGAGATTTCCTCAGTATTCTACCTTAACGAGGAAAAGACCGAGGGAGTGCTGTTTATTGCGGCGGTTAATACAAGCTGTATGAAGCCCGCGATTGAGCTTAAATTTGACGGACTTGACGACAGTAAGGTTTATGAATACGACTTTGACGGAATTCATTTTGAATACACCGGCGGTTTTCTTAAAAACGTCGGCATAACGATTGACGCAAAGAAGCAGTATTACAACAGGATTATCAGAATTAAAGCAAAATAAGAAAAAACGGGAGGGCATAAGCCCTCCCTGTTTTATTTACGCTTTTTTATTTCATAAGCTTTACAAGAACTGCCTTTTGAGCGTGAAGGCGATTTTCAGCCTGGTCAAAAATCTCATCGGCATGCTCCTCAAATACCTTTGAGGTTATCTCCTCTTCCCTGTGAGCGGGAAGGCAGTGAAGAACAATTGCGTCGTCCTTTGCAAGCGCCATAACGCTGTCATTAAGCTGAAAGCCTTCAAAGGCTTTTTCTCTTTCTTTCTTTTCACCTTCCTGACCCATTGACGCCCATACGTCGGTATAGAGAATATCGGCGCCCTTTACGCACTCTTCAATATTATCCGAGCAGGTAAAGCTTCCGTTTTCCTTAGCCCAAGCCATAAGCTTTTCATCCGGCTCATAGCCCTTCGGGCAGGCAATTGCACACTCAATTCCCATAGTAATACAACCGGCAATAAGGCTGTTTGCCATATTATTTCCGTCACCTACGAAACAGAGCTTGAGTCCGTCAAAGCTCTTTTTATATTCCCTTATTGTCATTAAGTCGGCAAGAACCTGACACGGATGGCAATAATCGGTAAGACCGTTAATAATCGGAATTGAGCCGTACTGGGCCAAATCCTCAACCTCTTTTTGCTCAAAGGTTCTTATCATAATGCCGTCAAGGTAACGCGAAAGCACCCTCGCCGTATCCTCAACGGGCTCGCCCCTGCCAATCTGTAAGTCCTTATTTGAAAGGAAAAGCGCCTGTCCGCCGAGCTGATACATACCCGTTTCAAAGCTTACGCGGGTTCTCGTTGAGCTTTTCTGAAAAATCATACCGAGCGTCTTTCCCTTTAAATGCGGGTGTTCAATTCCGTTTTTAACCTCGTATTTTAACTGGTCGGCAAGATTCAGTAAATCAAGAATTTCGTTTTTTGTTAAATCCTGAAGCTTAAGCAAGTGCTGCATTTTCAATTACCTCCTTAAGTATCTTAAGTCCTTCGTCAATTTCGTTATAGCTTATATTAAGCGCGGGCAGAAGCCTTACCCTGTTCTTATGAGCGGTAAGCACCAAAAGCCCGTTTTCAAGGCATTTTTTGGCGATTTCAGCGGCTTTGAAGTCGGTATCAATACCGAGCATTAAGCCCATACCGCAAACGCCCTTTACGCCTTTAATATTCTTTACATAATCGCTTATATACTTTCCCTTTTCATTAACGGTATTCAGAAACTCACCGTCAATTCTTTTAACAACACTGAGCGCGCCTGCGCAGACAACGGGATTTCCGCCAAAGGTAGAGCCGTGAGTACCCGAGGTCATAGTGTTTTCGGTCTTTTCGCCGAAAAGCACCGCTCCTATCGGAAGTCCGCCGCCGAGTCCCTTTGCGGTTGTAACGATATCGGGAGTAATATCAAAGTTCTGATATGAGAAATACTTTCCCGTTCTGCCGTTACCCGTCTGTACCTCGTCAACAACAACGAGTACGTCCTTATCTTTGCATATTTTTGAAAGCGATTTTACGTATTCCTTATCAAGCACGTTAACTCCGCCCTCGCCCTGGATACACTCAAACATAACGGCGCAAACGTCGTGAGTCATCATTTCTTCAAGCGCGTTTATATCGCCGGCAGGACAGTACTTAAAGCCCTCGGTAAACGGGAAAAAGGTTGTATGAAATTCGTCCTGACCCGTTGCGGCAAGGGTGGTAACCGTTCTTCCGTGGAAGGAATCGCAAAGGGTAATAATTGTACTTCTTCCCTCCGAGTACTTATCAAAGCTGTACTTTCTTGCAAATTTGATTGCGCCCTCATTAGCCTCGGCTCCGCTGTTTGCAAAAAACACCTTTTTCATACCGGACTTTTCGCAAAGCAGCTTTGCAAGCTCGGCGCAGGGCTTTGTATAGTAGAGATTGCTTGTATGCTGAAGAAGCTCAAGCTGAGCTTTAACAGCCTTTTTCCACTCTTCGTCGGAAATGCCGAAGGCTGTTACGCCTATTCCCGAGCCGAAATCAATATACTTTTTGCCGCTTTCGTCATAGAGCGTAGAGTCCTTACCCTTTTCAAGGCATACGTCAAAGCGCGCATATGAGTGAGCTATGTAATTGTTATCAAGTTCTTTAGTAGTCATAATTAAATCCTGAACATTGTTCCCATACCTTCGTCGGTCAGAAGCTCCATAAGAATTGAATGGGGCACGCGTCCGTCAATGATAAACGCCTTCTGACAGCCCTCACGAAGAGCCATGGTCATTGAGTCTATTTTAGGAATCATACCGCCCGATATAATTCCTCTTGCAATAAGCGCGGGAGTATCGGAAATATAAACCTTGTGAATAAGAGTTTCGGGGTCGTCCTTGTTTTCACAGAGCCCGACGGTATCGGTCATTGAGATAAGCGCCTGCGCCTTAAGCGCTCCCGCAACGGCGGCAGCCACCGTATCGGCGTTAATATTGTATGTATTTCCCTTTTCGTCAAAGCCGATAGTTGAAATAACGGGGATAAAATCCTTATCAAGGATATCCTCAACTATGTCCATATTAACCTCGCTGATTTCTCCTACGAAGCCGTGGGTACTGTCAAGCGGGGTGCATCTGAGCATCTTTCCGTCCATACCCGAAAGCCCGATTGCATTTCCACCGAGGTTTCCGAGCTGACTTACAAGGTCTTTGTTTACCTTGCCGGCAAGAACCATCTTTACAACATCAACGGTTTCTTTATCGGTTACGCGAAGTCCGTCTTCAAACTTGCTTTCAATTCCCATTTTGTCAAGGGTTTTGTTAATTTCGGGACCGCCGCCGTGAACGAGAACTACTTTAATTCCAACCGTTGTAAGCAAAACAAGGTCATGCATAACGGCCTCTTTAAGCTCTTCGTTTATCATAGCGTTTCCGCCGTATTTAACAACTATTATCTTACCCGAATAATGCTGAATATTCGGGAGCGCTTCGGCAAGTATCTTTGCTTTAATGGAATTATCAATATTCATAATCAAGTCCTGTAATCTCCGTTTATTTTTACATAATCATAGGTTAAATCGCAGCCCCAGGCAGTTGCACAGCGCTCGCCTTCGTTGAGATAAATGTTGATAGATATCTCGTCGCTGCTGAGAATTTCAGCTGCCTTTTCCTCGGAAAAGTCAACGCCCGCTCCGTTTTCGCAAACCTTAACCGTTCCGAATTCGCTTGCAATTTCAACCGCAACCTTATTTATATCAAACTCAGCAGGAGCGTAGCCGATTGCACACAGTACGCGTCCCCAGTTTGCGTCCTCGCCGAACATTGCGGCTTTAAACAGGGTTGAGCATACAACGCTTTTTGCTACCGTGATAGCCTTGTCAACGTCGCTTGCTCCCCAACAGGTGCAAACAAGAAGCTTGCTTGCGCCCTCGCCGTCCTTTGCGAGCATTTTGGTAAGCGTTCCCATCACCTCATAAAGCGCTTCCTTGAATTCAAGATAGTCGTCGTTCTCTTCGGTGATTTCGGCGTTACCGGCAAGGCCGTTTGCCATAAGCAGTACCATATCATTTGTTGAGGTATCGCCGTCAATTGAAAGACAGTTGTAGGTAATTTTCACTATATCTCCGAGCGCCTTCTGAAGAAGAGCCCCGGATATATTGCAATCGGTTGTAATAAAGTTCAGCGTTGTCGCCATATTCGGGTGAATCATACCCGAGCCCTTTGCCATACCGCCTATTCTGCATTTCTTGCCGCCTATTTCAAACTCAACGGCGTATTCCTTTTTAACCGTATCGGTTGTCATAATTGCCGTTGCGGCTTCTTCATTTTTTGTATAGTCAAGGCTTTTTGCAAGAACGGGTACTGCTCTTTCAACAGGCTCAATCGGAAGCACTAAGCCTATAACGCCCGTTGAAGCAACAAGCACCTGCTCTTCGGGAAGGCTCAGTTCTTTTGCAACAAGGGCGCACATTTTTTCAGCCTTTTCCACTCCGTCGGCGTTACAGGTGTTTGCGTTTTTGGAATTAACTATAACCGCGCTTGCCTTACCGCCGCTTTTTTCAAGATTTGCCTTTGTAACAAGCAGGGGCGCGCCCTTAACTTTATTTGTTGTATATACCGCGGCGGTGTTTGCAGGAATATCCGACGTAAAAAGGCATATATCGTTTTTATGCTCTGCGCCGGGGTCGGGATTTGAAGACTCTTTAATACCGCAGTACATACCGCTTGCCTTAATTCCCTTTGGCGCGCATATTCCGCCGTCAAGCTTTTTAATTATACTTTTCATAAGTTATTCTCCAAAGTTTAATCCTTTACTTTCTTCACAGCCGAGCACAATATTCATACACTGAATTGCCGCGCCGCTTGCTCCTTTTCCGAGATTGTCAAAACGGGAGGTAATAAGTATTCTCTCTTCATTTCCGTTTATCTCGATTTCCATATCGTCACGCCCTGCAAAATTATTGGCGCCAATCATATTTTCGCTGTAACCGAGCGTTCTTACCTTAACAAATTGCTCGCCGTCATAGTGCTGTGAAAAAAGCTTCTGTATATCCGCGGGAGTCATTTTTGTATTTAACATATCGGCAAAAAGCGGAACGCTTACTACCATACCGCAGGGATAATCACAGATATGCGGTGCAAAAAACGGTGTTCTTTCAAGCTCGCTTACCGCCTGCATTTCCTTTAAATGCTTGTGCTTTTGAGTCAGCGCATACTGGCGGGGAGAGTCAAGCTCGGCGTTTCTGCAATCGCTTTCATATTGCTCAATTCCCTTTTTTCCGGCGCCCGTATAGCCGCTCATTGCATAGCAGGTTACGGGATAGTCCTTTGGCATAACGCCGCTTTTTACAAGGGGATAAACTATTGAATTAAATCCGCTTGCGTAACATCCGGGTACAGCAATTCTTTTAAGCTTTTTTATTCTCTGTCTGAAAATTCCGTCAAGCTCCGGAAAGCCGTAAGCAAAATCGCTGTTGGTTCTGTGAGCAGTCGAGGTATCAATTACAGTTACGTTTTCGTTTTCAACAAGAGTTAAAGCCTCAATGCTTGCGCTGTCGGGAAGACAGAGAAATGTAATATCGCTTTCGTTAATTAACCTTGCTCTCTCTTTCGGGTCTTTTCTCTTTTCGGCGCTTATTGTAAGGAGCTCAATATCATCCCTGTTTTCAAAGCGTTTAAAGATTTTCAGTCCGGTCGTTCCCTGACTTCCGTCAATGAATACTTTTTTCATAAATATACATTTCCTACATATTGTATTTCACTATCATTTTAATTTATTATTATACACTTATTTATATGTGTGTCAATATCAAATTTGAAATTAGTTATAAATATACATATATTTGTATTAATATGCATAATTTTTGTAACATTAATCAATAAATTGTAATAAGATAAGCTACCTAAAACATACAATTAATCGGTGATGAAAATGATTAGTGCGCTTCTTACTTTACTTGGAACAAACATACTGCTTTTACTTCTCCATATTCAGACTTCAAACTCCTTTCCGAAGCCTCTGACGGCAAAGGAGGAGCGCGAATATCTTGAAAAAAAGGCTCAGGGGGATGACGATGCAAGACGGATTCTCATTGAAAGAAACCTTCGGCTCGTCAGCCATATAGCAAAGAAATACTATTCAAAAACAAATGACGCCGAGGACTTAATCTCAATCGGAACAATCGGGCTTATAAAGGCGGTTGACTCATTTGATTATACAAAGGGTGCGAAGCTTGCAACATACGCCTCAAGATGTATTGAAAACGAAATACTGATGTATTTCAGAAGCAATAAAAAGCGCTCGTGCGACGTCTACTTCGGAGACGAAATCGAAAGCGACAGCGAGAGCGGAACTTTGACTATTGAGGATATTGCGGCAGACGACGAAGACCTTGAAAAAAGGTATGAAAAAAAGTCCGATTGGGAAAAGGTTAAGGAGTATATTGAAAATATGCCGAGCCCACGCGAAAAGAAAATAATTATTCTTCGTTACGGGCTTAACAACAAGCGCCCCCTCCCCCAGAGAGAGGTAGCAAAGCGCCTCGGCATCAGCCGTTCATACGTCTCCCGAATAGAAAAAAGAGTCCTTGAAAAAATCAAAGAGGAAATAGAATAAACAACAAGCACAGGCAAAAACCTGTGCTTTTGTTTTTAGAATTCCGAACCGCCGATACTGTTCTGACCGTCTCCGAACGGGTCGATGATTTCACCGTTATCTCCCGTTCCTCCACCGGGATTTTCTCCGGTGGATTGGGTTATTACATCGTTTATGGTAAACTTTTCTATCTCGTATTCAGGAGAATTATATTTCTTATTCATTTTCTTTTCCTCCTTTATCAAGTTGAACAAATATTACCATAAACAATGGATTCTATTGTTGCTCCGCCGGATACGTACTTATACTTCACATACGCTCTTGTTACTACGTCTCTGTTTCCGACTCTGATTCCAAGCCAGTACTGTCCCGTC
>JAFSZK010000068.1 GCA_017458975.1 Eubacterium sp. | reverse complement strand
CGATAACCTTTCACGAAAAAATAAGCGACGGTACCGTCGGCTATGCCTCCTCCCTTGCGCTTATTGAAACCTACGGAGCGCTTTCGACTCCCGCAAGCAAGCCTAAGGAGTCAATTCAGGAGCTGCTTGATAACGGTATTTTACCCGTTGCAAGAATATGCTGTTATAAGGACTCTATAGTTCCGTCCCTTAATCCCGACCTTGCAATAAGGAAGGACGGAAAAATCTATAAGGACGACGACGGCAATACTTATCTTGACCCGAATAATGACTCTGTTTACAGCTATATTAAGGATATTGTAACCGAGCTTTCAAATTACGGAGTAAGCGTATTTATACTCGGAGGCTGCGAGCTTCCGAAAGCGGTTAGTAAGGACCGTGCCGACGGCTTTGAGATTATTTCAAAAAGGCTTGAAAACGACCTTAAAAACGTAAAGCTTCTTGAGGAGGTTGACGTTAAGGTTACGGGTTATGAGCCCGAATCGGGAAACGTTAACGCCGCGGGAATTAAGTACAATATCTCAAAATTCCCGAAGCTTAAGAAAAATCAGGCATATTTTATTACGGTAACAACCGATGTTAAAAAGACCAAAACGCTTATTGAAAGAGCGGGAATTAATACATTTACTATTGACGATTAAAGGAAGTTTATGAAAAAAACATTTATTCTTTTTATAACGCTTACGCTGTGCCTTTGCGCTTCGCTGAGCGTATCGGCAAAGGACGCAAAGGCTCCCTCTCCGCCGTCGCTTAAAAGCATAAGCTTTGAAAACGCAACTATTAACGAAAAGTTTTCAAGCGACGTTCACGATTATACGATTACGCTGACTAATCCCGAGGAAACGCCGACACTTAAATCCTACGAGCTCAACGGAAAAGCCGAATTATTCGTAATTCAGGAGGAAAATAACGTTAAGCAGCAGACGGGAATTATAGTTACCTTAAGCTATGAAAGCGGAACGGTTGTATATAACTTTGAATATACTAATGCAAATATATCCCAAAAAAGCTCAAACAATCTCTTAAAAGAGGTTAAGTGTAAATACGGCGAGGTTTATCCCGCGCTTAACGAAAACGATACGAAATATACGCTTTATATTCCGAGCGATTTGAAAACGCTGAATATAACTGCGGTTACCGACGACGTAAGCGCGTCGTGCGACCTGCCGAGCCGACTTGAGCTTAACGAGGGCCAGGAGATTAATCTTACCTCAAGCGTTATTGCCTCAAACGGCGATATAAGACAGTACACCTTTGAAATAAAAAGGCTTAACAAAAATCTGAAGCAGGTTAAAAAAGCGATGAGCAAGCCCGATTTTGAGACTCTTGTAACGGGCGAGCTGTTTTATCAGAAGCCCGAGTTTATTATTGCCGTTATCAGCGTGCTTGCTGCGGCAGTGCTGTTTTTAATCTTTTTCCGTTTTGCCAAAAGGCTTACGGTTAAAACCTATGACCCCGACGAAACGGAGTTTTTTGACTAAATTATAATCGAAAGCGGCTTCCCGCTCCGATTATTCAATATTCATTATGAAAGCAGGTGATACCCGTGGAAATGACAGAACTCAGAGAAGAATTAATCGAGTCCATTGAACAGCATTTTGAAAAGCGAGAATTATCACAGATAAAATTAATACTGAGCGAGCTTAATCCTGCGGATATCGCTGAAATACTTGAGACCTTTCCCAATAACCAGAGGCTGCTCTTCTTCCGTCTTCTTAAAAAAGAGGACGCGGCGGAGGTATTTGTAGAGCTTGACGGCGATACCCAGGAAGCCCTTATTCATACCTTTTCGGATAACGAGCTTCGCGAGGTGCTTGACGAGCTGTATCTTGACGACGCCGTTGACATTATTGAGGAAATGCCCGCGACTCTTGTTAAGCGTATTTTAAAGAACACCGATACCGAAACAAGAAAGTCAATTAATGCGCTTCTTAAATATCCCGACGATTCGGCAGGCTCGATTATGACCCCCGAATTTGTTGACCTTAAAAAGGATATGACCGTAGAGGACGCTTTTAAAAGAATCAGGCGTACCGGCGTTGATAAAGAAACAATTTATACCTGTTATGTAACCGACGCGTCAAGACATCTTATCGGCGTAACAACGGTTAAAGAGCTCCTTCTTCATGAGTATGAGGATATGATTGAGGACTTTATGGAAACAAACGTCATATATGTTAATACTCTTGACGACCAGGAGCTTTCCGCAAGCCTGCTCGGTAAGTACGACTTTCTTGCTCTTCCCGTTGTTGATATGGAGGAAAGACTTGTCGGAATTATCACGGTCGACGACGCTATCGACGTCATCCAGGAGGAGAATACCGAGGATATTCAGAAGATGAACGCTATGTTGCCTACTGAAAAGACCTATCTTAAAACCTCGGTTTTTGAAACCTGGAAGAGCCGTTTTCCGTGGCTGCTTTTACTTATGGTATCGGCAACCTTTACCGGCTCAATTATTACGGGCTTTGAAGAAAAGCTGAAGGCTCTTACAATCCTTACCGCGTTTATTCCTATGCTTATGGATACGGGCGGTAACTCGGGCGGTCAGTCAAGCGTTACAATAATTCGCGCAATGTCGCTCGGCGAGGTTAATTTTAAGGATTATTTTAAAGTAATCTGGAAGGAAATACGCGTAGGACTTGCCTGCGGCGTAAGCCTTGCGGCGGTTAATTTTATTAAAATCTGGATAGTAGACAGAATGCTGTTTAATAATCATGAAATCACTTTCTTTATTGACCTTGCAATCTGTCTTACGCTTGTTGTTGAAATAGTATTTGCAAAGTTTATCGGCTCAACGCTCCCGATGCTTGCAAAGAAAATCGGCTTTGACCCCGCGGTTATGAGCTCGCCTTTTATTACAACAATTGTAGACGCCGTATCGCTGCTTTTATTCTTCGGAATATCAACGGCGGTCATCCCGCAATTATAATGAATAGTGAATATTGAATAATGAATAATTGAGGGCGGGGAACCGCACCCGATTAAATTTGTTCTTGACAATAATATATTTTATTGTTATAATATCAAAGCCTTTAAAAGGCAAAATTCCTTGCGCGAGGAGATATCGCGCCAATAGTCCAGAAGGAGGTGCTGAAAGATGGCATTAAGAAATTATGAAATCGTAATGGTTTATTCACTTTCAAAGGGCGATGAGGCTGTTGAAGCTCTCAAGGCTAAGTTCACAGACCTTATCTCTAAGAATGGCACTCTCGGCGAAATAGAAGAATGGGGCAAGAAAAAGCTTGCGTATCCTATCAACTATGAAACCGAAGGTTATTACGTTCTTGTAAACTTCTCAAGTGATGAAGCATTCCCGGCAGAGCTTGACCGTGTAATTAATATTACCGACGGCGTTCTTCGCTCGCTTATCGTAGCAAAGGGAGAGTAATTATGATTAATACAGTTGCTTTAATGGGAAGACTTACCTATGAGCCTGAACTCCGTTCAACCGCAAACGGTATTTCCGTTTTAAGCTTTCAGATAGCTGTTGACAGGTCGTATCAGGCACAGGGTCAGGAAAGACAGGCTGATTTCATTGACTGCGTTGCATGGAGACAGACTGCGGACTTTATTTCGCGTTATTTCCACAAGGGCTCAATGATTGCAGTTGAAGGCTCTATCCAGACAAGAAACTATACCGATAAGAACGGTAATAACAGAAAAGCTGTTGAGGTTGTAGCTAATAACGTTTCGTTCTGCGGCTCCAAGGCTGAAACCGGAACGGGCGCTCCCGCAGGCGGATTTAACGAGCCCGCGCCGAGCTATTCAAGCGCAACAGGCAGCGACTTTGAAGAAATCGTAGACGATGACGACGATTTACCATTCTAAGAAAGGGGAATAAGAAATGGCTTATAACAGAGGTCCGAGAAAAGGACGCAGAAAGGTTTGCCAGTTCTGTGTTGATAAAGTAGAAACAATCGATTATAAGGATGCAGCAAAGCTCAGAAAGTTCACATCCGAGAGAGCTAAGATTCTTCCTCGCCGTGTAACAGGAACCTGTGCTAAGCATCAGAGAGAGCTCACCACAGCAATTAAGAGAGCTCGCCAGATTGCTATTTTACCCTACACAGCAGACTAATTAAAACTAAAGCACCCTCAGGGTGCTTTTTTTTATTGCAAAAGGAGAATTACAAAATTTGCTTTTTGTAGTCGTGTGTCTTAAAACTATTGACTTTATATATTTTTTATGTTAAATTATATAGCATATACACTTTAGCCCTTTAAACCTTTTAAGCGTTAAAGGGCAAACGGAGGAATAAGTTATGCCTATTACGGACTTACTTGAAAGAAATGCCGAGCTTTACGGGGAGGAGATTGCTCTTGTTGAGCTCAACCCCGAGGTTCAGGAAAAAAGATACGTAACCTGGAAGGAATACAGCCTTACCGAATCGCTCAGCACAACTCCCTTCAGACGCGAAATTACATGGAGCGTGTTTAACGAAAAGGCAAACCGCTTTGCAAATCTGCTTATGAGCCGCGGTATCGGTAAGGGGGATAAGGTAGCAATTCTTCTTATGAACTGCCTTGAATGGCTTCCGATTTATTTCGGTGTTTTAAAGACGGGCGCAATGGCTGTACCTTTTAATTTCAGATACGATACCGATGAAATTGAGTATTGCGCGGACCTTGCCGAGGTTGACGTTATGGTATTCGGCGCTGCATTTATCGGACGCATTGAGCCGATTGCCGACAAGCTCTCAAAGAAGGTTGCGCTTATTTATGCAGGCGAAGGTGCATGTCCTACCTTTGCCGCTAATTACACTGAGCTTACGGCAAACGCTTCAAGCCAGAATCCCGAGGTTGATATTACTGACGAGGATAATGCCGCAATTTACTTTTCATCGGGCACTACGGGCTTCCCCAAGGCTATATTACATAACCACGAAAGCCTTATGCACTCGGCTAAATGCGAACAGGCGCACCACGGACAAACTCATGACGACGTGTTCCTTTGTATCCCGCCCCTCTATCATACGGGCGCAAAAATGCATTGGTTCGGTTCGCTTATTTCGGGCGGCAAGGCTGTGCTTTTAAAGGGAACCAAGCCAAAGTACGTTATTGAGGCGGTTAACGACGAGCGTTGCACAATCGTGTGGCTTCTCGTTCCGTGGGCTCAGGACATACTTGACGATATTGACAGCGGAAAGATTAAGCTTGAGGATTACGATTTATCCTGCTGGAGACTTATGCATATAGGCGCCCAGCCCGTTCCGCCAAGCCTTATCAAACGCTGGAAAAAGGTATTTCCCAACCACGAATACGATACTAACTACGGACTCAGCGAGTCAATCGGACCCGGCTGCGTACATCTCGGAGTTGAGAATACGGATAAGGTAGGCGCAATCGGAATTGCGGGCTACGGCTGGGAAACAAAGATTGTTGACCCCGAGGGCAATACGGTAAAGCGAGGAGAAATCGGCGAGCTTTGCGTAAAGGGCCCCGGAGTTATGAGCTGTTATTACCGTAACGAGGAGGCTACTAACGAAAGCCTTAAGGACGGCTGGCTGTATACGGGCGATATGGCAAAGGAGGACGAGGACGGCTTTATCTTCCTTGTTGACCGTAAAAAGGACGTTATAATCTGCGGCGGCGAAAATATTTATCCCGTTCAGATTGAGGACTTTTTAAGACAGATGGACGCTATTAAGGACGTTGCCGTAATCGGTATGCCCGATATGCGTCTCGGTGAAATCTCGGCTGCTGTTATTGAAGTAAAGGACGGCTACACTCTTACCGAGGATGAGGTAAACGAGTTTTGCACAAAGATTGCAAGATATAAGAGACCGAGAAAAATTATCTTTGCCGATATTCCGAGAAATCCGACGGGTAAGATTGAAAAGCCGGTATTAAGAAAAAGATACTGCGTTGACAATTTAGTTGATATGGAAAACCACTCATAAAGGAGCAGATACAATGAAGGAATTAATGTTAGGTAACAAGGCTTTTGCCCGCGGACTTTACGAGGCGGGATGTCAGGTTGCTTCAAGCTATCCCGGTACTCCCTCAACCGAGATTACCGAGGAGGCTGCTAAATATGACGAGATATACTGCGAATGGGCGCCTAACGAAAAGGTTGCAATGGAGGTTGCCTTCGGCGCCGCTATGGCAGGTAAGAGAAGCTTTTGCGGTATGAAGCACGTTGGTCTTAACGTTGCAGCTGACCCGCTTTATACGGCTTCATATACGGGCGTAAACGCAGGTATGGTTATCGCGGTAGCCGACGACGCGGGTATGCACTCGTCTCAGAACGAGCAGGATTCGCGCCACCACGCTATCGCTTCAAAGGTACCTATGCTTGAGCCCAGCGACTCGGCGGAGGCGCTTGAGTTTACAAAGCTCGCCTTTGAGCTTTCCGAGGAGTACGATACTCCCGTTATTGTGAAAATGTGCACCCGCGTTTCGCATTGTCAGAGTATTGTTGAAAAGGGCGAAAGAGTTGAGATAACAAAGCCCTACGAAAGCAATATTGCAAAATACGTAATGATGCCGGGTAACGCTAAAAAGCGTCATCCCTTTGTAGAAGAAAGAACAAAGAAGCTTATTGAATATGCCGAAACAAGCGGAATTAACAGGGTTGAAGAGGGCTCAGCAAAGCTCGGTATTATCTGTGATTCAACAAGCTATCTCTACGCCAAAGAGGTTTTCGGCGAAAACGCAAGCGTGCTTAAGCTCGGTATGGCAAATCCGCTTCCCGTAAAGCTTATTAAAGACTTTGCGTCAAAGGTTGAAAGACTTGTTGTAATCGAAGAGCTTGACCCGATTATTGAACAGCACTGCAAGGCGCTCGGTCTTGAGGTTGAGGGCAAGGAGGTTCTTCCGATTGTAGGCGAGTTCTCCCAGAATCTTATTGCCGAAAAGCTCGGGCTTCCCGAAAAGGAGTCGTGTAAGCTTGACGCCGAGCTTCCTATGAGACCTCCCGCAATGTGCTCGGGTTGTCCCCACAGAGGCGTGTTCTATACTCTTAATAAAAATAAATGCACCGTTATCGGCGATATCGGATGTTATACTCTCGGTGCGGTTGCTCCGCTTTCGGCAATGCATATGACTCTTTGTATGGGCGCCTCCGTTTCGGCAACCCACGGCTTCAACAAAGCCCTCGGCGCTGAGGCTGAGGGGAAAACCGTTGCGGTTATCGGTGATTCAACCTTTATGCACTCGGGTATGACGGGTCTTGCGAATATTGCATATAACCAAAGCAATTCAACCGTAATTATCCTTGATAACTCTATTACGGGTATGACCGGACACCAGCAGAACCCGACAACCGGATATAATATTAAAGGCGACCCGGCGGGTAAAATTGACCTTGAGGCGCTTTGCAAGTCGATGGGCTTCAACAGGGTAAGAGTTGCCGACCCCTATGATTTAAAAGAATTTGATAAGACGCTTAAAGAGGAGCTTGCAGCCGATGAGCCTTCGGTAATCATCAGCCGCAGACCCTGCGTTCTTCTTAAATATGTTAAAACCAATCCTCCGCTTAAGGTTAATAACGATAAGTGCAGAGGCTGTAAATCCTGTATGCGTCTCGGCTGTCCCTCTATCAGCTTTAAGGACGGCAAGGCAAGGGTTGACAATACTCTTTGCACGGGCTGCGGAGTTTGTAAACAGCTTTGCGCATTTGACGCGTTTGAGTAAGAAAGGAGTGAAATGATATGACTAAAAATATTATGATTGTCGGCGTCGGCGGTCAGGGCTCGCTCCTTGCAAGTAAATTACTCGGTCAGCTTCTTTTAACGGCGGGCTATGACGTTAAGGTATCCGAGGTTCACGGTATGAGCCAGAGGGGCGGAAGCGTTGTAACCTATGTGCGCTTCGGTGATAAGGTATACTCTCCCGTAATTGATAAGGGCGAGGCTGACTATATTATTTCATTTGAGCTTCTTGAAGCGGCAAGATATGTTGAATTTTTAAAGCCGGGCGGTCACATTGTTGTTAATACCCAACAGATTGACCCCATGCCTGTTATTACGGGAGCGGCTCAGTATCCCGAAAACCTTCTTGAAAAAATGAAGGAGTCGGGCGCAGAGGTGGAGGCGTTTGACGCGCTTAAGGTTGCCGAGGAGGCAGGCTCGCCCAAGGCGGTTAATATTGCTCTTTTAGGTAAGCTTTCCCATAAGTTTGATTTTACCGAGGAGCAGTGGATGGCTGCGCTTGAAAAATGCGTTCCGCCGAAATTCCTTGAGCTGAACAAAAAAGCCTTTGAGCTTGGCAGAAATTCATAAAAACTATTGACAAACAAAAATGTTTGCTTTATAATGATACTACGCTGTAGCGCTAAAGCGTTTGTAAATTATTAACAATTGAGGAAAAACAATGAAAAGCAATCTTAACTTAAACAAAAATTTCAACTTTGCTTTTAACTTCTTTTGGTTTACAACCTGAGAGGTTAATTTGCTATGCAGAAATATGTGAAAGTTAAGTAATTATGAATTCACATCGTGTAGCACTTTAACCGGTGCTACACATTTTTTGTTTTCTTAATGCTTTTGTTTTCGGAAAGGACAGGCTATGAAAAAGTATTTCCAAAAAGAAATCGAAACGATGCCGGTTGATGAGATTAAGGCTTTACAAAGCGAAAAGCTTGTAAAGCAGGTTGAGCATGTTTATAAAAACGTGCCTTATTATCGCAACCTTATGGACAAGAAGGGCGTTAAGCCCGAAGACATTAAAGGGCTTGAGGATATCAGCAAGCTCCCGTTTCTCTCAAAAGACGATTTAAGAGAGGCGTATCCTTACGGACTTTTAGGTACGGATTTAAAAAACATTATTCGTATTCAGTCAACCTCGGGAACCACGGGAAAGCGTGTTGTGGCGTTCTATACAAAAAATGATATTGATATGTGGGAAGAATGCTGCGCAAGAGCTATCGTTGCGGCAGGCGGTTCCGATGAGGACGTATGCCACGTTTGTTACGGCTACGGACTGTTTACGGGCGGCGCAGGACTTAACGGCGGCTCCCAGAAGGTGGGCTGTATGACCCTTCCTATGTCGTCGGGTAATACCAGCCGTCAGATTCAGTTCATGATGGATTTAGGCTCAACAATTCTTTGCTGTACTCCGTCATACGCGGCTTATATCGGCGAATCTCTTGCCGAGCAGGGCTATAAGCCCGAGGATAATAAGCTTAAAGCAGGTATCTTCGGCGCTGAGCCGTGGACCGAGGAAATGCGTCAGGAAATCGAAAAGAGCCTCGGAATCAAAGCATACGATATTTACGGACTTACCGAGACCTCGGGTCCCGGCGTAGCTTTCGAGTGTGAAGAGCAAAGCGGTATGCACATTAACGAGGACCATTTCTATGCTGAAATCATTGACCCCGAAACGGGAGAGGTCCTTCCCGAGGGCTCAAAGGGCGAGCTTGTTTTCACCTCGCTTGATAAGGAGGGCTTCCCGCTTCTCCGTTACAGAACAAAGGATATTTGTATTCTTTCGCGTAAAAAATGCTCCTGCGGCAGAACTCATATTAAAATGACTAAACCGCTCGGACGAAGCGACGATATGATGATTATCCGCGGTGTTAACGTATTCCCGAGCCAGATTGAGACGGTTCTTCTTAAAGAGGGATACACTCCGAATTATCAGATTGTTGTTGACCGCGTTAAGAATACCGACACCTTTGATATTTATGTTGAATGTTCGCCCGAGCGTTTTTCCGATAAGGTTTCGGAAATGCAGACAAGCGAAAGAGACCTTGCGCTTGCAATGCGTACAATGCTCGGTATAAATCCGAAGATTCACCTTGTTGCTCCGAAATCAATTGAACGTTCGGAGGGTAAGGCCGTTCGTGTTATCGACAAACGTAAGTTACATTAAGGAGGGCTAATAATGGCTATTACACAATTATCCGCTTTTTTGGAAAACGTACCCGGTACGCTCATTGACGCTGTATCCGCAATTACCGAAGCAGGAGTAAATATCCGCGCTCTCTCGGTTGCCGATACAAAGGATTTCGGAATTTTAAGAGTAATCGTTTCAGATACCGAAAAGACGAAGGCTGCTTTAAGCGACAAGACAATTGTCCGCGAAACCGACGTTATCGCAGTAAAAATGAACGATGAAGCAGGCGCACTTTATAAAATTCTTAAAACTCTTGAAAATGCAGATATTAACGTTGAATATGTTTACGCCTTCACGGGCTCCGTTGAGGGAAATGCATATGTTGTTTTCAGAGTTGACGACGTGGAGCAGGCGGAAGAATTGCTTAACAAAAACGGAATTCATACTCTCAATAACGAGGATATTTCGGAATATCTTAAATAAAAAGAAAAAACCTCTTAGGCGAGGTGCGGTAACGAAGGATAGGTTTTGACTTTGTCCTTTTGTCCCTAAAAGCATTAAAAATTCCCTGCATACGCGAGTATGCAGGGATTTTTGGACTAACCTTCGTTATCGCACCTCGCCTTTTAAGCAGAGGCTTTTTTTATTTGCTGTACCTAATAATTATATAATCATTTTTTTCTTGACAAAGGGGAATATTAATGGTATACTGTAACACATAAAAACTTTAAAGTGTTAAAGTTTAAAGCGCTAAAGTACAAAAGGAGGAAATCCCAATGGGTATGGCACTGAAAATCGGAATGCTTGTTGTATTTTTTGCAATTATGATAGGCGTCGGATTTTATTCAAGAAAACACGCAACTGACGTAAAAGGCTTTGTTCTCGGCGGACGCAGCGTAGGTCCGTGGCTTACTGCATTCGCTTACGGTACTTCCTATTTTTCGGCGGTAATCTTTGTAGGTTATGCGGGACAGTTCGGATGGAAATTCGGTATTGCGTCAACCTGGATAGGTATCGGAAACGCTGTTATCGGCTCGCTTCTCGCATGGGTTATTTTAGGACGAAGAACAAGAATTATGACCCAACACCTCAATTCGGCAACAATGCCTCAGTTCTTCGGCGAAAGATACGGCTCAAAAGGGCTTAAGATTGCATCTTCAATTATAGTATTTATTTTCTTAATTCCTTATACGGCGTCTCTTTATAACGGCTTATCCCGTCTTTTCGGTATGGCGTTTAATATCGACTATTCGGTATGTATTTTGATTATGAGTATTCTTACTGCAATTTACGTTATTGCAGGCGGATATATGGCAACGGCGATTAACGATTTTATTCAGGGTATTATTATGCTTTTCGGAATTGTAATCGTAATCATTGCGGTACTGAGGATTAACGGCGGCTTTATGGGCTCGCTTGACGGACTTGCAAAGATTAAGGATGAGCTTGTAAGCTCAACTCCGGGCGTGTTTAACTCCTTCTTCGGTCCCGACCCGCTCAGCCTCGGTTTTGTTGTAATTCTCACCTCGCTCGGCACCTGGGGACTTCCTCAGATGGTGCAGAAATTCTATGCTATCAAGAGCGAAAGCGATATTAAAAAGGGAACAATTATCTCAACCGCGTTTGCAATTGTTGTAGCAGGCGGTTGCTACTTCCTCGGCGGTTTCGGAAGACTCTTTACAAATAAGCTTACAATTCTTGAGGACGGAACTATTGAGGGCGGCTTTGACTCGATTATTCCGACAATGCTCTCAACCCTTTCTCCGGCAATTATCGCGCTTGTTGTAATCCTCGTTCTTTCGGCGTCAATGAGTACGCTTTCATCCCTTGTACTCGCTTCCTCATCAACTCTTACGATTGACCTTCTTAAGGATAATATAATTAAGAAGATGAGCGAAAAGAAGCAGGTTCTTTCAATGAGAATACTCGTTGTGTTCTTTATTGCAATTTCCGCCGTAATCGCTCTTTTCCAGTATAATACACAGGTTAACTTTATTGCACAGCTCATGGGCGTTTCATGGGGCGCACTTGCAGGCGCGTTCCTTGCTCCGTTTATGTATTCGCTTTACTGGAAAAAGACGACGAAGGCAGCCTGCTGGGTATCGTTTATCTTCGGCGCGGGAATAATGACTCTTAACTTATTCTTCCGCCCGCATTTCCCCGAGCTTCTTCAGTCTCCGATTAACTGCGGTTCGGTTGCAATGCTTGCAGGACTTGTTATTGTTCCGGTAGTAAGCTTATTCACTCCGAAGCCGGACGATAAGCTTGTTGAGGAAACCTTTGAGTGCTATAACAGAAAACAGATTGTAACAGCTAAGGAATCGCTCGGCGAGGACGCTGAAACGGAATAATTGATTTTCTCTGCGCTCTGATATATAATAAAAGCCGACGTTTTGTCGGCTTTTATAAAAACCACCCTGAATATAGGAGTATATTATGATTATAGACACACATACTCACGTTTTTCCCGAAAAGATTGCCGAAAAGGCAATTCCGAATATGGAAAAGGCGGCTGAGTCAAGAGCATATACAAACGGTACCGCCGACGCGCTTTCAAAATCAATGGAGCAAGCCGATATTGATATAAGCGTTCTGCTTCCCGTTGCAACAAATACGCGCCAGGTTGAAAAGCTCAATACGCTTGCAATAAAGAATAACGCTCTATTTGAGGGCAGGGGACTCTTTTCGCTCGGCGCAATGCACCCCGATTATGAGGACTTTAAGGCTGAGCTTGTACGCCTTAAGGAAAACGGGGTTACGGGAATAAAAATCCACCCCGCATATCAGAATACCGACCTTGATAACAAACGCTTTCTTGATATTATTTATGCGGCAAGCGAGCTCTCACTGGCGGTAGTTACCCACGCGGGCTGGGACATCGGGATTATGCACCATAATTTTGCAAGCGTAGGGCATATTTGTAATGTTATTAAAGAGGTTAATCCCGATAAATTCGTTCTCGCTCATCTCGGCTCGTGGAAGGACTGGGACGAGGTTGAAAAAACCGTAGCCGGCGAAAACGTTTATATGGATACTGCGTTTGTGCTCGGTAATTACGAGCCCTACGACTATATGAACGTACCCGAGGAAAAGACAAGGATGCTCGGCAAAGAACAGTTTGAAAGAATTGTTAAAAAGCACGGGGCGGATAAAATTCTTTTCGGTACGGACTCTCCGTGGAGCGAGCAGAAAAGGACCATTAAAAAAGTAAACGCCTGCGATTTTACCGCAGACGAAAAGGAATTAATATTCTCAAAAAATGCAAAAAGGGTATTTTCAATATAATAAAAGCCGAGTTCCCTCGGCTTTTTCTTATCTTCTTTTGATTACGTCAATCATAATCCTTTCAATTTCGGGTCTGTTGAAATTGGGAGTTAGCTTCATAATAATATCGGTGCAACCGCCAACAAGGAAGGTAAGCTTTGCAAATTGATGGTAATTGCTTTCCATATCAATATTATTTGCTTTACAAACCTCCTGAACGAAGCTGTCCTTAATTGTTTTAACCGCGCTGTCGTAAACAACGCTGTTTCTGAAGCGAACGAGGTATTTGATGTTTTCCTCAACCGCATCAAGAAGTTTTTTTACAAGCTCCTCCGGAGCATTGGCAACCTTTGTATAATCAAGGTCCTTACCGAACTCAAGAAGCTTTCCCATAAAATAGTCAAAGCATTTCTGAAAACAGTCGTTAATGCTGCTGTAGTGGAGATAGAAGGTGCTCTTGTTAATTCCCGCTCTGTCGCAAAGCTCTACAACGGTAATTTTATCAAGGTCTTTTTCTGTTGCGAGGTCAAACACGGCATTAAATACCGCAAGTCGTGTACGTACTATTCTTTTATCCATAGTTACGCCTCCTGTTAGTAAAGCAAAATTATATTGCTAACAATTTATTTTTTTGTATTATATACATTAATAGACTTTTTGTCAAGCGTTTTGATTGTTTTTATACGAAAAGGCAATAAACGTTGATTCGTTTTTAGACAAGTGATAAAATATCAAAAATTCATATTGTAAATAATATTAAGATATAGTATAATTATTAAGATATATTTATTTTGGAGGTAGTATTATGGCTAACCAATGCTGGCTTCACGGTAAAACAGCGATTGTTACGGGCGCTTCGGGCGGTATGGGCGCAGGCATTGCCGCAACCCTTATCAAAAAGCACGGATGTACCGTAATCGGCGTTGCAAGAAGTGAGCCGAAAATGCTTAAGTTCATTGAAGAGCTCGGCGAAGAGTATAAGGATAAATTCTCTTATAAGCTTTTCGACGTAAGCGTTAAGGAAAACTGGGAAAGCTTTGCCGAAGAGTTAAAGGCAGAAGGCGTTAAGGTTGATATCCTTGTTAATAACGCAGGTATCCTTCCCAAGTTCAAGAGATTTGACAGATACTCTTATGACGAAATAAATAAGGCTATGGATATTAATTTCTATTCCTGTATTTATTCAACAAAGACGCTTCTTCCTATGTTGCTTGAGTCCGAAACTCCGGCAGTAATAAATATCGACTCCTCAGCGGCTCTTATGACGCTTGCGGGAACCTCGATGTACTCCGCGTCCAAAGCGGCGCTCAAGGGCTTTACAGAGGCTCTCAGAGTAGAATTTGCAGGAAAGATGTATGTATCCCTTGTTTGTCCCGGCTTTACAAAGACCGATATTTTCAGAGAACAGGGAAATGAAGGCAACGACAAGGGCGCAAAGGTTATGAATATGATTTCTACCGACTGTGACAGAATGGTAAGGATGATTATGCGCGGTATTGAGTATAAGTATCCTATGCAGGTTAGAGGCTTTGACGCTCACGCAATGTCAAGCTTTAACCGACTTATGCCCGTATACGGCTCAAAGCTTTTCAGCGCAGTTATGAAAATGGCTAACGTTGATATATTTAAAGAAGTATTCAGTGAATAATATAAGGGCAAAGCGGCTAATGAAAACCGTATCGTATTCGTTAGCTCGTGCCTAAGGAGGAAGAAAAATGGATGAAGTAAAAGACATTACCACCCAAAAGCACTTAAGCTTTAAAGAGATTCTTGCTTATTCGCTCGGTCTTTTCGGCTTTCAGGCAATTGTAGGACTTCTCAATTCCTACCAGGCTGAATTTGACGGCTCTATTCTCGGCGTTGATATTGCCGTTGTCGGTATTCTTATTCTTGTAGCAAAGATTATTTCGGCTGTGGCTGACCCGATTGTAGGAGGTATGGTTGACCGCTCAAAGAGCAAGCTCGGAAAATTCAAGGGAATGATTGCTTATTCAATCTTACCCCTTCTCGTAATGAGCGCGGTTGTATTTATTGACGTACCGTTTAAGAATAATACAATGCTCACCTACGTATGGATTTTCGTTACATATCTTATCTGGTCAATAGCAATGACAATGGGCGACGTTCCGTCCCAGGGTATCGCCGCGGCGCTTACCCCCAACCCGACGGAGAGAACTAACGTTGTATCAATTTCAAATACGGCTAAACAAATCGGTTTTTCCGCATGCGTAGTAATCGTACCTATTGTTTGTTTAATTATCCCCGAAGGCTCAAAGGTTATAGTTAAAAAAGGCGAAACCGATACTCCTATGATTGGCTCTGAATATTTTTGGGTAGCTGTTTTAACGGCGGTACTCGGCTGTGCGCTTTTCGCTCTTATCCCCTTGATTAATAAGGAAAGAGTTATTACCGAGTCAAGCGAAAAAATCGGTATGAAGGATATGTTCCGTGCGCTTAAGGAAAACAAGCCGCTTATGCTTGTAATCGTATCCTATTTCCTCGGCTTCGGACGTCAGATGGCTATGGGCATTCAGGTTCAGGCAGCCAACGTTCTTTTAGGAAGCCAGAATCTTGTAGCCGTACTCGGTATTGTAACGGCTATCGGCTCAATGATAAGTATGGCAATCTGTCCCGTTCTTATTAAGAAGTTTAACGAGAAAAAGGTTTACCTTATTATGTCGATTTACGGCTTTATAGCTTCCGTATTATCGTTTATCGTAGGCCATTTCTGGTTCAAGGCTTGCACTACAAGCGAGGATTGGTTCAAGGGCGGAAACGCTGTTCTTACGATTCTCTTCTTCGCTTCTCTCTTCCTTATCGGCTTACAGTTCGGCGCAGTAACTCTTATGCCTATGATTATGACGGCTGACTGCGTTGACTACTATGAGTACGAAACGGGCAAGAGAATGGAGGGTACGGCTTATTCAATCCTTACTCTTACAATTAAGGTTTGTCTTGCTCTCGGTGTTGCGCTCGGTCTTGTGTTCGTAGGTATTTCGGGATATTCCGATACGCTTAACGCAATTAAAGACGGAACGGCAACGGGCTTTGAGTCAAAAACAAAGGATATCATCTTCTTTGCTTATACCGTAATGCCCGGTATACTTGCTCTTCTTTCAATAATCCCGATGTTCAAGTATGACATCGTAGGCGAAAAGAAGGAAAAGATTTCAAAGGCGCTTGCACAAAGACGCGCAACTGAAGAATAAAACAAAATAAAAAAGTTACGAGCACGGCGATTTGCCGTGCTCGGTTTATTTTATTCGGAAATTGTATATCCGCTTGCTTTTCTCTTTTCACTGAGCTCCTGTTGCATCTTCTTTTTGTTTTCTCCCGAAAGCTTATAGAAGAACATCGGGATTGCACACAGAAGCATACTGATACCGGGGATAATCGAGATAAGAGCAAAGATTGCAAAATTCTGAGAAGCGGGAAGCTCGGTTGCGGCTTTGATTGCCTTTGTTGAAAGCATTTCTTCGGGCTTGAAGTGAATAGCCATATACATAAGAATAATGCCGCAGGTTGAAAATGCCGAGCCGAATTTATTGATAAGTCCCTGACACGCGGAGCCGAGAGCATTATCTCTGTGACCCGTTTTAAGCTCCATATAATCGAGACAGTCGTAAATCATTGCGATTGAAATAGTGTTGATTACGCCGAGGGGGATACACTCAATAAGCATAAACGGAATACAGAAGTAAATACCGTTTTTGGCAAAAAAGCTGCCCTGCTCTGCCATAATACCTATCCAGCCCATAAGGGTTGTTCCGAGGCTTGCTACGAAGCCTGCAAGACAGGTTGTAATAAGAAGCTTCTTGTAGTCAAATTTCTGCATTAATTTCGGCATAAAGATTGTTGAGCCGAACATACCGACAACGGCGCACATCTGGAAAATGGTCTTAACCGTACCTACCGAGCCGTCGATAGCGGCGGTCTTTTCGGAAAGTGACATACCAGTAAGGTCGGGACCGATATAAAACGCATAACGTCCTACGTGGATTGCCGCAGCCTGAACCATATAACGTCCGCTTGAGAGTATGCCCATTGCAATTATAAGCAGAAGGGGCTTACAGGTAAATACTCTCTTAAGCGTTGAATCTTCGCCCTTGACTCTTTTTGTCGGAGGAGGTACGGCTCTTTCCTTAATATGGAAATAAGAATTAATATACATTACCGAGCCGAGTACAACTACGATTGCAGCTATAATTAAATACTTCTTTTTGTTATAAGCAATCGGGTCAGCCGAGCTTATGATTTTAGGAAGAGTAAAGCCTGCGATAAGGAAGAGTACCTCGGGAAGCGCAGAGCCGACTGCGTTCCAGATTTTTGCAAAGGATACAACGTGGCTTCTTTCATCGCCGTTGGGGGTAATAACGTTAGGAATACTCCAAAACGGTACGTCCGCCATTGTATAAACCATACCCCATATTACGTAAACAAACGCGCAGAATACCATAAGCTTTTTCGTTTCAAGATTAGGGCTTAAATACATAAGTATTGTAAGCAGCGCAATCGGGGGAGTTGCAAAGAGAATATAGGGCTTTAATTTACCCCATTTGGTTTCGTGGCGGTCTACGATAACGCCCATAATCGGGTCGTTAACAGCGTCCCACACTCTTGCAAGAAGCATAAGCATAAGTACGAAAGTAAGCGGTAGCTGAAGCGTACTTACATAGTAGTCGCTGATGTAGCTTGACATCATAGCGTAAATCATACCCTGACCCATACCGCCGATTGAGAACATCCATAGCTCTTTCTTGCCGACATAGGTCTTGCCCAAGGTTTTAGAACTCATAAATAAACTCCTTAAACATTATTTTACTATATTATATAATAAAGCCTTTTAAATTTCAATTTCAACATAAGAATTTTCAACATCCTTTTCGGCGAATCTGCCCTGCTTGAAAAGACGGGAGCGCAGGATTATTTTATTATCGTAAACGTAAATAACGTATCCCTGAGCGTCGTGGTTGTATTCTCCGTGGTTCAATACGCCGATGGTCGGGAGGGAAAGCGCCTTATAAGCGCCGTAATCCTCATAATTATACTTTGAGGTTCCGTAGTGAAGATGACCCGTTATAAAAAATACGTTTTTATATTTTTCAAAAATTGCTTTAAGCTCGTCGCTTTGTTCGCCGATGTGTCCGCGCCACTCGCCCTTGCCGAGCCAGGTAGCGGGAAGTCCGTGTGAATACCTGAGCGGCTGATGATTTAAAACGAAAACAACCTTATCGTTTTCAGCCTTTTTAAGCTCGCTGTCAAGCCAGTCGAGCTGCTCCTTACTTATGTAAGACGCCTCAAACGCGTTTTTGTCGGCGCCGAGCATAATAAACTTATAGCCCTTAAGCTCGGTTTTAAAATAATAATGCTCAGCCCGTCCGATAATTCCGCCCTTAATATCGCCGATAAAAGCGTTAAACTTTCTGAGCTGCTTTTTGTAATTTCTTATTCTTACGTCGTGGTTTCCGCTTATAACGATAAAGCTTTCGACTTTGCTTGATACGGAATTAAGAAGTCGGGAAAGCATCATATATTCGGCTTTCATACCGTATTCCGCATTGTCGCCGAGAAGCATTAACAGGTCAAATTTTCCTGCGGCGTTTTTAATATCCATACACGCCGAATAAACCCTCTCCGAGCGAAGCGGAGAAAGCGCGGAAATCTGAGGGTCGCCCCAGGCGATAATATTAAGCTCTGCTTTTTCGTCGGCTTCAAGAGCCTCGCGGCTTTCGGGGAAGGAATCCGCGCTTATAAGTCTTGAAAGCCCTTTAAGCATATGCTTGTAAACGATTGAAGAAAAACTGTGTTTCATACCGTCACCAAATTATTCCGAAAAAGGCAAGGGGGCGTAAAAAGCACTCTCTTATTCTGAAGCCGAGCGAGTCCTCTCCGTTAGCAGCGGGAAGGGGAGTAAAGCCGACGTGCGCCTTTTTCATAATTTTACAGCTTCGCCATATGTGAAATTCGTTGGTTACAAAAAACACCTCGGCTCCGCTTTCAATAAGCTCTTTTGAGTAAATAAAGTTTTCGTAAGTTGTTTTTGCTTTTTCTTCGGGAATAATGCGCTCCTCCTCAATACCGAGCTCAATCAGTGAGTTTTTCATTACCCCGGCTTCGCTGAGCGGCTGTTTTTCATCTTTTATTCCTCCCGAAACAATCGCTTTTGAGTCGGGGTTTTCTTTTAAGAATTCAGCGCCCTTTTTAATCCTTTCAAAAAGAAGGGGAGATGGCTTGTCCCCGTTAAGCGGACCGCCTAAAATTAATACATATTTCATAAGCCGTTAATAAGAACAAAAAGGGGTGCGGGCTTTCCCACACCCCGTATCGTTTATTTTGCAAGATATAAGCCCTTTGTGTCGGTGTTGGTATTGTCAACGTACCAGCTCTTTCCGATTTTAAGCATATAAACCTGCTGGGTGGCAACGGTTTTACCGTCCTGAGTCTTAACCTCAACCTCAGCCAGAGCTACGTCGCTGACGTCTTCGGAGCAATCAAGCTTTTTGAATGCCTCCGTCATACTTGCGGTTTTTTCTTCGTCAAGTCCCGACGCCTTGGCTTTTTCTTCGCCGATAGCGGCAACGGGGGTAATTCTGTCCTTATAATCTGCGATATAAGTCTTTGCCTCGTCGCCCTTTAATGAATCGCACTTTGTAACGTTACAGGTAAGCTTATAATCCTTACCGAACATTTCCTGGTACTTACCGATTACCTCTTTAACCTCAGCCTGACCGTTTTCAGCCTTCTGAGCTTTAACGCCGGTTAAGGCTTTACCGTATGTATCAACATTTGCCTCAAATACGCTGAACATAAATTCGGTATCCATATAATCGTCGCCGTATATTTCTTTTCTCGTTTCAACAAGCTTTTTGAAGTAATTATTGAAAACGCTGTCGTAGTCGTCAAGGGAGTACTGATTAATAAGCTCGACGTAGTAGTTGTACATTGCGCCGTAAAGCTCGTCAACCTTCTTCATTTCTTCCTTTGAGCCCGTTCCTACAAATTCAGCCTGCTTAACGTCCTCGCCGTCGTTAACAAAGGGCGCCATATATCCGTCGATTACGAAATTACCGAACTTCTGATTCTTTGAAACAAGTGTAACCTTGTATGCGTTGTAGCCGTCGCCGGTCTGAACGATGGTATCAACATAGTTCTGAGCAACCTTTTCGGGGTCAAACGCGTTGTATCTTGTTGTATATGCAAATATTGTAAGAACGGTGAGAATTACTGCAAGAGCGATACCTACTATAACAGCATATCTTCCGGTTTTAAACTCTTTATTCTTAGCCATTTTCACCCCTCCTTACTCTGCGTTTTGTTCATTAGCTTCAACCGCCTGAGCCTCAACAGCCTCGGCAACCTCTTCGGCTAATGATTCGTCGTCGTCCTGCGTTTCACCTGCAGCAGCTCTTCTTTCGGCGAGCGCTGCCGTAATTCTGTCTTTCTTTTCGCCTACCATATCGTAGAAGAGAATCGGTACAAACTGAAGAATTACGAATATTGCAGGGATGATTGTATAAATTGCAAGGAATTTATTAAGAGTAGCGTCGCTCTGCTTTGCGTAAGCAACGTTTGCGCTTGTTGAAAACTGATACTTTGACCAGGTATAAACAAGCCACGGAGCGAAGCCCTTTGTGCAGGCGGAGGCAATCTTTGAAATAAGACCGTAGCCCGCGTAAGCGAGACCCTCCTGTCTTTTTCCGTATTTATATTCCATTTCGTCAACGCAGTCAGCAATCATAATGTTAGGCGTTACGTTAGTATTACCGTGCTGAATACCGCAGAAGAAGTTGAGAATTAAGAACGGAACGATAAGGTGGCTGTTAAATCCGATACCCCTTGAAACGAAGTAAAGAATTGCAAGAGCCGAAGCTCCGTAACAGCAGAAAATAATATATGTTTTCTTGGTTGAAAACTTTTTAAGTACAAAGTTTACAAGAAGCGTACCTACCGCCGTACCGATACCCATAGGAAGCATAAGCGCAAGCTTTAAGCCCTTTGAGCCGAGAAGGTAAATAGCGATATAAAGCGATACCGTTCCGTAAACGCCTCTGCCGAAGCCCGTGAACTTTGTAAGAGATACCATAAGAAGGTTCTTGTTTGTAAATACGAATTTAATGCTCTCCAAAAGAGAAACCTTTTCGTTTGTATAGGGAACTCTCTCTTTATTATTTGCAAAGAAAATCATTACAAAAATAATCATACCGAGAGCGCAGACAGCGGTTGAAATAATAAGGTCAAGTCCCTGACCCTCAGCGTTTTTGTACTGTTGCTGTCCCATTAAAGCCTTCATAATTACGGGAACAACGATGATTACAACCTGACCGCCCGACTGACCTACCGAACGAAGGAAAGAAGCGATTGAAATTGCGCTTGACCTTTCACTCGGGTTCGGCGAACAAAGCGCGCCGAAGCAGTTTGACGGAGATTCAACCGCGCACGAAACCGCGGTATAAAGCGAATAAATTACAAACATCCAGATTGTTGCAACCGTAAAGGAAGATGTGTTCGGAGCAATGAAAACAAGAAGCGAAATAATTGCAAGCGGGATTGCACCGAAGCCTACCCAGGGCTTAACCTTACCGAGGCTTGTTCTTGTTCTGTCAACAAGAATACCTATAATGAGCTCGCAAACCGCGCCTACCGCGCCCGCAAATCCGAAAACGGAAGCAACTATTGTTGCAAGCTGAGCCGAGTCGAAGCCCTTGCCCTTAAACGCGAAGTCAGCAAAGAAGGTCATAGTATAGTCAGGCATCCAGCCCGTAAGAAGGGCAACGCCGAAAAGACCGATACCGAAGGTGACAATCTCCGATGGCTTCATATACTTTTTTTCCGCAGGAGCAGCGTTAACGTCCGCCGCTGCGGCTTTCTTTTTTGCCATAGAAAAACCCCTTTTCTTATATATATTCAGTTTATTATACCAAAATTTTTCCTTTAATACAATATATAATTATATATTTATACAAAAAACAGACGTCCGATACCGAACGTCCGTTAATTATTGTGTTAATATGATTATATCTCGTCAAGATCAATTGCCTGCGCGTTTATTCCGTACCAGTAAGAAGCCTTAACATTTTTGTAAGTTTTTATCTTCTTTCCTATAGACAAATTATAAACCGTTTTCCATGCGCCGTACAGCCTGCCGGATTTGGTCTTTTTATAGGCTCTGATTTTAACCGCGCCGGGATAATCCTGACAGCCGAAGCAAATTCCTTCAATCCACGGTTCCGTAACGTCATACGTTCCGCCCCAGTATTTAATCTGGTAGCCACTGATACCGCTGACGTTTTCGGGGAAAAGCTGAATTCCCACAAAGCCGCCTTCATCCTCGCTGACGTCATATGCCAGCACTTCGCAGGATTTAATTGTTCCTACGGTGGAAGCCTTTACAACCTTGGAAAACTTGCCTTTAGCGCTCTTTTTTACGGCACGAACTTTGAAGTAATAGGTTTTATTCTTCTTTAAGGACTTAACCGCTGCGGTTACGGCTTTACCCTTATTAACGGTCTTAACCTTTTTGAAGCCCTTGCTTTTATTTGTGCTTTTGAAAACCTGATATCCCGTTGCGCCCTTAACCTTATTCCACTTAAGCTTAACTGCGCTGTTTGAGGTATAGGTAACCTTAAGAGTTGATACCTTGCCGACCGAAGCCGCCTCGGCAATTACAGGGATACCTACAGCGGAGACCATCATTACAAGACATAAAACAACCGATAAAAGCTTTTTCATCTTTATCTCCTTATTTAATGATTGTTCCCATTGTGTTGGGAGCCATACCTGCCGCGTTTGCCTCGTCGGTGTCGATATGCATTGCAAGCGCATACTTTTCGCTTACTCTTACAACAACGTCGCCGAAGGTAAGATTTCTTTTATTTGCAGTAGGAATCTCAACGGATACGATTTCGCCGTTTTCGAGTCCGAGCTCCTCGGCGTCGGCGGGAGTAGCGTGGATATGTCTCTGAGCTGCGATTACGCCGTGGTCGATTTCAATCTCGCCGCAGGGTCCTACTATTTTACAAGCACCCGTGCCTGCAAGGTCACCCGACTCTCTTACCGGAGCGGTAACGCCGATTGAGCGCGCGTCCGTAAGAGAAAGCTCAACCTGTGTTTCGGGACGTACGGGACCTAAAATAGATACAGTGGGGAATTCGCCCTTTGTTCCGATAACCTTAACTCTCTCGTCGCATGCAAACTGACCCGGCTGGGAGAGCCATTTTTTAACCGTAAGCTCATATCCCTTGCCGAAAAGAGTTTCAAGGTCTGCCTGAGAAACGTGAACGTGGCGCGCTGAAATTTCAACTAATACCTGATTTGCCATTTTATTATCCTCCAAAAATGATTTATTTATTTTACTTTGATATTTTATACTAAAACCGATTGTTTTTCAAGAACAAATTTGATATTATATAAAAGAAATGAAAAGGGGGATATATTATGACTCTTTCTGAGCTTGAAAATAAATGTAAGGACTGTAAAAACTGCGCGCTTTGCGAGGGAAGAACCAATCTTGTTTTCGGTACGGGAAAGGAGGACGCCGATATTATGCTTATAGGCGAGGGACCCGGAGAAAACGAGGACTTACAGGGCGAGCCCTTTGTGGGACGCTCGGGAAAGCTTCTTGATAAATTCCTTGAAAGCGTTGATTTAAGCCGAAAAACAAACGTATATATTGCCAATATGGTTAAATGCCGTCCGCCCCAAAATCGCGACCCGAAGCCCGAGGAGCAGGAGGAGTGTATTAAATGGCTGCGCGAGCAGTTTAAGCTTATAAGACCTAAAATAATAATCTGCGTCGGCAGAATATCGGCGCAAAAGCTGATTTCACCCGATTTTCGTGTAACTAAGCAGCACGGCGAATTTATCGAAAAAAACGGCGTTTTGATGATGGGTACCTTCCATCCTGCGGCAATACTCAGAAACCCGAATAATAAGGAGCTCGCCTTTCAGGACTGGCTCAAAGTACGTGACAAAATTGAAGAGCTTGGCATAAGAATATAACAGCCCCGCGGCTGTTATATTTATTCGTTATAAAGCTTGTCCCTGAGCCATTTTTCAAAGGTATTGAAATTCCTCGGGAAGTTTTCGGAGCCGTCGGCATATAGCTTTTCTCTGTCGTTTACGCTTGCTTTTAAAGTGAACATCCTGCCGTCCGAAACGCCCCTCGGGTGCTTACCGTGAAAGCCGTTCCATTTTATTGCCGAGCATTTATTGAGTATATCAATAACCTCCGAGGTATCGCATACGGCGCTTTTCTGAAGCTCTCTTCGGTCGCCTTCCTTACCGTAGACTATATGATAATACGCTATTTCGCATTTATCGCCCTTATTTATAATTTCATATTCCTCGGTAATTCTCATACCGCTCAAACGCAGATTAATGCTTTCAAAATCGGTAATGCCCTTATCGGCGCTTTTATTAAATAACATAAATATTCCTCCTGCAAGTACAATTCCGCACAGCACTGCGGCAATAATCAATCCCGCTTTTTTACTTCTCATTATTTCACCCGTAGTATTCAGTATAATTCATTATATAATGCTTTCGATAATAATACAAGACGGCGGGTCTGAATTTATCCGTATTCCGTAATTAATAATTAGTACAAAAAGCACCGATAGGGTGACTTGTTTTATCCGTGATTACTTGGCACGCCCGTCGAAGCTAAAGCTTCTTCCGGCACGCACGCGGGCACCGTAACAGTCCACCGGACTGTTACTATCCTTCGGATTGCCCTGTTCTCGCCTCTATCCGCTTACCAAAAAGAAAAACACCCTGAAGGGTGAATTTTATCCGTGATTACTCGGCACGCCCGTCGAAGCTAAAGCTTCTTCCGGCACGCACGCAGGCACCGTAACAGTCCACAGGACTGTTACTATCCTTCGGATTGCCCTGTTCTCGCCTCTATCCGCTTACCAAAAGAAAAACACCCTGAAGGGTGTTTCTTTTTGGAGCGGATTACGAGGCTCGAACTCGCTACCTCCACCTTGGCAAGGTGGCGCTCTACCGGATGAGCTAAATCCGCATAACTTGTATAAGTAATTATACATATGCTTTTTCTTTTTGTCAAGTATAAATTTTTTATTTACATACAGGCTGATTTTTGTTACAATAATAATCTACACTATTGAAAGGAGCGGAATATGGAATATAAAATTATGCCCTTCGGCGAAATCTGGAACGGCGGCGCGTTCTGCGTACCGAAGGAGCTTTGTGAAAAGCGTCTTAACTTTGCCGACGATAAACAGCTTCGCGTTCTGCTTCTTGTTCTCAATAATTCGGGAGTTGCAAATACCGAAGAGCTGAAAAAAGCTCTTAAGCTCAGTGACGACGAGGTTAACGAGTGTCTTGAATACTGGGTGAGCGAGGGCGTTATGATAACCGATACCGCTGAAAGCAAGCCGCCCGTGCAGATTCCCGAGGAGCAAAAAAAGACTCTTGAGGCGCTCCCCGTACCTACTCTTACTCCGAAGGATATTGTTGCAATGTGCGCCGAAAACGGCGAGCTTGCCGACCTTCTGCGTACCGCCGAGGGTATTATGGGCTCAAGCCTGAGCAACTCAATGAAGAGTAATCTTATTAATATGGTTACATATTACGGACTTCCCGTTCCCGTTGTCGTTACTCTTCTTGAATACTATAAAACCCAAAGGGAAAACGGAAAGAATATTACAACCCGTACTCTTCAGAATTTAGCAAAGGACTGGGCAGCCGACGAGGTCAACACTCTTGATAAAGCAGGAAAGAAGCTTCGCGAGCTTGAAAACTGCGAGGAGCTGTGGAGCGAGGTTATTGCGCTTTGCGAATTTGACTATAAAAAGCCGACCTCGGCGCAGCTTAAAATGCTCTCTCGCTGGAGCGCTGCATTTTCAAAGGATATGATTTTCTTTGCATGTAATACAATGAAAAAGTATAACGACGAGGATAAACGAAGCATAAAGATAGTTGACAATATTTTGAAGGAGTGGAAGCGCAAGGGCTTTAAAACTCCTGACGAGGTCAAGGCTCCGCGCGACTCAAAGAAAAAGAGCCCGGATAAGCTTAAGGGCAAGCCCTCGTTTGATATTAACGAGCTGTATAACAAGGCTATTCATAACGACGAATACGATGTTTAGGAGATAAATATGGCATACTCAAAAGAGATGTATATTAAAGCCGAGAGAATTCTTGAAAACAGAAAAAAGACGGCTGAAAGCGAAGCATTATTAAGAAGCGAGGAGATTAAGGCAAAAATACCCGAGCTTGCAAAAATCCAGAGCGAGCTTGCAAAAATCGGAATTGAAATCTCAAGACTGCTCTTTTATAAGGACAATGCTCCCCAAAGGCTTGAGGAGCTTAAGAGTAAAAGTCTTGCGCTTATTGAAAAGAGAAACAAGCTGCTCAACGAAAACGGACTTGACGAAAACGTTTTAAAGCCCGATTATACCTGTGCGGCGTGCGAGGACAAGGGCTTTATTGAAAACCGTATGTGCTCCTGTATGAAGCAGGTGCTTAAGGATTTAATGCGTAAAGAGATTTCAAAGCTTGCGCCGATTGATTCCTGTACCTTTGATAATTTTGATACCTCGCTTTATGATAATACTACGCTTGAAAACGGAATTAACCCGAGGGAAAAGGCTGAGAGGGCGCTTGGCGCGTCAAGAAAATATGCCCAGAATTTCAGCAGGGAAAGTAAGAATTTGCTTTTCCTCGGAGCAACCGGGCTCGGCAAAACTCACCTTTCGCTCGCTATTGCTAACGTTGTAATTAACCGCGCCTATTCGGTATGCTACGGAACGAGCTATAATATATGCGAGGATTTAAGAAACGAAAGCTTCGGAAGAACCGATTATATTACATATACAAAAAACAAGGTGCTTGACGCGGATTTACTTATTCTCGACGACCTCGGAACCGAAACCGATAACCAGTATAATACCGCTTCAATTTCAAACATAATTAATTCAAGGATGCTTTCGGGGAAGCCTACGGTAATAAGTACTAATTACGAATACGACGAGCTTCTTGAAAAATACGACCAGAGAGTAGCAAGCCGCCTTACGGGCGAGTATATTACAATTACGCTTTTCGGTAAGGATATAAGGAATAAATAATGAATAATACAAAGGATTATGAAAAATATTCAAAAATACTTTTGCCCTTCGGAATAGGGATAAGAATAGTATTTTTCATTATTAATCTTTTTGTCGGAGGTTATAACAGCGATGAGGTTATGACCTCTTTAAATGCTGTCTCGCTTGCCGAAAAAGGTACGGATATAATGGGAGAGAGGCTTCCCGTTTATTTCGATACATGGGTTATCGGCGGCCAGTCGCCCTTTGCAACCTATCTCAGCGCACTCGGTATAAAGCTTTTCGGCTTTAACGATTTCGGGGTAAGGATTTTTGCTCTTGTTTTCAGTATAATTGCATTTCTTGCGCTTTACGGTTTTGCAAAAGAGGTCTTTAAAAACAGCGAATATACAGCGGCTTTAACGGGGCTCGGCTGTGTTTGTCCCTGGGCGGTTTTTTCGGGAGCGTATGTGCTTGACTGTAATTATTTAGGCCATATTTTGATTATTGCGCTTTACTTTTTTGCAAGGGCGATTAACGGCGACAAAACAAGATTTTACATCCTTTCAATGCTTTTCTTTGCGCTCGGCTTTTACTGTTACATAGCCTCGGTGCTCTTTATTCCGGCTTTGCTTTTAACGCTTTATCTTGTTCTTTTAATTAAGAAAAGGATATCCTTTAAAAATGCGGCAATAAGTGTAATAACCGTATTTGTTGCCGCCTTACCGTTTATCCTTTTCGGACTTGTTTCAAGCGGAATAATAAAGCCCTTTGAGTTTTTCGGCTTCAGCTTTTCCGATATGCCCGGATATGAAAGAACGTCACAGACTTTGTTTACCTACGGTAACGGTCCGTTTATAGTGAATATGTTTGGAAACCTTTTTGCTTCGCTGTTCTTTACCGTGCTTTCGGACTCCGCGTATTTTGCGCTGGGCGTAAACGTTTTCTCCTTCGGAGGCATACTTTGCGGCTTGCTGTTTTTAACAGGACTGATTTACTTGTTCTTTATGCTTATAAAAAAGAATAAGGGACTTGATTTTAATCAGAAGCTTTTTGCGCTTTCGTTTTTTACAGCCTTTATATTCTTTGCCGCAACGGTCAGCCATTCGGGCTTTTCAACAATGTACAGGAATTATGTTTTCTCTTATATAATTCTTTATTTTTCGGCGATAGGTTATGTTCAGGTAAGACGTCATATTAAAAAGGCGCAGCCGAAAAAGGCGCTTAGTATATATCTTAGCCTTTGTTTTGCCACTTTTTGCTTTGTCTACGGCGGAATATATGCTAATCAGATTTCGCCGAGTGAAAAAGGAAGCCGCGATTTATTTCTTTACGGCGATTCGTATTACGCTTGTCTTGACTATGCCAAGGATAACGGCTACCTTTGGGTTAAAACCTATAAAACGGAGTCTTCAAAGTACCAACCGGGCGTATTTTTAAGGCATTATTACTATGACGACATTGATTATTTTAATCCGCTTGATAAAGAGTTCAGGGACGAGATAAAGGACAAAACCGAGGACGGCGCGTATAAAATTAAAAAGGACGCAACGCAGACTTATACATATATTAAAAAAGGCGATACCTTAAGCGGAGAGTTCTGTATAGTTGAAAGCAGGGAAATAAAAAATCTTAAAATCAGCGACGAATACGAAATAAAGGACTTCGGCTTCTGGAGCGCTGTATATAAGGATATATAATTAAAAGGCGGAAAATTTTTCGCCTTTTTTTAATTTTCTTGCAACACTTTGGGAAATATTTTATACTTATATTATGAAAGCAATCGAAACAGCTGTTTAATTTTTGCAAAAGGTGGTGAAATAATGGACGAAAAGCAATTGGTGCTTCTTGCCGGGGGCGGGGATAAGGACGCGTTCTGCGCGCTGTACTCGCTTTATAAGGACAAGCTTTACCGCTATGCCTTTTACCGTCTTAAAAGTAAGGAGGACGCCGAGGACGCGGTAAGCGAAGCGGTAATAAGCGCCTTTCAGCAGATAGGCTCCCTTAAAAAGGCGGAGGCTTTTTCGGCGTGGATTTTCAGAATACTTTATTGCTCGTGTAACTCCATTATAAAAACAAACGTCAATAAGCGTAAGCTCATTGAAATCAATTCACAGGGTGAAACTGTTTCGGACTTTAAAGACGAGATTGTTAAAACCGAGCTTATTGAAGCGCTTGAAAGCCTTAAAGAGGAGGAGAGGGAGATTGTACTTCTTAGCGTCGTTTCGGGGCTGAGCAGTAAGGAAATCGCAAAAATCTGCGACTTGACCTCGGGCGCCGTACGCTCTAAGCTTTCGCGCTCTCTTTCAAAAATGAGAAAGTTTTTAGGTGATTGAAATGAAAGATAATAAGGATTTCGATTTTATAAAGAATAAGCTTGAAGCCGAGGGTGTTAACGCTCCGGAGTCTTTAAGCGAAGAAAGAATAAAAGAAAAAATAACAAAAAGCACATATAAAAAGCCGATTGGCTTTACTAATAAAAAAAGAGCGGCAAGAGCGATTGTATCAGCGGTTGCCTGTATTGCAATAATTATCGGAACTACCGCTGGCATTTATCATTATAATACTACCTTTGTTCCGAAAAACGTTAAAGACGGAATCGTCTATTTTGACAGCTACGGCGAGGTTGAGCGTATGATGAAAACGCTTTCCAAACGCGACAGCTTCGGCGGTTTTACCGTAAGAAAAAACTTTGGTGCTCTTAGTAAGAACGAAGTTATTGTTGAAGAATTCGCAACCGCCGATTCCGCAAAGGGAACCTCAGGCTCGGATGAATACGGAAAAACCAACGTTCAGGTTGAGGGTATTGACGAAGCGGATATAATCAAAACCGACGGTAAGTATATCTACTACGTTAACGCAAAGCGCGATAAGGTTATGATTTACTCTGCAAACGGCGAAAAAACCAAGCTTGTAAGTAATATCTATTATACCGACGGCGAGGAGTATTTTGAAAACATCTTTCTTGATAACAACAAACTCTATGTTCTCGGAACGACTGCCGAGGAAAAGCTTTCGGGATATAAAACGAAATGCTTTTGTAAAGTATACAACCTTGACAACATCAACGACCCCAAGCTCGTTCATACCTATTATCAAAGCGGTAATTACGTAAGCGCAAGGCTCTTTAATAATACAATCTATATTGTTTCAAGCTATAATAATTATCTCTATTACAAAAACGAAATTTTCCCATACGCAACAAACGATAAGGGCGATTTTGCAAAAATTCCGTACAGCAATTACTATGCTATAAAGGATTGCGGCAGTATCTCCTATTCCGTGCTCGGAGCTATTGACGTTTCAGGCGAAGCTTACAAGGCGAATACAAAGGCGCTTTTCGGAACCTCCGAGGATATTTACTGCAGTGAAAATAATATTTACCTCTTCGGAACCGATTGGCACGACGGATATGATAAAACAAAGATAGTTAAGTTTTCGCTCAAGGCAAACGAGATTAAAATCAAAGCTACGGGAAAGGTTAAGGGCAATCTTATCGGTCAGTACGCGCTTGACGAAAAATACGGTAATTTAAGGGTTGCAACCACCTCGTATAATTCACAGGGCGACGAGGTTAACAACTTATTTGTTCTTGATGAAAGGCTGAATGAAATCGGTAAGGTTTCGGGCTTTGCAAGACAGGAGAGCATAAGAGCCGTTAAGTATATCGGCGACACGGCGTACGTTATTACCTTTGAACAGACCGACCCGCTTTTCGTAATTGATTTGAAGGACGAAAAGAATCCGCGAATACTCGGCGAAGCAAAGGTTGAGGGCTTTTCGACTCTCTTAATGCCCGTTGACGAAAACACGCTCCTCGGTATCGGCTATTCAACCGAAAGGCTTGAAAACGACGCGGTAAGAACCGACGGACTTAAGTTCACTCTCTTTGATATCAGCGATAAGGTTAACCCGAAGGTGCTTGACGAAAAGGAATATAAGGGCTTATCAAGTACCGTTCAGACCGAGCCCAAGGCGCTCGTTAAAAATGAGAACGGAACATTTATGCTTCCCGTATCCGGTATTGACAGGGAATTCGGCGGAGCATACCTTGTAAGCGTTAAGGGCGGAAAAATAGTAACCGATATTAAAAAAGCAAAGCTCCTTCCGATGCGCCTTACCTATATCGGAAAATACATTTATCTTCTCGACCCCTCGGGAAATAAAATAGAAGCGGTCTCTTAATGAGACCGTTTTTTATTGCCTTTACTTGACATTTTTAAATTTTTACTTTATAAATATATTATATAAATAAAATGGTGGATGGCAAAATGGAAAAAACAAATAATACAAGAATCCCTTTGTATGATAACTTAAAATTCTTACTCATTTGTTGCGTGGTAGTCGGGCATTGGTGCGCTATCGGTGACAACAAGACTCCCATTTATCAGTTTGTAATGGTTTTTCTGTATTCGTTTCACCCTCTGTTTTTCTTTATTTCCGGATTGTTCTACAAAAGAGAAAAGGCTGTGGACAGAGCGGTTGAGTTTACCGTAATCGGATTTATGCTAAAGGTACTGTACGTACTTATGTTTGTTGTATCCAACTTTAAAAGCGTAAGCGATTACACCAATGTATTTAAGTTTTTCGGAGACCCGAGTCCGGCATGGTTTATTATTACCCTGGCTGCGTATTATATTTTAGCATACCTGCTTAAAAATATGGATTTGAGAGTTATTCTTGCGGTTTCCGTATTAGTTGTATTGTGCGTCGGATATGATACTCAGGTTAGCGAAATGATATATCTGACAAAGGCTGTAAGATATTTCCCGTTCTTTATTCTCGGAAGGATGTGTACCACGGAGAAGGTTGAAAAGGTAAGAAGCATTATACCTTTAAAAATAGTTGCGGGAATCCTGCTTATTGTATGGGCGGCAGTAATTGTTAAAGACAGAAATATTGAAATGTTTAAGCTCTTGTTTACGGGTGCGGATTCTTATGTTAATTTCCCGAAGGAATATATGCTTAAAAACGGTCCCGTAATTAGATTCCTTACCGATACATTATCGGGCGTAATCGCCGCGTGCTGGCTGATACTTATGCCCAATAAACAAATCAGTCCGTTTAGCCAATGCGGCTCAAAAATTATTCAGGTATATTTCTGGCATTTGCCTTTTTTGGTACCGTTTGATAAGCTCGGAATACCCCAAAAGCTCAGCAACCACGGTGCGGTAGTAAGTATTGTCAGTCTTTTAATTCCTTTTGCGCTTATATTATTATTAAGCTTAAAGCCTTTTGCTTACCCCGTTAAACTAATAAGAAAGCGCCCTGAAAAAGAAATACAATAATAAAGAGCCTCACGCGAGTGAGGCTCTTTTTAATAATTAGCTTTTCGGAACATATCGTTTATTTCTTTTACAAGAAGGGGATAACCGTCGAGGCGGTTGTCCTCTTTTAACATTTCCTTTGCGCACTCCTGACACTCGATAAGCGTATCCATATTATCAAGCATATCTGCAATAACAAGGTTCGGAAGTCCGTGCTGACGCTTTCCGAAGAAGTCGCCGGGACCCCTCGTTTTAAGGTCATAGTCCGCGATTTTAAAGCCGTCGGAGGTGCTTTTCATAACCTGAAGCCTCTCGCCTGAAGCGTCGCTTTTTGAGTCGGACACAAGAATACAGTAGGATTTGTCGCCGCCCCTTCCGACTCTTCCGCGGAGCTGATGAAGCTGGGAAAGCCCGAAGCGCTCAGCGTTTTCAATAAGCATAATCGTCGCGTTAGGAACGTCAACGCCTACCTCGATGACCGTTGTTGCAACAAGGATTTGCACTTCGCCTCTTGCAAAGGCGCCCATAACGGCGTCCTTTTCCTTTGCTTTCATCTTGCCGTGGAGCAGTCCGAGATTATAACCTTTAAAGGCGTTTTCGGAAAGCTGCTCGGCGTATTCCTTAGCTGAAATAAGCTCGTTTTCGCTCTCGTCAACAAGTGAGCATACTATATACGCCTGACGTCCCGCGTCAACCGCGTCGCGAATAAACTTATATATCCTTTCGTGGTACGAGGTGTCAACAACGTCGGTTCTTATTGGTTGTCTGCCCTTGGGAAGCTCGTTTAAAATGCTTATATTGAGGTCGCCGTAGATAATAAGCCCGAGCGTTCTCGGAATCGGCGTTGCGCTCATAACCATAAGGTGGGGGCTGTTGCCTTTCATTGCAAGATTTGCCCTTTGTTCAACGCCGAAGCGGTGCTGCTCATCGGTTACAACAAGCGCAAGATTTCTGAACTCAACGTCGTTTTGAATAAGCGCGTGAGTGCCGATAACAAAATCCGTATTTCCGTCGATAAGCGATTTTTTTATTGACTTCTTTTCACTTGCCTTCGTTGAGCCGGTAAGAAGTGCAATTGTAATTCCCGTGCCCTCAAAGAGCTTTTTAAAGGACTCATAGTGCTGAAAGGCGAGAATTTCGGTAGGCGCCATCATAGCCGCCTGGTAGCCGTTTTTAATCGCCGTGTAAATTACAGCGCCCGCAACCGCGGTTTTACCCGAGCCGACGTCGCCCTGAATAAGGCGGTTCATTGCGTTTTCGCTTTTCATATCGTTTATGCAGTCGTTAACCGCATTAATCTGCGCATTTGTCGGCTCAAAGGGGAGAAGGGAATAAAATTCGTCAGAGTAATCCTTTCCGATTTTAAGCTCGTTATCCGCGCTCTTTTTATCTTTTAGCTTTAACAGACCTATCTGAAGCGTTAAAAGCTCCTCGAAAATCAGCCTTCTCCTTGCCTTTTCAACCGCCTTCATATCCGAGGGAAAATGTATTTGCCTTAAAGCGTAGTCAAGCGAGCAAAGATTGTATTTTGATTTAATCTCGTCGTCAAGCGTTTCGGGGAAGAGCTCAACCTTTTCAAGCGCAGCTTTTACAACCTTGGCAATCGCTCTTGAATTAAGTCTGTCGGTTGCTGAATAAATAGGGTGTATACCGGTTGAGGCGTCAAGCTTTTCGATTTGGGGCGAATTCATCTGAGCCCGGGTGAAATTACGCTCGAGCTTTCCGTAAAGAATATAATCGTCAAAGGTGCGAAGCGACCCTGCAAGATATTTATTATTAAATATCGTAACGTTGATAACGTTTTCGCCGTCGGAGAAATTGCATTTGTAAAGGGTTAAGCCTTTACGGATAAGCGATTCCTTAACGGGAGTTATCATTGTTGCCTTAATCGCAACCGCCTCGTTTTCGGGTGCGGTGGTTACGGTGTAGGTATTGCTCCAGTCCTGATATTTTCGCGGGTAGTAGTGAACTAAATCGTCAAGCGTGAAAATACCGAGCTTATTAAAGAGCGTTGCGCGCTTTTCGCCGACGCCTTTGATGTATTGAACCGAGTAATTGTCAAGCTCTTTCATCAGTTAAAATACCAATCCTCTATATTTGAAAAATAGTTACCCTCATATCCCTGCATATCGCCGTGCATTGACTTTGCCCAGCAAATCATACCCTCTCTGTAAAGAAGGGGTATAAATGGAATTTCCTCCTGAAAATCAAGAATAAACTTTCCTATTTCATTTGTTGAATTAAGATAGCCGCGGTAGGATTTTGCGCTTTTTCCCTCCTTGGTATTAATGCCCGAGGAGGTCGCGCCCTTTTCGGTAAAGAAGCCGAGCAGGCTCATATCGTTTGTAAGTCTTGTTTCGCCGATATAAATATTATAGCTTTTATAATCAACCTTGCTCTTGTAAACCTCGTTTTTTTCACGGTTAATTGTTACCTTGAAGCCCGCCGCTTCAAGCTGTTGCTTTACAAGCATTGCAACCGCGGTTTTTTCGGAATTGGTACCTACGAGAATATCAATTTTAAGCTTGTCGTTTTTATATCTGCTTTGAGTAATGGCCTGCTTTGCGGCTGAAACGTCCGCAGAAGACGAAAATACCGTAGTTTCCTTACCAAGCGCGCTTACGGGGTGGAACGGCGAGGTTGCCGCCCGTGCATAGCCCTGATATGCGCTTTTAACGAGAGTGTCGCGGTCTATGGCAAGCGAGATTGCTTTTCTTATATTCTCGTCGCTTGTAATTCCCGCATAGCAGTTAAGCCCGATATATACAAGATTATTAAGGTTTACCGCTTTTTTATTTGAGTTAATTTTAGTTTTTGCGCCGCTTGATAAATCGCGGTAGGTGTAGCTTATGTTACCGATATTAATAGCGTTGTCGATTGAATCCGCCGCCGTGATATTAACAAGCGTAATCTTAGTTATATGAGGAGTAAAATCCTTATAGCCCTTGTTAAGTTCAAGAAAGGCGTTTCCGTCAGCCTCGCCGAAAACATATCTTCCGCTACCTATAGGATAGCCCTTTTTATCGCTCTTTCGGCTTGCGATGGGGAAGGTGAGAAGATTATGAGCTTCGGGGTTTTTATAGGAGAGCTTAAAACTTATTACGTTTTCGCCCTCCGCTTTAGCCGAAGAAATACCGCGAAGCGCGTTTGAATACTGCACGGAGGCTTTAGCCTCTTTAAAAGCGTAAACAATGCTTGAGGCGGTTATTTTTTTACCGTTTGAAAATTCGCGTCCGCTCGGAATTGTAACCTTAATTGTAACGGGGTCGGCGTAGCTGTAGCCGACTGCAAGCTCGGGTACAAGCTTATAGCCCTCGTCAAGTCTGAAAAGGGACTCAAAAACAAGATTTCCCAGAACCTGATTATTAAGCGTATTTGATTCATACGGATTAAGCGAATCCGATTTTGAATAGCTCAGCTTAAAGCTTGAGGAGTCCGTTTCAATATCCGACTTTGCGGTATTAACGGGAGTTGTAACGGTATTAGCAGCGTTCTTCGGCTTTTTGGCGCACGAGGTAAAAACCGCCGTGAGCATTACCACTGCAAGCAAAGCCGCCGTAAATCTTTTAATCATCTTATAAACCTTTCTGTTTTAACGCATATTCCCGTCTTTTCGTCAATCTCAAAAACACAGCCCTCTATAGTGCACGGACCGTCGGGATTTGAAAACCTTACGGGAAGATTGGTACGCATTTTTTCAATAGCCTTTTCGGGCGTAACGCCGAGAACCGAATAATACGGACCCGTCATACCGATATCGGTAATATATCCCGTACCGCGGGGCAAAATCTGGTCGTCCGCGGTCTGAATATGGGTGTGAGTTCCGAAAAGCGCGGACACTCTGCCGTCAAGATAAAAGCCGAGCGCCTTCTTTTCGCTTGTAGCTTCGGCGTGAAAATCAATAATAATTATTTTAGCGCCCGCCTCCTCGGCTTGCTTTACCGCTTCGTCGGCAGCGTCAAAGGGATTATTTATATTATCAAGATAAACCGCGCCCTGAAGGTTGATAACTGCGGCGGTATATCTTCCCTTATCAAGGATTACCATCCCGCGTCCCGGGGCGTTTTTATGGTAATTTGAGGGACGGATAATAAATTCGTTTTCCTCAAGATAATCCCCGATTTCGGGTCTTTTAAGCGCATGGTTGCCAAGCGTTATTACGTCAACGCCCGATGAAAAAATATCCCTTGCGCTTGAGGGGAGAACTCCGTTTCCGACAGCCGAGTTTTCGCCGTTGGCAATAACGATGTCGGGGGAGAACTCTCTTTTAAGCTTCGGGAGCATTTCATTTAAATAATCGCAGCCCTGCTTTGATACGATATCGCCGATTGTTAATACTTTCATTTAATCACTTTTCTATATAATTTATTTGTTATATTATAACTTATTAGAGGATTAAAAACAATAAATAATTGAGAGTTGAAATAATTTTTTATATATGATATGATTTTATTATGATTTTGAGTAAAGGAGGAAGTTATGAACTTATCTCTTATAATCCCGTGTTATAACGAGCAGGATAACGTTGAAAAGTTTTTTGAGGAAAGCGAAAAGGTTTTCTCATCGCTCGGTATTAAATACGAATATATTTT
>JAFSZK010000067.1 GCA_017458975.1 Eubacterium sp. | reverse complement strand
GCGCGCTTTCAACTAACGTTCTTTTAGAAGTTGTTAAGGGAGCGATTAACGTTGTTTCCGGTAACTGGCTTGAGCTTGCAAAGAATATTATTAAAGTAGGTCAGGAGTCCTTGGGCGACGACGGCACGCTTGACAATAATACAATTGCCGCAATGGTCGACGATTATATTGTTAACGGAAATAAAATCTATCTCGGAACAATGGAGAATATTACCGAAAGCTATGAGGAAAGAGAAAGCTGTCCCTGTTATTATGACCACGAATTTCACCACGAGTATGAGAATATTGTAACAACTCCGCCGGGCTGTACCACCGAAGGCGTTATGACTGTAAGGTGTACCGTTTGTAACGATTCTTATCAGGAGCCTATTCAGCCCGAAGGTCACAGCTTTGTTTCCACAACCCTCTACGAGCCGGAATGTACTAAAGAGGGTATCTCAAAAAATGAGTGCTCCAAATGTCACGCGGTAAGTTATGAGGCTATTCCCGCGGTAGGGCATACTACAAGAGTGGTTCCCGGAAAGCCCGCCTCCTGCAGTGAAACAGGTCTTACCGCAGGCACGGTTTGTACGGTGTGCGGCGAGGTCGTTACCCCTCAGGACGTTATTCCGAAAACCGAGCATGATTACGAATATGTTTACGACGCTGAAAACGACCAATATTCAGCCGTTTGCCGAAATTGCGGAGATACGGTAGTTTATAATTATTCCGACGTTACCGCGCTTGTTGCAGCCGTTGAGAAGGGAAGAAGCATTAATCCCGACGATTACAGCGAAGAAAGCTATAACGAAATGTACGCAGCTATTGAGCCGTATTTTAACGTTAATCTCTATCTCGGGCTTAAATATCCCCAGGAGATTACCGATTCCATTACAGCGGATATTATAACTAAAATTGAGGACCTTGTTCCTTACGTTCAAATCAATATCAGCCATAATACGGGCGGCGGCGCAATAAGCGCATTTAACGGTGAAAACGGTAAAACGGGTACAACGAAGATGCTTTCGGGCTCTACGGTAACTCTTACCGCCGACCCCGAGGAGGGCTATACCTTTATCGGCTGGTACGATACGGATAATATGAGATACGCGTCCTATGACAGCGAATATACCTTTATCCTTAAATCAAATACAAATATCAGAGCTGTTTATAAGCGTTCAGGTACTGTAACGCTGACTTATAAGAGCTATTCGGGTCAGGTTATTAAAGAGGTTTCGAAAACGGTTGAAGAGTGGAATACCTATGAGGTACTCAGGAGCCTTGACCCCGAGGTACCGTACAGATACGGCTACTCGGACGGCAAGTGGGATTATTTCTCGCCGACGGTTCTTGCCGTTCTTAAAGCGGGTAACGATGCCGAGGTATTCGCAAGCTACACTACGGGAGAGGCAATTCTTCCCGAGCTTCCGATTAATACCTCTCAAACCGAGCCTGCGATGGATATGACGTATACCTTTAATTCCGAAACACAGGTCGGAACGCTGTTTTATGTGTTCGATATACCAGAAAACTGCGACGTGCGCGAAATCGGAATAATTGCGGCAATCAAACCCGTAAGCGGTTTTGACCCGAGGGAATACGAGCTGACAATTAACAACCAAACTACCTCTTATAAATACGTTCAGGGTAACTCGAGCGGAAGATATATTCTTAATCTTAAGGGTATGACCGACAGATATTCAAGAGCGTACAGGGGATATGTAATCTACCTTGACTCAAGAGGAAAGCTCAGAACAGTTTATTCTAACCAGATTAATCTAATCAATAAACAATCAGTATAATATAAGTGTACGGAGAGTATAGTATGAAAAAGCGATTAAGAATAATTCCGATATTGTTAATAATTGCGGCATTTCTATGCTCTCCTTTCTTTGCGTTTGCTTTTACCGAGGAGGGTGAGGCGGAGGTTCCGCTTTTGCAGGAGGGCGATTATGAAATCCTCGACGCGCCCGTGATTTCCCATCTCGGAAAATACGGCGAAACGGCTGAGCAGTATTTATATGCCGAGCTGCTATCTCACAGCAGCGATATTAATATGGCTCGGTTTTCTATCAGCTGTGACGACGTAAGCGCTTTTTATTCCGACGTAATTAACGACCATCCCGATTTGTTTTTTGTATCAAGCACGGTTAAGTATAATTATTATCCGTCTACTAACTGCGTTTCGCATATTTTTCCGTTTTATGTTTATGATGAGCAGGAAACCGAAACAGCGCTTGAGGAATTTCAACGCGGTACTCAAAGGGCGTTAGAGGAAGTAAACGCCGATATGAGCGATGAGCAAAAGGCGATGGTGCTTCACGATTATATATGTACCGAAGGTATTTATCCAACCGTAAAAAACGAGGACGACGAGGATTATACGCCCGAATTGGCTGATAGGGAAATATACCACAGCGCATACGGCTTTTTCCATAATAAGGTTGTAGTCTGCGCGGGCTTTACTCTTACGTATTCCTATCTTCTTTCAATGGTCGGAATCGACTCAACCTATGTTGCTTCCGACACTATGCATCACGCCTGGAATAAAATTAAAATCGGCGGTAACTGGTATAACTGCGACCTAACCTTTGATAATTTTGATACCGGAACCGACATTAATAATTACGGCTCGGTAAGACATGCTTATTTTATGAAGAGCGACAGCTATTTTGAGGGCGACGACGGCGCCTATCATTTCGGGGGTATTACATACGATGACTGTGATTCGACGTCTGACGCATACGATATCGCCTTCTGGAACGATGTAAATTCAAGGATTTATTCCTTCGGCGGCTGTTATTATTATCTTGATTCGACCTCAACTTATTATAGCGCTAAGCTTGTTAAAAGGGAGTTAAACGGAGATGAAACCCAGCTCGGCTCGCTTTTCAATACTTCACGTCTGAGGTACAGAGGATATCGCTACGATGAACAGGATAATCCTCATGAATACAGCTTTTACGATACCTTGATTCGTCTTGCGTTTCTTGATAACCGTTTTTACGTTTATAACGCCCAAAAGATTTACTCCGTTCTTTTTGACGGTACAGTATATGATATTACAACCGTTAATGAATATACGGGCGGCTTTGGTGTAAATGAAGATAATAATCTCGTTTATCAGTATTATAACGACGATACTGTAAGAGTGCTTGATAAAGCCGTATTCTTTGAAAATAACATTACCGATACCGGGGGAGGTTATAATAACTATCCCGATATTAACCTTGACGGATTCGTTAACGCAAAGGACTATGCGTACATATTAAAACAGGGCGGCTAATAACCGCCCTGTTTTTCAATTACGAATTACAAATGACGAATAACGAATTGAGGTTTCTCGATTTGCTCGGACAATAAAATGGGTGTGGGTTATTCCCCTGTTAGGGGAAATGTCACGAAGTGACAAAAGGGTCTGCCGTTCTGCAAGAAGAGCCCACCCGAAATTATCAATTATCCATTGTCCATTATCCATTGACTGCCTTCTGTCATCTGTCGTCTGATAACTGCAAATCATTGACATTTAATGAATAAATGTATTATTATAAACTTAAGGAGTTGAGATTATGAGTAAGAAGAAAAAGATAATTATAGTATTATTGATAATAGCTTCCGTGCTCTGTGTTTATAAAATTTTAGACTTAACAAGTTATAATTTTGTAAAAGCAAGAGCTGTGAATTACCTTTGCGATAAATATGATGCTGACAAGAATGAATTTGAACTTGTTGATTATAAACCCTCTGAGTTCTATATTTCGAGTTCAGGAGAATGGGCACAGCAATTGGCCTTCAGTGATTATTCGTTTGAATTCAAGTACAAAAACAAAAACCTTTTTGTTAACAGATATAAAGGTAAATTTTACGATGATTATCAGATAGATGATATTGAAAAATGGTGTACAGAGTGGCTTCAACAAAATGTTGATGAAAAAATAATAGGTATTTCTCTAAAAAGTAATAATATTGGGTTTTACCAAAAAAACACAAAAACAAATAATAAATATATTTTAAGTAAAAAAGACGCGGAAGACTTTGTTATTAACTGTTATTCAAAAAAATACCCTAATTGCATTTTTTACTATGACGAAAAGATAGATGAAAAAGATTATCAAGAAGAAAGAGATTACATTAAAAATACAATCAATAAGAAGCTAAATTCTCATATGGAATTTCAAGTAAAAATAATAAATCGTCAATACTTAACCCGCACGGTAATGAAACCAAAAACGGAGAATGATTCTTGGGATTGGTATATTGAGTATTCTTCTTGGTATAAATAGGATTAATGACATTTATAAAAAGCAATATTTCACTGTATGACATAATTTAACTAAAGATAAAACAATGAGGGAAACCTATGAAAAAGATTATTAGTTCATTACTTACGATAACATTACTGGTATCTGTTTTGTTAATTGATGACTTTTGTACATATGCAAGGAAATGGGACAGGGGACGGTTCTGTGTCCCACTAAACATTCTGATATAAGATAACATAGAATAGACAAGAGTGAAAAGAGAAAAGAGAAGAGTGAATAGAGAAGAGTGAAAAAGTAGGGGAGGGCAAACGCCCTCCCGTTTTTTACTGCATATTCTGAAACTTATTTTTTAAAATATCAATTTTATCCTGCTGCGCCTGTTCGGTCTGATACCAGCCCTTTGATTCCATCTGTTTATAGATATTATCCTGCATAGTAAGACTTTCGTTAAGTGCATTTTTAAAGGCGCTGTTGATATTATTTGTTGACGCTTCAACCGTGCCGTGCATATATAAATCGCAAGCGCCCTTTTCAAGCATTAAAATATCCTGTAATAATTCTTTATCCTGCATAATGTCCTCCTAACCGAGTAATCCCATAAAGCCGTTAAAAAGCTCGTCGTGCTTTCTTTCTAATTCCGAAACCGAGTTTTTAAGCTCGGTATCACTGATTTGGTTTTTAGCCTCACAGCATTTTGTTTTAAGAAACTGCTCGTGTCCGAGCGCGTCCTCAACGTATAATAATTCCTTTGACGTCATATTGTCACCTCCGTGTTAATAGCATTTCCTTTAAACTTTGTATTATTCCATTATTTACATATTTAATCTAATATGTTAAACTATTTATATAATTAATATCAGGGAGTAAATTATGAAGGAAAAGTTTATTTGGGAAGACCCCTATAAGATTAAGATTAATAAAGAAGACGGTCATACTATTGCCATGCCTTATGACAGCCTTGAGGAGGCTCTCGGCGATGAGGAAAGCAAGTATAAGCAAAGCTTAAACGGCGTCTGGAAGTTTTCATTTCAACAGGGCTGCGGCTATGAAATGAGCGGCTTTGAACAAATTGAATACCGTGATAAGGACTGGGACGACGTGAGCGTTCCCCATATTATGCAGCTTAACGGCTACGGCGCGCCCTGCTATTATGCAAGCACTTACCCGAGAGCAATTTCACGCAGCAAGTCAAAAATTCCGACTATTGACCGGAGAAGTCAGGAAATCGGTTATTACCGAAGATTTTTTGAGCTGAAAAAGGAGCTTGAAGGAAGGGAAGTATTCCTTCATTTCGGTGCGTGTAAAACTGCGCTTGAAGTATGGGTGAACGGAAAATATGTCGGATATTCCTGCGGCTCTATGACTCCTCACGAGTTTGACGTTACAGAATATATAAAGAGCGGTAAAAACCTTGTTTGCGCAAAGGTTTACCGCTATGCCGCAAGCTCATATCTTGAAGACCAGGATATGTGGAATATGAGCGGTATATACAGGGAGGTTTATCTCTATGCGGAGCCTAAGTCCTGCCTGAGAGATTTCTATTTTAGGACAGAGCTTGATAGCGAATATAAAGACTCCGATACAACTCTTGATATTTTCGTAAAAAACTATAACGACTCAGATAAAAAGATTAAAGCAAGCGCCTATCTTATCAGTCCTACCGAAAAGGAAATACCTCTCGGCGAAGCTGAAGATACTGTAAGGGCGGGGGAGTGCGCAAAGCTTACCGTTAATGAATTGGTTTCAAATCCGAAAAAGTGGTCAGCAGAAACCCCCAACGTCTATACTCTTGTAATGACGCTTACTCAGGGAAAGAAAACCGTTTGCGTCAAGACCTTTGAGGTGGGCTTTAAAAAGGTTGAAATTGTCGGCGAAAAAATACTCTTTAACGGTATGCCTCTTATGGTAAGGGGAACAAACCGTCACGATTATGACCCCGATTACGGCTGGGCTGTTCCGAAAGAACGTTATACGCAGGATTTCGACTTAATGAAACAGTGTAATATTAACGCAATCCGTACCTCCCATTATCCCAACGACCCGTATTTTTACACCCTTGCAAACCGGTACGGCTTTTACGTTATGGACGAATGCGACCTTGAAAGCCACGGAGTAAGGCGTAAGGACGTTCCCGGTTCAAATCCTATGTGGACTGCTCTCGCGGTTGATAAAATGGAACGTATGGTACTGCGCGACAGGAATTATCCCTGTATTTTTATGTGGTCGCTTGGTAATGAGGCGGGCGACGGCGACAACTTTATGAAGATGAAAGAAGCCGCTAAAAAGCTTGATAATACAAGACAGTTCCACTATGAAGGCGATTTTGATTTTACAAAGAGCGACGTTATTTCGCGTATGTATCCCGACTTCGAAACAATGCGTAAGCTCGGTGAAAAGGAGCCTATAACGCTCAGCGCTTTTGATAATATTGCAAACGCTCTTGCCGCTGACTCAAAGCCGATTAGCGCGGATATGTATACAAAACCCGTTATTCTCTGTGAATATGCTCACAGTATGGAAAACTCTCTGGGTAATTTTCAGGAGTATATGGACGACTTTGAAAAGTATGACAATATGTGCGGCGGCTTTATATGGGACTGGGTTGACCAGGCAATACATAAGCTTGACGAGAACGGAAACGAAAACTGGCTTTACGGTACGGACTTTGAGAAGGACGAGCCGAAGCATTTTAACACCTTTAATATTGCCGCAATGACGGGCTCAAACGGCTATTTCTGCGCTAACGGCGTAATCGGCGCAGACCGAAAGCCCCACCCGCAATATACTGAGGTTAAACACGTTTATCAGCCCATAGTTACTACCGCGTTTGACGTTACCTGCGGAAGGTTCAACGTGCGCTCAAGATTCCTCTTTACCGACGTTTCTTCTTATAAATGCAAGTGGGTTATAGAGTGTGAAGGCGAAGAAATACAGTCCGGCGAAATGGATAAATTCAACCTAACTCCGCTTCAGGAGGAATTTATTGATATACCCTACGATTATTCTGCTCTTCCCGAAGATAAAGAATGTATTTTAACTATCTCTTTCCATACGAAGAAAAAGACTCCCGGTCTTAAATCAAATGCAGAAATTGCATATGACCAGTTTATTCTTAAAGAGGCGGTTAAGCCCGCCCTTAGCGAATGTAAGGATAAGCTTGAAGTAAAGAGAAATAAGGATGACGTTATTGTTACGGGTAATGGCTTTAAGGTTGAAATCAACGGCGGCAAGCTTGTGAGATATACAAAGGACGGAGAGGATATTATCACCTCCCTTGCTCCCGAATATTTCAGAGCCCTTACCGATAACGACAGGGATGTCTTTAACTTTGCTCCGCCGCTTATTCGATTTAACCCTTATTATAAATGGCTTAATTCTGCTAAAAAAGTTAAAGCGTTTAAAACCAATGTGGAAGAAAAGGAAAACTGCGTAAAAATCAGCGTTGCTCTTGACGTTCCTAATTTTAAGGACGCGTTTGCTTCATATACTGTTTATAATGATTCGAGAGTTGCCGTATATCATAGCGCGGTGCCGAAAATTGACCCGATAAGATTCGGTTATATCTTTAATCTTGATAAGAGCTATAACAACGTTTCATGGTATGGAAGGGGACCGGAGCCCTGTTATCCCGACCGAAAGACGGGTTATAAAATCGGCAAGTACTCAATGACTGCCGACGACTTTGAATACCGCTATATGAGACCCCAGGAAAGCTCAACAAGAGCGGACGTGAGATATTTCACTCTTCTTGACAAAAAGGGCAGGGGGGTTAAAGTAAGCGCATATTACGATAAACCGCTAATGTTCTCGGCACTTTACTATTCGCCGTATGACCTTGAGGGCTTTGAACACATTGCGGATATTAAAAAGTCGGATAAGCTCTACGTCAGCGTTGACTCTGCTCAGCAGGGAGTCGGCGGTGATATGCCCGGTCAGGCATATGTAAGAGATAAATACAAGATTAAAAAAGGCGAAAAGCTTTCGCTTGCATTTTTGATTGAAACAGT
>JAFSZK010000066.1 GCA_017458975.1 Eubacterium sp. | reverse complement strand
AGGCTAAAGAGGTTGATACCTGGGACGGACTTCTCTAATAAAAATAAAAAGGACTGCAATTAATTTGCAGTCCTTTTTTAGTGAATAATTAATAATTAATAATGAATAATTTTGGTTACTCGCTGCGCTCGAACAATAAAATGAGTGTGAGCGAAGCTCACCCGAAACTATTCACTATTCACTATTCACTATTAGTTAAAAAAGCACCCGAGCGGGTGCTTTTTTTATTCGGTTGTTGCGGGGTTTATTGTTACCTTTCCGCCCTTGTTTGAGGAGCCGTAACCGATATAGCTCTTTCCGGGGTTAAGCTTTACTTCCTTGCCCTTTTCGTTTTTAAGAACAAGCTTTCCGTCCTTAACCGACCAGGTAATATTGATATAAGTTCCGCGGCTTGCAACGACTCCCTTTCCGCCGGTAAGCTTATAATCGCAATAGGTTTCGGAATTGCCGGCGGATTTATAATCGTGCTTTACAATATATTCCGTTTCATCAAGAAGGAATATAAGATTTTCAAATTCAACGTCTGCGTCTCCGTTAGAGGAATCAAAGTCGCTCGTTGTATATTTTTCTTCATCTGCGTCATATCTGTACTTGCCCGTCTTGGGACAGTGGCCGCCGTTTTCGGGGTCGGACCAGAGGAAGCTTATCGTATTCGCATTGCTTTCGCTGAGCGCCTTCGGCTTTTTATTGAATTTAAGCTGAGAAAACTTTGCCGTATTCAGTTCGGTTTTGATATTACTCTTTTGAAGCAGAGCCTCGGTATTATTACCGTTAAGATAGCCCGTGTGCTCCATTGAACCGCCGCGGCTCGTATCTCTTCCGAAGAAATTTCCAGACTCGTCAAGACGGAGAAGATTAATATGGTCAATCCCTTCGTTTTCAAAGACGGTGTCCGCGCCTACATAATCTCCCTTGGAGTGGGAAAGACCGGCGTGAATAAATACCGCGTTAAAGAGATTACTGAAATGAATAAACGGAGGTCTTGCGGAACGGGTAGGACCTATCTGGTCGGGCATATTGGTATAATCAGCCCAGAAGAATAACATTCTCGTTGAAAATTCGGTTTCAGCCTCCATTACTATATCGGCTTTGTTAATACCCCACTGAGGTCTTACCGATTCGGCTGAGTATTCATTTTCAACAACTACCGCAACGGGTCTTTTTCCGATTGCCGAAGCGTTATATCCGCCCTCGCCCGTAAGAGGATTAATCTCGCCGAGCTCCTCGTCAGCCTTAACGGTTGTGCTTTGAGAGGTTTCGGCTTTGGTCGGCTTATCGGACTTGTCCTTTTTAATAAATCCGAAATAAACTCCGGTAATAAGAGCTATAATAATAAGAACAACTAAACCAATAATAATGCCCTTTTTGAGCTTGTCGCTGCCTTCTTCGTCCTCATAGCCGTTATCAATATCGCCCTCAAGAGGCTCGCCGTCCTCGGAATAATCAAAAGCCTTCTGCTCGTCCCTGTATCTTATCGGAGGAGCAATAACGGTAGGTTCATTCTTATCCTCAACAATATTAAAAGCGTTCGCCTTCTTTTCTGCCTTCGGCATATCAAAAGGTTTTGTTTCAAACCCGGAAGGCTTCGGCGCAGGTATATCCGCAGCCCTTCTTACAGCCTCCGGCTCTTCGCTTTTAACACGCTTCGGCGGAGCGATATCCTCCGACGGCTTTGCCGGAGTATTTGTAATACCTGCTTTTTCGCGTATTTCGGCAAGTATCTCTTCTAACTCTCTGTCATCCATAAGTACTTGAAATATTCCTTTCCTTATTTTTCAGTCGTTAATTATAACACATTATGGGAAAATGTGTATAAAAGTTACACAATTGTAATACTATTGAAAATATTTAAAATATAAGGTATAATATAAAAACACGGAGGTGAAACTATGGCAAGAAGTATTCCGATGATTATAACCAATAATAATATTCTTGTTAAAAAAAGGGATGAAAATACCTTTACCCCATTTAATATGCCGGGTATCGAGGACATAAGAAACATCCCCTTTTATCACCAGTTTGCAAGCAGGATTGCCGCGTGCCAGAACGAATTTAAAGAGTTTATAAAAGAGCTTTACGGGAAAAAGCTGGCTAAAAACATTCTTGCGGTTATTACTCCCGATGATACAAGCCCGCTTGAAAGAATATTTATTAACGAGTTTTTTGTAAACAGCGGCGCATGCAAAGCGGTAGCCCAGATGAATATGGGACAGGCGCTCTCAAAGGCCGACGACAAATATATATCCCTTTCAATGAGTGAAAGAAATATTATTCTTCAATATATCAGCAACAACGAAGTCAAGGCAAAGCATTATTACAGCACCCACGATTACGACGTTGAAACAATAATTAAGGATACAAAAAAGCTCCACATCGACGTTGAATACGTTGACGCTCCGCTTTATATTAATAATTTCAACCGTAATATGGACGATTTCCTCGATAAAGGAATTGTAATAACGCCTAAGGAATTCCTTGATAAAATTGTTAGTATAGACGTTGAAAAATTATAAAAAGAGCCCCCTTGGGAGAGCCTTCGTAAAGAAGGTTCTCCCAATTAAATTAATCCTTGCGGATTAGTGAAATATTCTTTCAGAATATGAAATTGCTTCGCAATGAAATATGCCTGCGGCATATAGAGGATTAATTTAATTTCACATCGAGCAAAGCGAGATATTTCACAATTTGTTCTGACAAATTATTTCATATTGCTTGCAATATTTCATTAACGACAGACCGATTTGCTTTTGGTCTGTTTTCTTTTTCGGGATTTGGCAGTACAAATCCTATGCTCGCTACAGTCTGTGACATATTTCTTGACTATCTTGTTATAAAATGCTAAAATGTAAGTGCCAAATATTTCACAATTTAATCACGAATTATTATCGGTGTGTTATTTTTATCATTTGATAAAAATGCATGCTCTTAATTGCATACCGATTTAATTCGTTTATGTGAAATGTTTGGCGACAGTTGAGCTTGCGTTTTTGGCGTACAGTCTCGGCTGTACGCATTTTTTATTTAAGGAGAGAATATAAAGATGAAAAAAGCATTAAAAATTGTAGCATTTCTACTGGTAATAGTATTGATTGGCGGAACCGCTTTGATGATTAGATATAGGCGTGAAATTCATGATTATATGTATTTTAGGCCTGAGGTGTTTTCTACTGTAACTGATACTTTTGTAGGTGATTATTATTATGAAGAAGCAAATAAAATGCATTTACTTCACATCGATAAAGACGGAACTGTTAGTGAAACTGTAGATTTTACTTTAACTTATACCGACCAAAAAGCATCTACCGATTATTACAAATTAGTAAGTGCAAATGGCAATTATTATTATGTAACAGAAGAATATTTAAATAGTAATGAAAAAACTCCAGGTGCATCAGATATTCATGGAATTAAGGAATCAGGTGACGGATTGGATATTTATCCAGATGAAGATTTTGAATACGGCTTTAATCATTATTCTAGAGGGATTCCAAGCTATTCTCATCGTAATTTTTCGGGGGGACGTAGCAGTAAAAGTGATAGATATAGCTATAATTCTGAAGATGAATTTGGAGACGCTGTGCAAAATTATATGGATGATTACTTTGAGGAACACCCTGAAAATGACCCTGGATATGATTGGTAATACAAATATTTGCTTATATAATTGGAACAGAGAGGTGTAGAATATGGGAGAATATATGGGCACAAGTGAAGCAGCTAAACGCTGGGGTTTGAAACGTGATTATGTTTCTAAACTTTGCCGAAAAGGATTGATAGAAGGTGCAGAGCAGGACGGTAAAGGCAAACCTTGGCGAATTCCGGATAACGCTAAAAAGCCAAAATAATTATTATAATACGAAAGGAATAAATATATGACCGACAGAATTCAATGCCCGATTTGTGGTAAAATGATTGACCCTTCGAAATGTGATTATCTAGATAACGGAAGTCCCGTTTGTCCTGATTGTGCACAGCAAGAACGAGAGAACGAAGTACAAGATGAATAATATTATTTGTGTTTATAAATAATTTAAGAAGGTAGTTGAGTTTCCACTCAACTACCTTCTTTATACCGGGCGCCCCTTGGGGCTCTTTTTATTATACGTTTATTTCTACGTCAACGCCGAGGAGGTCTTTGTTTTCATCAAGTATCGGCTTGATTACTTCTTTTAAGAAATCGGCGGTCTGCTCGGGAGCTCTGCCCACAAAGTTTTCAGGCTTGAGAATTGATAAAATCTCTTCCTTACTCGTCATAAACGCGGGGTCTCCTGCGATTCTGTCAACCAAATCGTTCTGTCCGCCCTCAACCTTGACAACCGCGCCGGCTGCCATTGAGTGCTGACGGATTCTTTCATGGAGCTCCTGACGGTCTCCGCCCTTTTTAACGGCGTCCATCATAATATTTTCGGTTGCCATAAACGGAAGCTCGCTCATAAGTCTTGCTTCAATTACCTTAGGATATACAACAAGACCGCTTGTGACATTTATAAATAAATCGAGTATTCCGTCAATCGCAAGAAATGCCTCCGCAACCGAAACTCTCTTATTTGCACTGTCGTCAAGAGTTCTCTCAAACCACTGAGCGGAAGCTGTCCACGCGGGGTTGAGCGCGTCAATCATCACATATCTTGAAAGCGACGCAATTCTTTCGCTTCTCATCGGATTGCGTTTATAAGCCATAGCCGAGGAGCCAATCTGATTTTTCTCAAAGGGCTCTTCAATTTCCTTAAGATTCTGAAGAAGTCTTAAGTCGTTTGAGAACTTACAGCAGGACTGAGCGATAAGTGCAAGCGCGTTGCAAACGATTGTATCAAGCTTTCTTGCATAGGTCTGTCCGCTTACGGGGAAACAGGATTTAAAGCCCATTTTTTCGGCAATTTTCCTGTCAAGCTCCTTACACTTTTCATGGTCTCCGTCAAAGAGCTCGAGGAACGAAGCCTGGGTTCCCGTCGTACCCTTTGAGCCGAGCAGCATAAGAGTATCAATAACGTGGCAAATCTCGTTATAATCAAGCACTAAATCCATAAGCCAGAGCGTTGCTCTTTTACCTACGGTTGTCGGCTGCGCCGGCTGAAAATGAGTAAAGCCGAGACAGGGCATATCCTTGTATTCTTCGGCAAACTCAGCCAGTCCCGCAATCGCGTTAACAAGCTTTTTCTTAACGAGGTAAAGCGCTTCGCGCATTGTAATTACGTCGGTATTATCTCCTACGTAGCAGGAGGTTGCTCCGAGATGGATAATTCCCTTTGCATCGGGGCACTGCTCGCCGTAGGCGTGAACGTGGCTCATTACATCGTGGCGGAATTTCTTTTCGTATTCCTGAGCCACCTCGTAATTAATATCATCAGCGTGCGCCTTAAGCTCCTCAATCTGCTCCTTTGTAACGTTTAAGCCGAGCTCATTTTCAGCCTCGGCAAGAGCAATCCAAAGCTTTCTCCAGGTTTTAAACTTGAAGTCAGGCGAGTAAATATACTGCATTTCCCTGCTTGCATATCTTGCGGCAAAGGGAGAAGAATATCTGTCGTTAGCCATTAGTCAAGACCTACTCTCTTCATCATTTCGGCATATGCCTCTTCAACTCCGCCGAGGTCTCTGCGGAAGCGGTCCTTATCAAGCTTCTCGTGGGTTTTGATATCCCAGAAGCGGCAGGTATCGGGACTGATTTCATCAGCGAGCACGATTGTTCCGTCGGCAGTCTTGCCGAACTCAAGCTTAAAGTCAATAAGCTCTACGCCGATTGAAGCAAAATACTCTTTAAGAACGTCGTTTACTTTAAACGCCATTTCCTTGATTCTCTCAACCTCTTCCCTTGTTGCAAAACCGCAGGATACAGCATGGTAGCCGTTGATAAGCGGGTCGCCGAGGTCGTCATCTTTGTATGAAAACTCAATTGAAGGACAAACAAAATCCATACCCTCTTCAAGACCGAGACGCTTACAAATTGAGCCTGCTGCACGGTTACGGATAATTACCTCAAGCGGTACGATAGTAACCTTTTTAACGGCTGTTTCCCTGTCGGAAAGCTCCTCGATAAAGTGAGTCGGAACGCCGTTTTTCTCAATTAACTGCATAAGGTAGTTGCTCATTTTATTGTTTACAACACCCTTGCCTACAATTGTTCCTTTTTTCACTCCGTTAAAGGCGGTAGCGTCGTCCTTATAGTCAACGATAACAATATTTTCGTCGTCGGTTGCCCATACCTTCTTAGCCTTGCCTTCGTAAAGCTGAACTGTTTTTTTCATATTCTTAACCTCCCAAAGCTTTTTATAAATCTATTTCACCTTCAAAAACGGTTGTGGCAGGACCTGTCATAAACACGCTGTCGCCCTCATTTCCGCTCCAGCTGATTTCAAGGTCTCCGCCGAGGAGATGAACCGTGAGCTCGTTATCGCAATAGCCGTTAAGTATTGCTGCAACGGCGCTTGCGCAGGCTCCCGTTCCGCAGGCAAGCGTTTCTCCGCTTCCCCTCTCCCATACGCGCATTTCAAGGTTTTTTCTGTCAATTACTTTTATAAACTCGGTATTCGTCCTGTCCGGAAATACCTCGTTGTTTTCAAAAAGAGGACCTACCTTTTCAAGCGGGAATTCCCTCGGTGATTTATCAATAAAAACAACTGCGTGAGGATTGCCCATTGATACGCAGGTCATTTTATAATCCTGACCGTCAACGGTTATTGCCTCGTCAATTACCCTTTTGTTGTTGCTTTTAACGGGAATATTCTCAGCCTCAAGTATCGGCGCGCCCATATCAACTCTTGCGCTTTTTACCTTTGCGTTTTCGGTTTCAACGTCAATATATTTAACCGCGCCCATGGACTCAATTGAGATATGCTTTTTATCCGTAAGACCTTTATCGTAAACGAACTTGGCAACGCATCTTATACCGTTTCCGCACATAGCGCCGCGGCTTCCGTCGGCGTTATACATAACCATTTCAAATTCGGCTTTTTTACCCCTCTTGATAATAATTATACCGTCGCCGCCGATACCGAAATGCCTGTCGGAAAGCTTAATTGCCGCATCGCTTTCGTTTTCGATTTTTTCCTCGGTGCAATCAAAATACACATAGTCGTTTCCGCAGCCGTGCATTTTAGTAAATTTCATATAATCACCTGTTTTCCTCTTCAATAAGTTTGTATTATAGCACAAGGATATAATATTTAGCAATATTAAAATAAAGATTTTAATTATTTGTCATCTCTTGCCTGATTACAACTTATGAGTTTTGTAACAAAATGCATAATTTTTACAGAATTTTAATAATTTCTTGTAACAAAATAGCCAAAAAGCCCTTGAATTGTTATAGTAAAAATGTTATGATGTAATTAATAATATGGATAAATATATTCTTTTGTAAAAAAGGAGAACGTTTATGGTAAAAGTAAAAGACGATTATCAGCTGCCGATATACTTGTTCCATGACGGTACAAATTATAAGGCATATGAATTCTTCGGAGTTCATAAAATTAAAGAGAATACCTATGCCTTCAGGGTGTGGGCTCCGCACGCTGAGGCAGTAAGCGTTGTGGGCGATTTCAATTCATGGAATCCCGAGGCTCACAAATGCTTTCCGATATCCCCCGGAATTTGGGAAGCAATCATAGATAACGTAAATATCTATGATTGTTACAAGTATTCAATTACAACCAAGAGCGGTACGGTTATTATGAAAGCGGACCCGTACGCGGTACACCAGGAAACAAGACCGGCAACGGGCTCAAAGGTTTACGAGCTTTCCGATTATAAATGGAAGGACAAAAAGTGGTACGACGCTGCTAAAAAGGGCTCGGTTCTTGAAAAGCCCGTAAATATTTACGAGGTACACTTCGGCTCCTGGAAGCAGCACGACGACGGTAATTTTCTTACATACCGCGATATGGCTGACGAGCTTGTACCGTATGTTAAGGATATGGGCTATACCCATATCGAGCTTCTTCCTATTATGGAATACCCGTTTGACGGCTCGTGGGGATACCAGGTTACGGGTTATTTTGCCGCAACCTCAAGATACGGCGTTCCCGAGGATTTAATGTATTTCATTGATAAATGCCATCAAAACGGCATCGGCGTAATTCTTGACTGGGTTCCCGCTCATTTCCCGAAGGACGCTCACGGACTTTACGAATTTGACGGGGCGTGCTGCTACGAATACAGCGACCCGAAAAAGGGCGAGCATAAGGAATGGGGCACGAGAGTATTTGACTACTCCAAAAAAGAGGTTAAATCCTTCCTTATCTCCTCGGCAATGTACTGGGTTGAAAAATTCCATTTTGACGGACTCCGTGTTGACGCAGTCGCTTCGATGCTCTATCTTGATTACGGACGCGAAAACGGTCAGTGGACTCCTAACGAAAGAGGCGGACGCGAAAATCTTGAAGCGGTTGAATTCTTCCAACAGCTTAACGCCGCAATGTTCAGGGAGCACCCCGAGGTAATGATGATTGCCGAAGAATCAACGGCGTGGCCGATGATTACAATGCCGACCGATATCGGAGGACTCGGCTTTAACTTCAAGTGGAATATGGGCTGGATGAACGATATGCTTCGTTACACCTCGCTTGACCCGCTTTTCAGAAAAGGAAATCATAACTGTATTACCTTCTCGTTCTTCTATGCTTTCTCGGAAAACTTTATTCTTCCGATAAGCCACGATGAGGTTGTTCACGGAAAATGCTCGCTTATTAATAAAATGCCCGGCGACTATGATATGAAGTTCGACGGAATGAGGCTTTTCCTTGCATATATGATTACTCACCCGGGTAAAAAGCTTCTGTTTATGGGAAGCGAATTCGGTCAGTTTATTGAGTGGAATTACAAGCAGGGACTTGACTGGCTTCTTCTCGATTACGAAAAGCACCGCCAGCTTCAGGGCTACGTTAAAGAGCTTAACAATTTCTACAAAGACCACAGCGAGCTCTGGGAGATTGATTACTCCTGGGACGGCTTCAGCTGGATTTCAAGCGAAGACAACTGCAACAGCGTAATCGCTTTCAGAAGGATTAACAAAAAGGGCGAAGAAATTATTGCAGTTTTCAACTGGACTCCGAACGGCTTTGACAGCTACCGCATAGGAGTTCCCGATAAGGGTAAATACAAGATTGTCTTTGACACCTCACTTTCAAAATACGGGGGCGACAGGGCAAGACTTGCAGGAACATATAAGACCGTTGACGAGCCTATTCACGGTTTGGAACAGCATATTGACCTTAAGCTTCACGGCTTATCGGCTGTATTTCTTAAAAAAGTTGATGAAAAGCCCAAGGCTAAAAAAGCCGAACCGAAAAAAGAGGTAAAGCTCGAAAAGTCAAAGGCTAAAAAGACCGAACCGAAAAAAGAGGTAAAGTCTGAGAAACCCAAGGCAAAAAAGGCTGAACCGAAAAAGGCAAAATCAAAGGCTAAAACCAAGAAATAATGTAACGGAGGATACAACAAATGAAACATAAAACAGATGTTGTTGCAATGCTTCTTGCAGGCGGTCAGGGCTCGCGTCTCGGAGTGCTTACAAAGAGCATTGCAAAGCCCGCAGTTCCCTACGGCGGAAATTACCGCATTATCGACTTTCCGCTTTCAAACTGCGTTAACAGCGGTATATACACGGTTGGCGTGCTTACCCAATATCAGCCCCTCGTTCTTAACGATTACCTCGGAAACGGACAGCCCTGGGATCTGGACAGACTCAACGGCGGCGTTCACGTTCTTTCACCCTATGAGGCAATCGGCGGAGCTGAGTGGTACAAGGGAACCGCAAACGCTATTTATCAGAATATTGCATTTATCGAAAAATACGACCCTGAATATGTTGTAATTCTTTCGGGCGACCATATCTATAAGATGAATTACGCTAAGATGATTGACTTCCACAAGAAGAACAACGCGGACTGCACCATCGCGGTTCTCGAGGTTCCGTGGGAGGAGGCTTCGCGCTTCGGTATTCTTGCAACCGATGAAAACGACAAGATTTACGAGTTTGCCGAGAAGCCGGCTGAGCCCAAATCAAACAAGGCGTCAATGGGCGTATACGTTTTCTCATGGGACAAACTTAAAAAATACCTTACCGAGGACGAGGCGGACCCGAATTCCTCAAACGACTTCGGTAAAAATATTATTCCCGCTATGCTTGCTGATGAGCAGAGAATGTTTGCCTTCCCGTTCAAGGGCTATTGGAAGGACGGAGGAACAATCGACTCTCTCTGGGAAGCTAATCTTGATATTATTAATCCGAACGTTGACCTTGATTTAAGCGACAAGACCTGGAAGATTTACTCAAGAAATCCGATGTCGCCCCCGAGCTATATCGGAAGCAAGGCAAAGGTGGAAAACTCGTCGGTAGGCGAGGGCTGTGAGATTGAAGGCGAAATTGATTATTCCGTTATCTCGCCCGATGTTACGGTAGAAGAGGACGCCGAGGTTAAGTATTCGGTAATTATGCCGGGAGCAACCATTAAAAAGGGCGCAAAGGTTTACTATTCAATAATTGCCGAGGACGCTGTTATTGAAGAGGGCGCAGAGGTCGGCGCAATACCCGAGGATTTGGATAATCCCGAAAACTGGGGCATTGCCGTAATCGGCTCAAATGCTAAAATTAAAACGGGTACAAAAATTGCACCCAAGGATATGATTGCATCAGGAGAGGAGGTATAAGACATGAACGGAAAAAAGGTTCTTGGAATGATTTTTGCTAATATTCACGAAGAGACGCTTGAGAGCTTAACCGATATGAGAACTATGGGCTCCGTACCGTTTTGCTCACGTTTTCGTCTTATCGACTTCCCGCTTTCAAATATGGTTGAAAGCCAGATTACAAAAATCGGCGTTGTAACCAACGCAAACTTTAATTCACTTATGGACCATGTAGGAACGGGCAAGCCCTGGGATTTATCAAGAAAGACCGACGGTCTGTATCTTCTTCCTCCCTACTCGCTTAACTCAACAACTATGTGGGGCAACAGAATTGACGCAATTTACGGAAACATGAGCTTTCTTGACCATTCGACTCAGGACTATGTGCTTCTTTCGGATTGCTATAACATTATGAATATAGACTACGAGGAGCTCTTTGAGGCTCACGAAAACAGCAAGGCGGCTGTTACAATCGTAGGCGTTAAGGGAGAAATGCCGAAAAATACGGCGTCCACCCTCGTTTTCAACAAGGTTGCCGCTAACGGCAGAATTGAGGACGCGGCAATCGACCCCGATAAGGACGGCGAGGTATTCTATTCGTGCAATATTATACTTATTAAAAAATACCTTCTTCAGTCGCTTATCACAACGGCTCATTCAAAAAATGAAGTTTCCTTCCAGAGAAGTATTCTTCTTAACTGTATTAATTCGGGTATGGCTTACGCCTATGACGCTACAAAGAATTTTGTAGGTACAATTGACAGCGTACAGAGCTATTACGATATCTCTATGAGCCTTCTCGCTAAGGACAAGAGAGAAAAGCTTTTCGCTCCCGACAGACCGATTTACACTAAGGAAAGAGACGATATGCCCACTCTCTACGGTACCGAGGCCAAGATTAATAATTCTCTTATCGCCGACGGTTGCCAGATTAAGGGCACGGTTGAAAACTGCATTATCTTCAAGGGTGTAAAAATTGAAGAGGGCGCAGTAGTTAAAAACTCAATTCTTATGCAGGATACCGTAATCGGCGAAAACGCAAAGATTAATTACATTATTGCTGATAAGAATTGTAATATTAAATCCGGCATTGAGCTTTCGGGCGCGGCTAACTTCCCCGTAAGCCTCTCAAAGGATACAAGAATTTAGGAGTACAGCTATGAAAGTATTATACGTATCATCGGAAGCATTGCCGTTTATGGCGTCGGGCGGACTCGGCGACGTTGCGGGCTCGCTTCCCGCAGCGCTGAGAAAAAGACTTATCGGTTGCCGCGTTGTAATGCCTCTTTACGACTCCATTAAACAGGAATATAAGGACAAGATGAAATTCATCACCTCTATTTCCGTTCCGGTTTCGTGGAGAAGACAGTATTGCGGAATTTTCGAAGCAAAGCACAACGGAGTAATATATTACTTCCTTGATAACCAGTATTATTTTAAGCGCGACGGTATTTACGGACACTATGACGACGCGGAGAGATTTGCCTTCTTTGCAAGAGCGGTGCTTGAGATAATTCCCGAGCTTGACTGGAAGCCCGATATTATCCACTGTAACGACTGGCAGAGCGCTTTGACCCCCCTCTATTATTCCTGTTACTATGCTCAGAGAGAGGGCTTTGAAAACATTAAAACCGTTTTCACTATTCACAATATTCAGTACCAGGGCAAATACGGAAACGAGCTTCTTGACGACGTTCTCGGCATAGCTCCCGAGTTTACAAACCTTATTCAGTATGACGGCCTTGTAAACTTTATGAAGGCAGGTATCGAGTGCGCAAACAAGGTTACAACCGTATCCCCGACTTACGCAAAGGAAATCCTCGACCCGTGGTTCTCACACGGACTTGACCCGATTTTAAACCAGAGAAGCTGGAAGCTTTGCGGAATCTTAAACGGTATTGATACCGAAAACTACAATCCCGAAACCGATAAATGCATTGCCGCTAATTATAATTCAAAGAGATTTGAGGCGGCTAAGGCAAAGAACAAAAAGGCGCTCCAGGAGCAGCTCGGTATGGCGGTAAGAGACGACGTTCCGCTTATCGGTATCGTTTCCCGTCTTGCGGGCCATAAGGGCTTCGACCTCATTAAAGAGGTATTTGAAAAGAGCCTTTGGGAAAGAGATATTCAGTACGTCGTACTCGGCTCAGGCGAGTGGCAGTATGAAAGCTTCTTCCGCGAGATGCACGACAAGTATCCCGACAAGGTCGGTATTACAATCGGCTTTGTTCCCGAGCTTTCAAGAAAAATTTACGCAGGCTGCGACCTCTTCTTAATGCCGAGTAAGAGCGAGCCCTGCGGACTCTCCCAGATGATTGCGCTTCGCTACGGTACTATTCCTATCGTTCGTGAGACAGGCGGACTTAAGGATTCGATTACAGACTGCGGCGACGGCGAGGGTAACGGCTTCACCTTCCAGACCTATGACGCATACGATATGCTCGGCGCTATTTACAGAGGTGTTGAAGCATACGCGGATAAGAAGCTCTGGAAAACGCTCGTAAAACGCGCCCTCGAGTGTGATATGAGCTGGGGCAAGAGCGCTAACGAATACATTAAAATGTATAAAGCGCTTATAAAAGAATAAAAAATAAAAGAGCCTCAAAGAGGTGTACGTAAAAAAGAAGTGTGACTGAGTCATCAGTCACACTTCTTTTTTAATACCATTCCCATATTACTTTAGTCGCATCTAATGAAATATAACACATATCGTATTTTCTATATTTTCGTTTTCCTTTGGCGTGCCAAAAATTAACACTTAATTCAATTTTGAATTCATTATCTGATACAGCGCACTCAACAAATGTAACCCTAACAGCAGAGTTAACAGCATCTAAAAATGTTTCTCTGTTTATGCTCAGCCCTTTGATTTTACCACGATTATTCATACATGTTTCAAGAACAAAATAGTTCCAAGGTTCTTTAACCATCTCAACGATCATGTCGCAATGTTTAAAATCCTTATATTGTTTGTAAAAATCATCCGTATAATCTTCAGGATAGATATTAACATCAAAAGAAAAAGTCATTTTGTTGTTTTCGTTTGTTACGCTTTTAAGACAAGAATCATGTAATACTCCATAAGGAATATTAATCGTTGACATATCAAACTCGCTTGTCATTTGTTTTCTCCTTTTTACATTTGCTTATTATCAAATGTCATTATATCACTTTAATATCACTTACGCAATTATTATTGTCACAGATTGTAGCGAGCATAGGATTTGTAATGCCAAATCCGAAAAAGAAAAAGGCTTCCCCTTGAGGGGAAGCTGTTGAGCGAAGCGAAACTGATGAGGTGGAAATAATAAAAAACATTTAAAGCTTACGCCTCATCCGTCTTGCCTTCGGCAATCCACCACCTCATCCGTCGGTGTTGCCGACACCTTCCCCTCAAGGGGAAGGCTTTTTTATATTAACTTTTTTATTTGGTATTATTTCTTTTTTATGTTTTTAAGGTTCTGGTCGACGTCGGCTTTAAGGAACTGGGAATAACCGTATTTCTTTTTAACCGATTTAAGATTGCATTTAACCTTTCCCGTTGAGAGGGCGGCAATGAATTTAGTTGTATCCGCGTTATAAATATAGAGTCCGTGAATTACGTTTTTAAAGAACCAGGTATTATCGGGAAGCGTACAGGTTCCCGCGTTAATAGCCTTATCAGGGGATACATACTTTCCCTTTGCCTTCTTACCCTTAAGCTTCTTGCCGTATTGAGCAACGGTTGCGCCTACCGACGCATATTTTGTATCAATAAGAAGGTCGGTATGGTTGTTCTTCTTTGAGGTTACGGGAAGTCCCTTTGTTCCGTAATTGGCAATAACCGCAACCTCGGCTCCGTGTTTTTTAACATACTTAAGATTCTTCTTGAATCTTCCCTGTACCTTATGGTAATTAGTTATCTTTTTATAGAGTCCGCTGCTCTTATCAAGATAGCCGATTTTACTCATATTTTCAACGGCCTTATTAAAATCCTTATACGGAATAAGCTCATAAAAAGCGGGAATATTTCCTATCCACGGTTTAACAACCGTATTAAAGAATTTTTTACGCATTGCCGGGTTTGCAATAACCTGGTTATTCAGATTGTCAAGACCGCACCCTATTCGGTAATCGCCAAGCGCCGTTACCGCCTTAAAGATTGTTTCCTTCTGACCGGCATTAAAGTCGTACTCCATTTTATGAAGATAGGATATAACGGCTTTCTTGTCAAACTTAAGGTCAAAGCAAAACGCTCTCGCAACGTCAACGCCCATATACGCGGGGTTAATAAGAATATATCTTGCGATATCCTTTTTAGTCTTATACTTATCCATATAAGCCGAGGTTACCGCTCCGCCGAGCGAAAGAGCTACAATCGTTACCTTCTTTGCGCCCGTGCGTTTTTTTACTGCAACTACCATTTTACGAAGCCTTTTAGCGCTTTCGCACATATCGGCGCGCCAGTCATAATTAAACGCGTAAACGTTCTTTTTACCTATATCCTTTGCAATCTGGCGAGCGATTACGGGGATTGAGAAATCGCGCATGGTAAGGTATTCCTTATGCTTTGAAAGCGGAGTTTCCCAATAACAGTTTACGCCCTGTCCCGCCTTTGCGGTACCGTTTTTGGTATAATTCAGATTGGTGGCTTCAAAATAGTTTCCGAGCGCCTCGAACAAGTCCTCATAATTCGGCTCCATATCGCTTGAAAAAAGCTTAAGCGCTTCGTCGAGAATCGTTTTGTTTTTAAGCATTGCTTCAACTTCAATTCCGAATTGAGGAATTTTAACCTCGTCGGGAGTTCCGAGATGCTGGTAGAGGTCGCTTCCTCCGAGACCGTGAACAACAATTACGGGGGTTACCTTTTCCTTTGCAAAGGCAATGCTCGCCGAGCAGAAAACCGTTATAAAGCAAAGAGTAACGCACATAAGCTGAACTAATCTTTTCTTCATATTTCCCTCTCCTTTTGTTATACTGAAAATATTATATCACTTTTAAACTTATTAAGCAAGATAATAAAAACGGGCGTTTGTACCAACGCCCGTTTACTTATATATTACCGTCATATTCCCGAAATCCTTAACCTTATAATCCTTTGAATACTTAATCCCGTTCAGGTTATCGGAAGGAATAATTGCAAAATCTTCGCTGACGCAGGTATTCTTTTCAGGCTTTTTAAAAACAATACTTAAGTCCTTAGTCGGCTGAATCTCGTTTTTATTAACGCTTCTTTCGGTTATTTCATCCTTAAGATTAATAAAGCGTTTTTCGTCGGGATAATAATAATTCCTGAGATAAACCGAAATGTCGCTCATATATATCGCGTTATCCTCGTATACGGCAATATTACGAGCGTCCTGTTCCTTTGCAAAATCCAAACATTTATACACGGGGTCGCCGTACATAATTTCGGAATTATTATTAACCTGAGGAACATAAAGCGCAAAAAACTGTAAGTTAAAGGCTATAAACGTAAGAGTCAAAAACGCCGAAAGCATCTTCTTAGGCTCAATTCTTTTAAGCGACTTGATAAATTCGCAAACGCCAATTCCCTCAAGGTATAAAAGAAGGAAGCAAAGCACGCCGAAGCGGTATGCATAAGCCAATCTCATATCAACCGTAAGAAAACAGAAAAAGAATATTCCGACAAGCGACGCGAACGCAAAAAGCTTTTGATTAAAGGTAAACGCCTTTCTGTTTTTTCTTTGTGAAATAACAAGCTTTATAACTCCGAAAAGCATAAATAATCCGCCGAAAATATTTGCATACTGGAAAATATTTACGCCGATACCGAGACTTTCGTTTTCGGGAAATACAAGGAAAATAAAACAAGCAACAAGATTAACCAGACTGTCTGCTCCAAGCGCAATGCTGCTGCCTCTTGAATAATTCGGCATTTCAAAAAAGCTGAAGCCGAATAGTGTAAATTCCGGTATAATCTTAAGGCTTACGAGCCCGAAAAGTATAAAAGGAACAGACACGATAAAGACGCTTATTACACTTACAATAACGGCTTTAAAATCAATTTTCTTTTTAATGATAAGAGTCAGATAGAGTGCAATAAGCATCGGCGGAATAATCAGCACGGAGGCAATATAGCAGTAAAAACCAAGTCCGAAAAACGCCGATGAGAGCGCATAAAAAGCCGTTTTGTTTTCATTTATCGCCCTTGCAAGAAAATACAGCGCGAAAACGAGCATATACGCAAGATAGTTACAGTCAAGAAGATACGCGCCCGAAAAGAGAAGAAACGGAGATATACACGCAATTGACGTAAATACCTTTATATAAAGCTCGTCCTTAAACACCTCTTTTACGAAACCGTAAAAGGCGATAAAGCCGAGGACGCTGAAAATCAGCGCCGGCAATCTGAGCGCAAAAAGATTGTAGCCGAAAAGCTTTATAAAAAGCGAAGAAAGATAAGTCGCAAAGGGCGACTGACCCCCGATTACCCACGTATCAAAGTAAACCGGCAGTCTTTCACCCGTAATATCCGTCATTTTGTCGGCAAGGCTGGCGGCGTTAAGTCCCGTCATAGCCTCGTCAATATGATTACCGCCGACAATTAAATTAACGGCAAAATATATAATTCTTAAAACCACTCCCGTTATAATTAACGGGTTTATGCTTTTCAGCTTTTCAGTCTTTTTCATAAGCTTAACTATAAAAGGCGGATATAATCCGCCGTTAAAAATTATAATTCTCCGTCAGGCTGTTCAAAGCTCTGCTCATTTGTGCTTTCGGTCTCAGGCTGAGGCACGGCGGGTTGTGGCGCATATGCGCCCAAAGGGTTATAAATAGCTTCATCGGGCATTCTGTCAGGCTGCTGCTGAGGCTGAACCGGAGGCTGATAATACTGCGGTTGCTGATACTGCGGTTGTGCAGGAGCCTGGTACTGCGGTTGTGCAGGAGCCTGATACTGAGGCTGTGCAGGAGCCTGATACTGAGGCTGTACGGGAGCCTGATACTGAGGCTGCTGATACTGCGGGGACTGATAGTTTTCCTGTTTAGGTAACTGATACTTGGACTGAGAATAAAAATCGTCAGGATTGATTTCTCCGTTTGCAAAGCCCCTCTGTCTGAAGTTTTCAAAGTAGAGAGCCTTGGTAGTCTTTATATAAGGTCCTACGTAAATTGAAGCAAAGCCGAACGTTACTATACAGAGAAGTCCCCAAAGAATAAAGCTTAAATCAAGAACAAAAAGCTCGCCCTTGTGGTTGTTGGTCATTTTCTTTGAGACGTCCATTGCGTCCTTCCATTCCATTGCAGGATTCTCCGCAAGTATTGTTTCGGAAAAATACCATTTATAGTAGAATATAACTCCCGGAATAATAAACAGCATAAAGAGCAAGCCCAGGAAAAGTCCCTTTAAGAACTGATGTAAAATGAGATTAAGATAATTCTTGCTGAAGGTGTTTTTAAAGATATAGGTTAAACCGTCGCCAAAGGATAAATCCTGACCCTTGATAAGGAAAAGAAATACCGCGATAAGCATAATATTAAGCGGAGAAAGTAAAAACGCAATAATACCGCCGAGCGAACCCGCAATGCTTGCTGCAGCTGCTGTCGGAGCGCTTACGCTCGGTTCGGTTTGGTTCTCAAAAAACTCCTCAACGTCGTCAAGGTCACTGTATTCGCCGATATTAATATCACCCGAGGAGTTCGGAATATCAAACGCATTGTTAATATTTGAAACGCTTGTTGAAACGCCGCTTGCGGCGCCCGTAATAATACCTATGATAAACATAATAAAGAACAGCTTTAATACTCTTCCTTTTAATAACTCTCTTGCCTGCTGCTTAATAGCACTTCTGTTAAGTTCCATATTTTCCTCCTAAAATTCAAGCTTTTCTTCTATAAATTTTTCAAGCTCGCTGATTGGGAGCCTTACCTGGTCCATCGTATCCCTGTCGCGCACGGTTACGCATCCGTCCTCAAGCGAGTCGAAGTCGTAAGTAATGCAATAGGGCGTTCCGATTTCGTCCTGACGTCTGTAACGCTTACCGATTGAGCCCGCGTCGTCGTAATCAACGTTGAAGTTCTTTGAAAGAGCGTCGAAAACCTCGCCTGCCTGCTCGTTTAATTTCTTTGAAAGCGGAAGCACCGCAGCCTTAAACGGAGCAAGAGCGGGATGAAAATGCATTACGACTCTTGAATCGTTTTTCTCCTCGTCAAGCATTTCCTCGTCATATGCCTCGCAGAGCACTGCAAGGAAGAGTCTTTCAACGCCGAGAGAGGGCTCGATTACATACGGAATATATTTTTTATTGTTAACCTGGTCAAAATACTCAAGGCTCTTGCCCGAGGTGTTGATATGCTGGGTAAGGTCGTAATCCGTTCTGTCGGCAATACCCCAAAGCTCGCCCCAGCCGAACGGGAACATATACTCAAAGTCGGTTGTTGCCTTTGAGTAGAAGGAAAGCTCCTCGGGGTCGTGGTCGCGAAGTCTTAAATTATCCTTGCTGATGCCGAGAGAGTAGAGCCAGTCGCGGCAGAAGCCCCTCCAGTATTCAAACCATTCAAGGTCGGTTCCGGGCTCACAGAAGAACTCGAGCTCCATCTGTTCAAACTCTCTTACGCGGAAAATGAACTTACCCGGGGTAATTTCATTTCTGAAGGATTTACCGATTTGCGCAACGCCGAAGGGTACCTTTTTTCTTGTTGTTCTCTGGATATTTGCAAAGTTTACAAAAATACCCTGAGCTGTTTCGGGACGGAGATAAAGCTCGTCCTTGGTATCCTCCGTTACACCCTGGAAGGTTTTAAACATAAGATTAAACTGGCGGATATCCGTAAAATTGGTCTTACCGCAATTAGGACACGGAATATTGTGTTCCTTAATATAGTTGCTCATTTCCTCATTTGACCAGCCCGCAACGTTAGTTCCGTCAAAATTTTCAATAAGGTCGTCGGCTCTGTGACGTGTTTTACAGTCGCAGCAGTCCATAAGCGGGTCGGAAAAGCCGCCGAGATGACCCGAGGCAATCCAGGTCTGCGGATTCATAAGAATAGCGGAATCAAGACCTACGTTGTATTTATTTTCTTGGATAAACTTCTTTCTCCACGCAGCTTTTATATTCGTTTTAAGCTCTACGCCGAGCGGTCCGTAATCCCAGGTGTTAGCAAGACCTCCGTAGATTTCGCTTCCGGGATAAACAAAGCCTCTGCCCTTGCAAAGAGCAACAATCGTATCAAGTGATTTTTCGGTATTAAGCATCCGATATACCTCCGTATAATATAAATATATGATATTATACTATTATAAATTAGTTTAGTCAACAATATTATTGACAATGATTATTATCGTGTTATAATTAAAATGGAATAATTCAAGGTTAGGAGATTATTTACTTATGGCTGATTATAAATTTTCGGTAATTATCCCCGTTTACAACGTTGAGGATTACATTAAAGAATCCCTCGACTCAATCGTTCAGCAATCAATCGGATTTGACTGCATTCAGGTTATCATCGTTGACGACGGCTCAACCGACAACAGCGGTAAAATATGCAAGGAATATGCCGAAAAGTACGATAATATCGACTACATCCTTAAGGAAAACGGCGGCGTAAGCTCCGCAAGAAATCTCGGAATTGAGCATATCAAGGGCAAATATGTAAACTTCCTTGATTCCGACGATATGTGGACAAGCGACTCGTTTATTAACGCTTATAATTTCTTTGAAGAGCATTATGACGAGGTTGACGTTGTTGCGTGCCGAATTCAGTTTTTTGAGGCTAATAATAACTACCACGCTCTTGACTATAAATTTGATAGGGGTACAAGAGTTGCTGACCTTACAACCGAGGAGGAGCTTTTCTCAATTCAGTCGACAACCGCTACAACCTTCATTAAGGCGGAGGCTATCGGCGATTTAAGATTTGATACGCAGCTTAAGCTCGGAGAGGACTCAACCTTTATCAATAAGCTTATTCTTAAAAAATGTAAGTACGGTCTTTTAAAGGAAGCGACCTATCTTTACAGAAGAAGACTTACGGGTAATTCAGCCGTTAATACCCAGACCGTTAATATCTCCTTTTACACCGACTCGCTTGTTAACTATCATATGGAGCTTTTCAGATACAGTGAAGAGCTTTACGGAGAGGTTATCCCCTATATCCAGTCAATGATAGGATATGATATCTGTTGGCGTTTCGGAAATCCCAAAATGAAAGAAACGCTTACCGAAGAGGAACAGGAAATCTACGTTAAGAGAGTTCATGAAATTCTTTCAAAAATTGACGACAGAATTTTACTTGCTCACCCGATTCATCGCTCAATGCAAAAGAGGGGCGACGTGCTCTTTTATAAATACGGCGTTGACCTTTTTGAAAACATTGATTATAACCCCGAGGACGGAAGGCTCTATTATAAAGAATTCAAGCTCCTCAATTTACAGAGAAACAGAACTAACGTCTGTCTTGTTGTAACAAGCGAAATCAAAGGCGACAAATTTGTTGTTGAAATGCTTGTTGCAAAATGGCTGCTTCATGCATCCGAGTTAAAAGGCGGAAAGCTTATGTTTAAGCTCGGCGATGAAATTGTTGAGCCGACGCGTTCCAACTATACCGCCAGAAGAACAAAAACAAGGGACGGTATGAAGGATTACAGCGACCTTTGCACCTACGAGTTCGACTTTAAAAAGCAGCTTAACAAACCCGGCGACAAGCTTGTATTCCAGCCGCTTCTTTCCTTTGGCGACGACGTCAGCACGGTTAGTATGAGCTACTATAAGTTTATTCCTACAAGTAATGCGTGCCGACCGATTTACAAGTTCTACGGCGACTATGCAATTAAGAATTTCAGAACCAATATTACAATTTACTATCCCGAGGACAAGAAAAAAACAATCAAGTCCTGGGACAAGCAGTGTATTGATTACTTTAAAGAAATTGAAAGAGACGACTTAATTAAAATCAGATATAAAAAATATCCGAAATTTAAAAAGAAGTTTGCAAAGCTCGGTAAAATCTGGCTCATTTCCGACAGAATCGACAACGCGGGCGACAACGGAGAGGTGCTTTTCAAGTACATCTGTGAACACAAGCCCGAGGGCGTATACCCCGTATTCGTAATCGGCGAGTGCGCTAAAGAAGAAGTTAAGGCGAGACTGCGTAAAATCGGCAAGGTCGTACTTGCCGAGGATAAGGATTATCCGTACTATTTCCTTTGCGCTGATAAGATTATTTCTTCAAGCGCGGGCGAATTTACAATTAACGCGTTCGGCGCAGACCGTAAATATCTTATCGACCTTTACAATTTCAAATACTATTTTATGAACCACGGCGTAAACTGCGGCGATTGCAGCACCTGGCTTAATAAGTACAATAAGGGTATTGATATTTTCTTCACAACGGGAGAAAGCGAAAGACAGAATATTCTTGACAGAGGATATAACTACTCCCCCGAACAGGTTGTTATTACCGGACTTGCGCGCTTTGACGCTCTCTACGACAACCCGAAAAAACAGCTTCTTGTTCTTCCCACATGGAGAAGAGCTTACAAGGAATGCTATGACGAAAAGACCTCGAGCATTTACTGCGAAACCTTTAAGGAGACCGACTTCTTTAAGTTCTATAACGGACTTATTACCGACGAAAGACTCCTTAAGGTTATGCGTGAAAAGGGATATACGGGACTTTTCTGTTTACACCCGATTTTTGCTAAGCAGTCCGCTCACTTTGAAAACAGCGACGTATTTAAAATTAACGAGGGCTTCGTTGATTATAACAAGGCTTTTGCAGAAAGCTCGGTTATGGTAACCGACTATTCAACTATTGCGTTTGACTTCGCGTACCTTTCAAAGCCGATTGTATATACGCAGTTTGACCAGGAAGAATTCTACGAAAACCAGATTTACGACGAGTGCTTCGACTATAAAAACGAGGGCTTCGGTCCTGTTTGTACCGACCTTGATTCGGCGGTTGACGCGCTGATTGAAATAATTGAAAGCGACTGCGAAAACAAGTATATTGACCGCATTGAAAAATTCTTTGTAAATCACGATAAGAATAACGCAAAAAGAATTCTTGAAGCAGTGCTTGAGGACGATAAAAAGAGTCTCTAACGAGACTCTTTTTTTAGTTGACAGTTGTCAGATTTCAGTTGTCAGTAGGGGCGGATATTATCCGCCCGCTTTTATTTAACCTTTATTGTAGCCGTTGTCATTTTAGACGCTTTTTCATAGTTTGCGTTACCTGCGGCACTTACCTTTATTTTAACCTTATAAGTACCTTTCTTTGTGCCTTTTTTAACGGTTATTTTACCTGTTTTTGAGTTTATAGCGAATTTCTTAATAAAACTCTTATTGCCTTTCTTGGCGGATACAAGCTTATATGAAGCTTTGCCCTGCGCATTTGAAACGCTCACTGCTTTTTTAAGAGCTAAGGTCTGATTTTTCTTCTTCAGCTTAGCAAGCTTTAATACCGCGGTTTTGCCCTTGACGTTCAACGTGTTGGGGGCTTTTTTAATTACAAAGGTAATCTTTTTGTCGGCGATTGTTCCGTCAGTCCAAACAAAGGTCTGAGGACCGAAATCGCCCCAAAGAACCGCGGTTGCGGTATATGTACCGGCGTTTGTCGCCTTATAATTAATTACGTCATAACCGTAATAATTCACATAATTGCTGTCCTCACCTGTCAGCACGCCGATTTGTTCCTTGCCGTTATAAACGAGCGTTAGACCAACGGGCGGCTTAACCTCGTATTCGGATTTCGGCGAGCTGTCATCATACATCGCAGACGCGGAAAACGGCAGAACTGTCAGCGCGGAAAACAGCATAATTAATGATAACCCAAGTGATAATGCTTTTTTCATAAGTATATCCTTTCGTTGTCAGCTTCCCTTTAAAGGAAAGACCATTTGCAGGGGGTATATTATCATCCGCCCGCTTTTATTTTAAAAATATTGTAAGTCCGACTCCGAGACCGCTTACCGCCATCAACAGAGCCATAAATATTGCAATTGCTCTAACCCAGGTTGGTTTCATATTTTTCTCCTTATTTCATAAACACGTCGGCTGCTGCGATAAGCTTTTTCGCCATTTCGTCAGCTGAGGCTTTACTGTCGCCGATAGCGGTAATATACGCCTTAATCTTCGGCTCGGTACCGCTCGGACGGACGATAACCTTATTTCCCTTTTCAAGCTCAAATGCAAGTACGTTTGACTTAGGAAGGTCAATAGCCGAAACGGAGCCGTCGTTATATACGGTTACGCTTGTCTTATAATCGGATACGGCTGTAACGTGAAGACCGCCAATCATTTTAAGCGGATTTTCCCTTAACGTTTCCATAATATTAGCCATTTTTTCCATTCCTGCCGCGCCCTCAAAGGTGTAGCTTTCCACAACGTTTGAGTAATAACCGAACTCGTCGTAAAGCGAATTCATAACGTCTACGAGATTCATATTTTTAAGCTTATAGAACGCCGCCATTTCACAAATAAGCATTGACGCAACAACAGCGTCCTTATCCCTTGCGTGAGTTCCGGCAAGATAGCCGTAGCTTTCCTCAAAGCCCATAACGAAATCGTCCGCTCTGCCTTCGCTTTCAAGATTCGTAATAAGCTCGCCTATGTACTTGAAGCCCGTAAGAAGATTCTTAAAGGTACAGTTATATTTCTTTGCAATAACCTCGGCAAGGTCGGTTGAAACAAAGCTCTTAACTGCGATAGCCGACTCGGGAAGAATACCCTTCGCCTTCTTTTCGCTGAGAAGATAGTTAAGAAGCATTGCGCCTACCTCGTTACCGCTCATAAGCACAAGCTCTCCCGACTTGTCGGGAACGGCTATACCGACTCTGTCACAATCGGGGTCGGTTGCAAGAAGAATATCCGCTCCGATATTCTTATTCATTTCAAGACCGATTTCAAATACCTGCTTAATCTCGGGATTCGGGAAGGGACAGGTCGGGAAATTACCGTCGGGCTTTTCCTGTTCGGGTACAACGTATACCTTGTCAATACCGATTCTGTCAAGAATTGCGCGTACCGGCTTATTGCCCGTACCGTTAAGCGGAGTATAAATAACCTTGAGGTCTGCCTTTTTAACAAGCTCGGGGTTTACACACTGCTTTTGAACCTCGTCAAGGAAGGAATTAATAACCTCGTCGCCGATGTATTCAATCATACCGCTTTTAACCGCTTCGTCAAAATCGGTCTTTTTAATTCCGGTAAAATAGTCAACCTTTTGAATAAAATCATAGGTTTCCGCCGCTTCCTCGTCGGTCATCTGGTAACCCTTCGGATTATAACACTTATATCCGTTATACTTTGCGGGATTATGCGAGGCGGTTAAAATAATACCGCTTGATGTGCCGAAATATCTTATTGCATACGAAAGACACGGTGTCGGCTCAAGCTCCTCATAAATATAAACCTTAATTCCGTTTGCCGCAAGAATCGAAGCCGCTTCCTTTGAAAAATAGTCGCTCTTAATTCTTGAATCGTACCCGATTGCAATTGACGGATTTTCATAGTTTTTATTTAAGAAGTCGGAAAGTCCCTGAGTTGCTCTTCCCACCGTGTAAATATTCATACGGTTTGTGCCCGCGCCGATAACGCCGCGAAGACCCGCCGTACCGAATTCAAGAGAACGGTAAAAGCGGTCAAGAATTTCGTCGTCTTTGCCTTTAATGCTTTCAAGCTCTTCTTTAAGGTCGGGGTCGCCGACAGCCTTTTCAAGCCACTCGTTATATAATGCGTTAATATCCATAGTAGTTCTCCTTTAAATTATTCCATTATCTATTTTAATATTATTAATCCCTATTGTCAATATTACAATTATTATGTATAATATAAAAAGGTGATACTATGTTTGCAAAAGTTAAAAGTCAGGGGATATTCGGGCTGAGCTGCTTTGACGTTATTGTTGAAGCGGACTTAAGCTCGGGGCTTCCGCGATTTGACGTCGTAGGACTTCCCGACGCCGCGGTTAAGGAAAGCCGCGACAGGGTACGCGCCTCAATTAAAAACTGCGGCTATACCTTCCCCGTTTCAAGAATAACGGTTAATATTGCACCGGCGGATATAAAAAAAGAGGGTGCGTTTTACGATTTGCCCATACTTATTTCAATCCTTGTTGCGAGCGCTCAGCTCACAGCCGACATAAGCGACTGCTCCTTTATCGGAGAGCTCTCGCTTAACGGGGAGATAAGAAGCGCAAACGGCGTTCTTCCGGTGGTTATTCAGGCTAAGGAAAGCGGAGTCGGCTCGATTTTCGTACCCTTTGACAATGCCGTTGAAGCAAGCGTCGTTGAGGGAATTGACGTCCTTCCCGCTAAAAACATAAACGAAATAGTTGCTCATTTAACGGGGATGAAGCTTATTGAGCCCGTTTTCAAAAGGCTTGACGAAAAAGAAATCATAAGCGACGAGCTTGATTTTTGCGACGTAAAGGGTCAGCACGAAGCTAAAAGAGCCCTTGAAATCGCAGCCGCGGGCGGTCATAACTGCTTGATGATAGGTCCTCCGGGTACGGGTAAATCAATGCTTGCAAAGCGACTCGGCTCAATTCTTCCGGAAATGAACTTTGAGGAAAAGATTGAAACGACAAAAATATATTCGGTTGCGGGCGAGCTTTCAAAGGGCTCCCGTCTGATTTCAAAACGGCCCTTCAGAAGTCCCCACCATACCATTTCGGCTCAGGGACTCACCGGAGGCGGAACTAATCCCAAGCCGGGCGAAATAAGTCTTTCGCATAACGGAGTGCTCTTTCTTGACGAATTTCCCGAATTTGACAGGAGGGCAAAGGAATCGCTGCGTCAGCCGCTTGAGGACGGTAAGGTTACAATAACAAGAACCTCGGGCAGCGTTACATACCCCTCAAATCTGATGGTTGTTGCGGCAATGAACCCCTGCCCCTGCGGATATTTCGGCCATCCGACAAGGCAGTGCACCTGCTCGGACGCGGCTAAAAAGAGATACCGCGATAAAACCTCGGGTCCCCTGCTTGACAGAATTGATATTCATATTGAGGTCGGCGCAATCGACTATGAGCAGCTTTCGGGCAAGGCGGACGAAGAGCACAGCAGCGAAATCAGAAAACGCGTCAACAAGGCAAGAGCAATCCAGCTTGAGCGCTTTAAGGGTACGGGCATTTCCTGTAATGCAAAAATGACTCCGAGAGCTACAAGACAGTATTGTATTCTTGACGAGGACGCGGATAAAATGCTTGAAAACAGCTTTGATTCTCTCGGACTTTCCGCAAGAGCCTACGATAAAATTTTAAGAATTGCAAGAACGATTGCCGACCTTGACGGCGATGAAATTATAGGCGTTAATCATATTGCGGAAGCGCTTCAGTACAGAAGCCTTGACAGAAAATATTGGAGGTAATTATGGAAAAATATATTGAAAAAACAATGGCGGCGCTTGAAAAAAACGGCATTAAGCCCTACTATCTTGAAACAAAGGACGAGGTAGTGCCGCTTGTAAAAACACTTATTAATAAGGGCGAAAGCATTTCAAACGGCGGCTCCGAATCGCTCAAACAAACGGGAGTATCCGCGCTTATTTCAAACGGCGATTACGACTTTATCGACCGTTCAAAATATGAGGGCGAGGCTGTACGCGAGGCATATATAAAGGCTTTCGGATGCGATACGTATTTCTGCTCCTCAAACGCGGTAACCGAGCGCGGCGAGCTTTATAACGTTGACGGAAATTCAAACCGTGTTGCCTGTATTGTTTACGGACCGAAGCAGGTTATAATGGTTGTCGGAAAAAACAAGATAGTTCCCGACATTAACGCCGCAATTAAGCGCGTTAAGGAAAAGGCTGCTCCCCCGAACTGCGTAAGGCTTAATATTGACTCCGCCTGCTCAAAGCTCGGAAAATGCGTTTCTCTTACAAAAGAGAACCCGTTTATGTGCGACGGCTGCGCGGCTGATTCAAGAATCTGCTGCAACTACGTTGTATCGGCTAAACAGCGCCATAAGGACAGAATAAAGGTTATTATTGTAAACGAGGATTTAGGTTATTAATCGGAGTGATATTATGAAAAAAAGCTTATCCTTATTACTTGCATTTATAATACTCTTTACCTCGGCTCTGACCCTTCCTTGTTTTGCAAACGCCGAGGAAATGCCCCACCATATCGTAACCTTTGACGCAAACGGCGGAAAGAAGGGCTCAATGTGGCACGATACAATTGACATTGAGGAATATGAAAGCTTCCTGCCGAATAAGCCTATAAGGTTTATGATAAACGTCGAGGAAAACACCTCCGTGGTTGAAGCGCCCGCAGGCAAGGTATTTGACGGGATGGAGGTTAACGGGGTACGCTACCCGAAGGGAAAGGTTGTTGACGTAACGGCAACCTACGATATACGCGTTAAATTCCTTTGGAAAGGTAAAAACGACCCGCCGAAGCCCCAGACTGAGGAAAAAGCCGATAAGGTTATTACCTCAACAAATACCGATAAAAAAGACGTTTCGGGCTCGCGTTTCAAACGCTTTAAGCTTAAGGCAAGTGCTAAAAGCAAAAGCGTTGTCCTTACCTGGAAGGCTGTAAGCGGCGCTGATAAATATATTATTTACGGCTCAAAATGCGGCAAAAAAATGAAAAAGGTTGCTACAATAAAGAACCCGAAAACGACTAAGAAAACAATTAAAAAGCTAAAAAAAGCGACCTATTATAAATATATGATTGTCGCTTGTAAAAACACCTCCGCGGGCAGCCGCGTTTTTGAAAAATCAAAGACCGTTCACTGTACCACCGACGGAGGAAAAAACGGAAACCCGAACGGGATTTCACTAAAAAAAGCTAAGGTAAGCGTTAAGAAAAATAAGACGTATAAGATTACTCCGAGCCTTACGGGTAAAAAGAAAATTCCGACCCATATTGCAAAATTCAGATATGAAAGCGCAAGTCCGGACATCGCAACCGTTACCTCAAAGGGCACGGTAAAGGGCGTTAAAAAAGGCAAAACAAAAATCTACGTCTATACCCAAAACGGAATATACAAAACCGTTACAGTAACGGTAAAATAAAATCGAGCGACGAAAGGTCGCTCGATTTTTTAATTGATAATTGATAATTGATAATTGACAATTTCGGTTACTCGCTTTGCTCGAACAATAAATTATTTTTTAGACTTTTTATTTTTAACTTTATTCCATACTATATAGCCGACAACGGCAGCAAGTGAAATGAAAAAATATACTGCGCCCCAAGTATTACCTGCTTCAGCAAAAACAAAAGACATTACAATGAACCATATAATAGGAACACCAAATATCACAAACTTTGGTTTTTGTATTCTAAAGTCAGGGTCAAATTGTTTAATCTTCACACAATACGGATTAGCTTTCGTTTTCTGTCCGCTTTTATTTACGCCATCTTTCCAAGCTATAACTGCCAAATCAATATAATTCTCTCCAAAAAAGCTTTCTATATAGTCCCCACAATAATAACAAAGATTTATACTTGCGTTTTTTCTTTGGTCAAGCTCTCCCTTATATTGAGCTTGTACGCTCATGTCTATACTGTTATAGTGTCTTGCGGCAGCTTCTAACAATGCTGTTGAAAGTCCCGTAACTCTATAAACGATTTCATATACGGCATTTCTTTGCTGATTAGAATCAAGAACGTTGTTTCTTATTAATTGAAATGTTGACGCGAGATTATTGGTCACATTGTTTGCCGCCGATGTAATATTTGCAATTACACAATTCATTGATTGATAATAAACGGTATAAAAATTCGCTTCCCAGCTTTTTGGGTCTTTTACAATTATTTGTTCATAATACTTCTGTGCGTTTGTACTATCATTACTTTCTTTTGCTCTGCGTGCTAATACATAAAGGTTTTTTAGTTCTTCCGTTGTATCTATTTTAACGCTTCCTCTATGTTCAACCACAATCTTGTCTTGAACAACTTTTGTTCCGCAATAACTACAAAAGCCATATTCTTTTGTATTATCTAATTGAATATTCGCTCCACAACCCGGACACTTTAAAGCTACAAATGACATAAATTACTACCTCCAATAAAAAATGCGTACAGCCGAGACTGTACGCCAAAAACGCAAGCTCAACTGTCGCCAAACATGTCACATACCCGCAAAACTACGATATGCTTAAAAGAGCGTGCATTTTTATCAAAGGATAAAAATAGCATGTCGCAGTTTTTGCAAAGATATTCACTTGTGACATATTTGGCAATTTCATTTTATCATTTTTCGCTATTATAGTCAAGAAGAAAGACTTTATTGACCGAGCGCAGCGAGTAACCAAAATTATCAATTTTCCATTGTTAATTATCCATTAAAAAAGGAAGGCGTCAGCCTTCCTTTTCAAATTTAATCTTTTGGGGATGTATTTCCTCAAATACGTTTTCATAGGTCCAATGACCGTTTATCCCCTTTGCTCTGACTCCGAGGATAAAATGGAGCTTTGCAATTCCGAAATCAATACTCTTATCCGAATACGGGTCGGGAACGTAAGCGGAAAATACGCCGTTTTCGTATCTGAACTTAACCGGTCTTCTGTTAACCGCCGAGGGCGCTGCTTCTACAAGCTTCATACCGTACGAATACGCCTCGGGAATAGGTGTATCGCAATATTCAATCATATCCTGATAGGTCTTGTTTTTCTTATGAGTCGCCTTATACATTGTTTTTTCAACGGTATTAAAACGCTTTTTGGGATAACCGATAACGATAAGTCCGTAAATCGCCTTGTCGTTTGGTATTTTAACCATTTCATAGACCTTGTTTTCGTTATACGTACCCGTTACCCAACAGGTTCCGAGTCCGTGGTAAACGCATTGAAGAACAATACTCTCTCCGTAGTAGCCGCTGTCCTCCCTTGCCTTCTGGTTATCGGGTCCGCAAACCACAATTGCCGAAAATTTACCCGTGAAAATCTTAAAAGCGGGCGTAGCGTCGTCAAGAAAAATAAAGTTTACGCCGTCGTTTCTGTTAACCGCTTCAACCATTTCCTTAATTACATTTTTTATATCCTCGCTCAGCGGCTTGGGAAGGTACGCCCTTCTTGAGCGGCGCATTTCAATCGCTTTAATATACTGTTCGTTCGTCATAATCCGTCTCCGAAATTTTATTACCCGTTAATTATATCACAGTTAGTATTCAAACTCAACCTTATACTTTTTGCTCCACGCCCAAAGCTGAACTATATATGCAAGCACCTGCGGGGCGCGCATAAGCTGACCGTACCACGGCTCGCTTAAAGAGTCGGGGTTATTCATAAGCGCTCTTATTGCTTTTTCGTTTAGCATTTCATTTATCGGAGAGCTTTTGTCGTTAAGCGCCGCCTCAGCCATTTTGCAGACCGCCTTGAAATACTCGGGCGAAAAGGTCTTAGGGTACGGGCTTTTCTTTCGCCATACAATATCGTAGGGAAGCTCGTTTTCAAACGCTTTTCTCAGTATTCCCTTTTCCCTGTTACCGAGGGATTTAATGCTCCACGGCATATTGTACGCGTAATCTACAATTCGCCAATCGCAAAACGGAACTCTGACCTCAAGGGAGGCCTCCATACTCATAACGTCCTTTCTTATCAAAAGAGTCTGCATAAACCAATTAAGATTAAGCACGAACATTTCCCTCATTCGCTTTTCAAGAGCGGTGTCCGTATCAAGAGAGCTTACGCTCTTAAGCGTGGAAAGATATGCCGACCGGGCGTATTCCTCTCCCTCGGGAAGAAAGCCGTCTTTAAGTATGCCGCGCCTTACGTCGGTTGTTCTTGACCACGGGAAGGTATCTTCAAAAAGTATTTCCTTTCGGTGATACCACGGGTAACCTCCGAAAATTTCATCGGCGCACTCGCCTGAAAGACATACCGTAAAGTCTTTTTTAACCTCTCTGCAAAAGAGAAGAAGGGATGAATCAACGTCGGTAAAGCCTGGACAGGTTCGCGCATACGCCGCGTCAATCAGCGCGTCGGCGACGGCTTGATTTTCAAGGATAATATTAGTGTGTTTTGAGCCGATATAATCGGAAATAATATCAATATAATCCGAATCGCTGTTTGGCTGAAAAAGGCTCTTTTTAAAATATTTTTCGTTATCGCGGTAGTCTACGGAATAAGTGCTGAGCGTTCTTCCCTGCGCGCAAAAGCTGTCGCTTGCAACCTTGGAAATAATCGAGGAATCAAGCCCGCCGCTCAGAAAAGTGCAAAGAGGGACGTCGCTGACAAGCTGTCTTTGAATTGCGTCTTTTACAAGCTCCCTTGTATGCTCCCGTGCCTGAGCTTCGGTTTCGAAAAACTCTTTTGCTTCAAGGCTCCAATATTTTTTTGTAACGCTTTTGCCCTCTTTGTAAAGCATATACGAAGCTGGCGGGAGCTCCTCAATCTGTTGAAATGCCGTCTTGCCGATTGTCTTTGCGGGACCGAGCATAAATATTTCGTTAAGTCCCTCCCTGTCGCAAATCGGCTCAATTCCCTTAACGTAAAGCAGGCTTTCAAGCCTTGAAGCAAATGCAAGCGTGCCCTTGATTTTTGCAAAATAAAGCGGTTTTACGCCAATCCTGTCGCGGCATAAGAACAGCTCTTTCGTACAGGTATTATAAATCCCGTACGCAAAAATTCCGTTAAGCCTTTCGGGACTCTTTTCGCGCCATTTATCATAAGCCTTTAAAACAACCTCTGTGTCACAAGCCGTATCAAAGCCGTAGCCCTCGCCGGTAAGCTCGCGCCTTACCTCGTCGGTATTGTAAAGCTCGCCGTTATATACAATTATATAATTACCGAATCTCATCGGCTGAGCTCCGTTTTCGGGGTCAATAACCGCAAGCCTTCTGTGGATAAGAGCGGCGTCCTTAAGAATCAGCCTTCCTCCCGCGTCGGGACCTCTTCGTCTCAACGACTTTGAAATATTGATAAGCGCGTTTTTCTCATTTCTTAAATCAATATCACTGCTGATTATTCCTGCAATTCCGCACATATTATCACCTCTCCCTTATATTATGCAAAAAATAAAAATAAGTACGAAAATTGCAAAAAAAGCCTTGACTAAGTATAAATCTTATGCTATATTATTAGGGCGTTAAAGATACGCTGGTGTAGCTCAGTTGGTAGAGCAGCTGATTTGTAATCAGCAGGTCAGGGGTTCGAGTCCGTTCACCAGCTCCATACAAATGGAAGAGTTCCCGAGCGGCCAAAGGGAGCAGACTGTAAATCTGCCGTCAACGACTTCGGTGGTTCGAATCCACCCTCTTCCACCAAAAATACCGAGTAGACTTTTGTCTGCTCGGTGTTTTTTATGATGTGGATTCGAACCAGTAATGGGAGCGAACGCCGCGCGTAGCAAGGCAAGGAGCGACAGAAAAACAGTCCGGTGGACTGTTTTGACATTACTCCAAAGGCGCAAAGCGCCTGCGATATAATCCACCCTCTTCCACCAGAGTTGAGGAATCCGAAATTTGTCATCAGTAATGAGACAATCGGGTTCCTTTACTTTTTAGGTCAATTCAATTAGGGCAGAGGTTTTCATCCCTCTGCCCTGTTTTTTATTCTGTTGTTTCCGTGCGATTAAAGTATTCTTCAATAGTCGGAAACATCACCTGACTTTTTGACGAAAAAACCTATGAATTGAAACGGTTAATTTTTTAAGAAAATACCGCCCGGCTACCTAAAATAGCAGGGCGGTTTTTTATTATTTTGACAGTGTTATACCGTGGCGTTTGCCTTGTTCTTTTTGCGCTTGGGATAAAGCGCAACCGTTGTGCCGACAATACCGACGGCAAGACCGCCGAAAGCAGCAAGAGCAAGATAGCCCTTGTTAAAGGTTGACGCGGTCTTCATAAAGGCGTCAGCATCGGATTTCCAGAAGAGGTAGATACCTTTTT
>JAFSZK010000065.1 GCA_017458975.1 Eubacterium sp. | reverse complement strand
CGGTACCGTCGCTTCTTTTTGCGTCAAAGGTAAGCGCCGTATAGCCGCCCTTGAGCGTTTCGTCGATAACGGAGGAGAGCATAACCGAGTTATCAAGGCTTACGCTCTCGGCGTGCATTGCCGCAAATTCAAGTGAAATATCGGCAATTCCGCTGTCGGCTGAGTTTTGGGAATCGCTGATATAATTTGCGGGGTTTTCGCGTCTGAGCATATAAACGTCGGCGCCTATATATCCCGTTAAAACAAGCGCAATACAGATTGCCGCAATTACTATTCTTTTTAAAAGCTTTTGCTTTTTAGCCGTGTTATCCGCCTTGATTTTTTCCTTCTTACGCTTGTAATCAAATTTATCATAAGCGCCCGTTCCTTCCTCATATTTCTGAGCAAAGGAAATCGGTCTGCCCTGCGGGGTCTCGGTCCACTTCTGATTACGGTTAACATTTTTATAAAAGCTTTGTTTTTTCTTTTCTTTCTTTTTCATATTAATCGACTTTCGAAGCTGCGTTATCCTTTAAAAGCTTAATTGTATCTTTCGGATTTTCGCTTTTGAATACCGCCGAGCCGGCAACAAAAACATTTGCGCCCGCCTTAGCGGCAAGCTTAATCGTTTCGGGATTCACTCCGCCGTCAACCTCAATATCGCCCTTATATCCGAGCGCGCGGAGCTTTTCTATTTTAGGCATCATATCAGTCATAAAGCTCTGTCCGCCGAAGCCCGGCTCAACAGTCATTACAAGCACCATTGCAAGCTTATCAAGATACGGGAGCACCTGTTCAATATCGGTTTTTGGCTTTACCGCAAGGGCGGCTTTTTTACCGAGGGACAGGATTTTGTCAACGGTCTCTCCCGTGTCGTCGTCACTTTCAACGTGGAAACAGATAATATCCGCACCCGCGTTTGCAAAATCCTCGACGTATTTGAGCGGTCTGCTTATCATAAGATGAACGTCAAAGGGTACGTCGCTTACTTTTCTTATAGCCGAAACAACGGGCGCGCCTATTGAAATATTCGGTACAAAATGACCGTCCATAACGTCAACGTGGATTAAATCCGACGTCTCAATTCTTTTAAGTTCGCTTTCAAGATTTGCATAATCGCTTGCTAAAATCGACGGGGAAATTTTGATAACCATAGACTACTCCATTTTAATTTATTTTATAAGCATTTTATATTATACAATTATATCGCCGATAAATCAAGATAAAATGATTTTTGCATATTTATACGCATATTTGCATAATTATATGTAAAAATATACATATTATATTGAAATATGCCCATTATTTTTGCATATTGATACAAAAATCAATATTGCCTCTTGCATTTTTATTCATTTTTGTTACAATAGTGGCAACATATTTGAAAGGACTTGACATTATGGTTAAATCAAAAAAAGATATAAAAAAGGTTGTTCTTGCCTATTCGGGCGGACTTGATACTTCAATAATTATTCCCTGGCTCAAAGAGAATTACAATAACTGCGAGGTAATCGCGGTAAGCGGCGACGTCGGCCAGGGTACCGAGCTTGACGGACTTGAGGAAAAGGCAATCAAGACCGGCGCTTCAAAGCTCTATATTCTTGACCTTAAAGAGGAATACGTTAAGGACTACATATGGCCCTGTCTTAAAGCGGGCGCGGATTATGAAAAATACCTTCTCGGTACCTCGCACGCAAGACCCTGTATTGCAAAGGGACTTGCCGAGATTGCAAAAAAGGAAGGCGCCGACGCAATCTGTCACGGCTGCACGGGTAAGGGTAACGACCAGGTAAGGTTTGAGCTTACTCTTAAGGCTTTCGCTCCCGAAATGCAGATTATCGCTCCGTGGCGTGAGTGGGATATCAAATCGCGTGAAGAGGAAATCGAATACGCCGAGGCACATAATATTCCGCTTAAAATTAATCGTGAAACTAATTATTCAAAGGATAAGAACGTATGGCATCTTTCCCACGAGGGTCTTGACCTTGAGGACCCTGCCAACGAGCCGACTTATCTTAAAGAGGGCTTACTTGAGATGGGCGTTGCTCCCGAGCAGGCGCCCGACGAGCCGACCTATATTTCAATCCATTTTGAAAAGGGCGTTCCGACATCGGTTGACGGTAAGGAAATGAGCCCGCTCAAGATAGTTGAAACACTCAACGAGCTTGGCGGAAAGAACGGTATCGGACTTCTTGACATCGTTGAAAACCGTCTTGTAGGTATGAAGAGCCGCGGCTTATACGAAACTCCCGGCGGCGAAATCCTTTACAAGGCTCACGAGCTTCTTGAAATGATTACGCTCGACAAGGAAACAGCTCATTACAAAACTCTTGTTGCTCAGAAATACGGCGAGCTCGTTTACAACGGACTCTGGTTTACACCGCTTCGCGAGGCGCTTGCCGCTTTTGTTGACAAGACCCAGGAAACCGTTACCGGCGACGTTAAGCTCAAGCTTTACAAGGGTAACGTTGTCAACGCCGGTATCACCTCTCCATACAGCCTTTACGACGAAAACATCGCATCCTTCGGAGAGGACGGCGGAGCTTATGACCAGACGGACTCACAGGGCTTCATTAACCTTTTCGGTCTTTCAATTAAGGTAAAGGCAATGCTTGACGCACAGCGCGAGGGAGAATAATGGGACAGCTATGGAAAGGCAGGTTCAAAAAGGAGCTTGCCAAGGAAACAAACGATTTTAACTCCTCAATTAAATTTGACTGCAGGATGTTCGAGGAGGACATCACGGGCTCGATTGCTCACGCAACAATGCTCGGCTCTGCCGGAATAATAGATAAAGAGGAAAGCGAAAAAATAGTAAAGGGTCTTTCGGGTATTCTTGAGGACATCAAATCGGGCAAGCTGAAAATTGATATGGACGCCGAGGATATTCACACCTTTATTGAGGGTGAGCTGACCGAGCGTCTCGGACAGACGGGGAAACGCCTTCACACCGCGCGTTCACGTAACGACCAGGTTGCGCTTGATATCCGTATGGTGCTTAAAAAAGAGACCGACGAGATAATTGAAAAGCTCAAAGCTCTTGTTGAGGTGCTTTGCAATAAAGCGCAGGAAAACAAGAACACCATTATGCCGGGCTACACCCACCTTCAGAGGGCTCAGCCGATTACCTTTGCGCATCATCTTATGGCGTATGCGGCAATGCTTCTTCGCGATATTGACCGTCTCGGCGACGTTAAAAAGCGTATGAACGTTCTTCCCCTCGGCTCGGGCGCTCTTGCGGGAACGACTTATCCGCTTGACAGAAATATGGTAGCTCAGCTGCTCGGCTTTGACTCGGTCAGTCAGAACTCGCTCGACGGCGTATCGGACAGGGATTTCTGTATTGAGCTTGCAAGCGCGCTTTCACTCGTTATGGTACACCTTTCGCGCTTCAGCGAAGAAATCATAATGTGGTGCTCGTGGGAGTTCAAATTCATTGAGCTTGACGACGCGTTTTCAACGGGCTCAAGCATTATGCCCCAAAAGAAAAACCCCGACATCGCGGAGCTTGTTCGCGGAAAGAGCGGACGCGTTTTCGGCGATTTAACGGCGCTTCTTACGGTTATGAAGGGTATCGCCCTTGCATATAACAAGGATATGCAGGAGGATAAGGAGGCAATCTTTGACGCGGTTGACACGGTTAAAATGTGTCTTGATGCCTTTACTCCTATGATTGATACAATGACCGTTCTTAAAGACAGTATGCGAAACGCGGCGGCAAAGGGCTTTATCAACGCCACAGACTGCGCCGACTATCTTGTCGGAAAGGGACTTCCCTTCCGTGACGCATATAAGGCAACGGGCGAGCTTGTTGCGCTTTGCATTGATAAGGGGCTGACTCTTGAAACGCTCCCGCTTGAGGAATACCAGGCGGTTTGCGAGCTCTTCGACGACGGAGTTTATGCCGCAATTAACCTTGAAAAATGCGTAGCCGACCGACTTGTTGAGGGCGGTCCGAGCATTGAGAGCGTTGAAAAACAAATAGAAAAAGATAAAAAGGCTATTAGTATTTAGTAAAACGGGAGCTGAGAGCTCCCGTTTTTATTTAAAATACCTCTTTACATTTTTCTTTAATGGTTGTATATTTATTTTATGCGAGAGATAAGTTTTAAAATTGATAAGAGCTATGACGAAAAAAAGATAAGGGATTACCTGCGCGATTTCGGGGTTTCAACCTCCCTTTTGCAACAGCTTAAAAATACCGAAAACGGCGTTACCGTAAACGGTGAATTTAAAAAGACCATTGATATTCTTCATACGGACGATATTCTTACGATAAGAATTGAAAACCGCGGAAAAATGACGCGTCCGGCTAAAATGGATATCGACGTTGTTTATGAGGATGAGGATATTATAGTATTTAACAAGCCGCCCCACCTTCCCGTCCACGAAAGCCATACTCATATCGGCGACACTCTCTCGAATTTTGCCGCATACCATCTTGGCGAAAACGGCGCCTTTCGCGCTGTTTACAGACTTGATAACGATACAAGCGGACTTGTTCTTGTAGGCAAAAACAAGCTTGCCTCATCAAAGCTTGCAAGAAATATTAAAAAGGATTACTACGCCGTTGTAAGCGGAATAATTGAGGGAAACGGAACCGTTGACAAGCCGATTGCCCGCTGCGGCGACAGTATAATTAAGCGCGAGGTAAACGAAAACGGCGAAAGCGCCGTAACGCATTATGAAGCCGTAAGCCATAAGGACGGCACGAGCTTTATTAAGCTTAATCTTGAAACGGGCAGGACTCATCAAATCAGAGTTCATATGTCCCACCTCGGCTATCCCCTTCTCGGCGACACGCTTTACGGCGGAAATACGGATAAGATTTCGCGCCAGGCGCTTCACTGTAAGGATATATATTTTACTCATCCGGTTACGGGGGAGGAAATGCATCTTTCCTGTGACTTTCCAAAAGATATTAAGGAGTTGATATAATGCCCGCATTTGCATCACATTTTCTTTTACTTGAAGAGCTCTCGAACGAGCTTGATAAAAAGACGCTCTTCCCCTTTGACAAGGGCGTTGCCGGAATAGGCGCGCAGGGTCCCGACATCTTCATTTTTCACAGACTCTGGCCGCCTTTTACAATTTACAAGGCTCTGAACGGTACCGCGACAAAGCTTCATAAATGCAAAGCCGGAGAGCTTTTTGACGTCTTCTCGGACTACCTCACCTTCTCAACCAACAAGGAGGTTGCAAAGTCATATATCTACGGCTTTATTCTTCACTACGCGCTTGACAGAAACTGTCACCCCTACGTATACGCGTACCAGGACGCTATAACCGCCGAGAACAAAAAGATACATCCTCTTGCGGCGCACAACGTAGTTGAACACGCAATGGATACCTACCTTCTTGAAAAGAGAGCCGGGATATACCCTCCGAGCGATTTTGACCCGCTTGCAACCTTCTCCTTTGACGAGGCGGCGCACGAGGAAATTGCGCATCTTCTCTCCTACGTTATTTCGCATCTCTTTAATCAGGAGATTCCCGAAAGCGAGATAATCAGGGCAATTACCGATACGGCGAAGCTTCAGAATACTCTTTCCGACAGAAACGGAAACGCAACAAGAATTGCGCACATGATTGAAACTCCCCTCGGTCCGCTTATCGGTTACTTTAAGCTTTCCGCATCAATTAAGCCAAAGGACTTGGAAAGCGCGAGAAAATATGCTAATATAGATAACGGCATATGGGTATCGCCCTATGACAAGAGCGAGCATACCGAGAGCTTTGAGGAGCTTTTTGAAAGAGCGAAGGACGACGCAAGAGAGCTTATTGAAGGCTTTGAAGCGGTATGCGCAAAAGAAAAAACGGGTTACGAGGTAACCGGAAATATATCATTTTTAACAGGGTTGGAGGTAAAGGAATAATGAAAATAGTACCAAGCAACGGTATTGACCATAATATTTTAAAAAGGGGAATTTATATCAGCCGTATTGACGACGATATTACAACCTATGATATAAGGATGAAGGAACCGAACCGCGGCGATTATCTTACAAATTCCGCGCTTCATACCATTGAGCATATTTTTTCCGCTTACGTAAGAAATACCGAGTTCGGAGATAACATTATTTACTTCGGCCCCATGGGAAGCAGAACGGGCTTTTACCTCCTTACAAGAAGTCTCAGCGACAGCTATTGCGTTAATCTTATTAAAGAGGCGTTTGAGCATATCGCGGGCTATTGGGAAAGTATTCCCGACGCTTCGCCAAAGGGCTGCGGAAACTGTGTTGAACACAATCTTCCCCAAGCAAAAGAGGAAGCAAAGAAGTTTCTTGAAATAATAAAGGACTGGTCAAAGGACGACCTTAAATATCCTGAAAAATCAGACGAAGAATAAAAAAGAGCCCCGCGGGGCTCTTTTTTTATTGCTTATTTATTATCTCATATACCCTCTTTAAATCCCGGCTGAAGCGGCGCTGGGAAATCATAATTACAAGGGTATCGCCCTCTTTAATTACCGTATCCCCCTTTGGCGTAATCGGGGCTTCGTTTCGCTCAATTGAAACTATAAGGCAATGCTTGCCCCAGTCGATTTCGCTTACCTTCTTTCCGTCAAGCGCGCTTCCTATCGGGACGTTAAAGCTCTGTAAAACCTTTTCGCCCGACTCGCTCATATCGGGGGCGTCCTCGGAATTTTCAAGCACCTTTTCGTAAAGGATTGCATAAAACGGAGCCGTACCGATAATATTTGCAACCGCGTACGAGGTAAGGCTTACAAACGCAAGCGGTAAAAGATTTTCCATATTTCCCGTAAGTTCAAAAACGAGAATTATTCCCGTAAGCGGCGCTCGCACGATTGACGCGAAAAGTCCCGCCATTCCGAGAATTATAAATTCCTGTCTTAAATCGGGATTTATTGAAAGAGTATCTATTGAAATATCTCCGAAGATTGCGCCGAGGTACGCGCCTAAAATACAAAGCGGATAAAGAGTTCCGCCCGGCGCACCCGAAGCAAAGGAGAACATACCGAATAAAAACTTTGCAACAAACAATACTATGAGAAGCTGCAGACTCGGGTTTTCGTTAAAGAGGAAAAAGGTCATTTTATGTCCGCCGCAAAGCACCTGCGGTAAATAAAGACCTACTGTTCCGCTTATTAAAAATACGATAGCAAGCTTAATGAAATCGGGAATTTTATCAAGCCTTTTGAAAAGCTCCCTCGCCTTTACCATTGCAACGTTATAAAATGCGCCCGCGGCTCCGAACACAATTCCCATAATTATCAGAAGCCAGTAATTTCTTAGCGCAAGAGTTTCGGCTTCATAGTGGAAAACGGTATCCTGGGAAAAAGCGATTTTAGAAACAAAGTCCGCGGTAATCGTTGCAACAATGCCCATACACATTATCGACTTGTCAAGTCCGTGGTGTATCTCCTCAAAGATAAACATTGTTCCCGCAATCGGCGCATTAAACGCCGCGCTCATACCCGCGCCCGCTCCGCAGGAAATCATACGTTTTTCGGTTGTTATATCGCCCCTTGTAAGTCTTGATACGCCCTTTGCCGCCATACCGCCGAGCTGAATTGACGGTCCCTCGCGTCCGAGTGAAAGCCCGCCGAAAACCGATAGCGTACCGCCGAGAAATTTAGCAAGAATTACCCTCCACCATTTTAGTGAAAAGTAACCTCTTATCTCCCCCGAGGTCTGCGGTATTCCCGAGCCGCCCGCATCAGGCTCCCACCTTACGATAAGGGCAACAAAAACGCCGATAACGCAAAGCGCGGCAAACCACAAAGCAGTTTTGAGCGCATTGCCCTTAACCGCGTCAAGCACCTTGAAAAGACCGTCCTCGGCAAACTGAAGCGCAAAGCGATAGCCAACGCAAACAAGGCCGGAGGCAAGTCCGACCTCTACACCTCTTATCAGCAGAAAGATACTTTCGGTGTGTCTGTTTTCAATTTTTCTTACCGTGGTCTTTTCTTTTTTTCTCATTATTCCAAATATTTCAAAACGTCAATAATATCCGTAATTGTGGGGATACTGTCGTCAAGCATCTGGTTTTCAAACCAGCCGAAATTCATTCTTATTGCCCTCATTCCCGCGTCGAGCGCGCCCTTGATATCATTAATCGGGTGGTCGCCTACATACACGCACTCCTCACATTTTAAGCCGAGCTTATCGGCTGTATATCTGAAAAGCTCGGGGTCGGGCTTATGTACGCCGACAGCTCCGCTTATGACAACCGTATCAAGATAGGGCATAAGTCCGCTCATTTCAAGCTTGTGCCCCTGGAGATTTGCCGGTCCGTTTGTAATAACGCCCGTAATATATCCTCTATTTCTCAGCTCCTTTAAAAGCGGGACGGAGTTAGGAAAAATAACGTTGAAATTGCCGAAGGTAAGGTCATAATCGTCGGCGAGCACCTCGGCGGGAGGAGCGTCCTTCCAGTCCCACATATCAATCAGCTCGTTACACCAATTAACGCGGTTAACATATCCGCCCTTACCCGTAACGCGCATATCCTCTTTTCTCTTTTCGAGCTCCTTTTCGTCAAGGTCGGGAAGATATTTTTTAAAATACGCGTCCATATAGTGCTCAAAGGCGAGCGTTCTGTCCTGGAGGGTTTCGTCAAAATCAAATAATACTGCTTTTATCATTTATAAGCTGTTCCTTTAATTTATCAATACTGTCAAATTTCTTCTCTTGTCTTATATATCTTACAAGCTCAAGCCTTAAGGTTTTACCGTAGAGGTCGCCGTTAAAACCGATAATATGGGTTTCCGAAAGCGGATAATCAACCTTAAACGAGGGTCTTATGCCGATATTGCTCATTGCCTTATACATTTTTCCGTCAATTTCGGCACGGCTTTCATATACGCCGAATTTAATATCGCACATACCCTCGGGATATTTTTGGTTAACGGTCGGAAAGCCGAGCTTTCTTCCCCTGCTGTCGCCGCTTATAACCTCGTTTTCAAAGGTAAAATTATAACCGAGCATTTTATTTGCCTTTTCAATTTCGCCGTTTTTAATACACTCCCTTATCCTCGAGGAGCTTATGGGCTCGCCCTCAAAGTCGAGATGCTCAAGGATTCTTACCCAGACGTCCTTACTTTCAAGATAACGCCTTAAATCAAGCGCCGTCCAGTTTGCGCCCTTTCCGAAACGGAAATTATAGCCGCAAAGAAGCATACCCGCGCCGAAGCCGTCAATAAGGATATTATTAATAAACTCCTCGGCTGACATATCGCGCAGCTTGTTAAAATCGGCAAAAACCGCGTTTTTAAATCTTCTTTCAAAAATGCTTTTCTGAAGAAGTGTAAAGCGGTTATTAACACAGTAAATTATTGAATTTTCAGCGCCCGTAATTACCTTCTGGTGTGCAAGATGCATACCGTCAAAATCACCGAGCGCAATCGCAATTCTTTTTTCCATAGTTCTATTTATTAATCAGAAGGCGCAGCACTTTAAGCTCGCCGCCCTTATTAATTCCGAGTCCCAGAAACTCGCCGTCAAAGGAGTATACCGTAACCTTTTCGTGCTCCCCGGGCGGATTTTTTATTCTTTTAATATCAAGTGCGCCGCCGTTTTTAAAGCGGTTTGACTGCGCGGGGGTAACCCTTACGCTTTTATAATCGCCGTAAAGACTCTCAACGCTTTTTATCACTGCGTCAAAGCCCTCGCCGCTGTCGCGCATTTCCTGAAGCTGCGAAAGAGTAATACAATCGCCGAGCCCGAAGCCCGATGCCTCGGTTCTTTCAAGCGCCGTCATAACCGCACCGCAGCCGAGTTCTTTTCCTATATCGTCAATAAGACTTCTTATATAAGTACCCTTTGAGCAACGCACGTCGATTACATACTCGTTTTCGTTTAACTTCACGAGCTCAAGGCTTTTTATTTCAACCTCGCAGGGCTCTCTTTCAATTTCAGCGCCCCGTCTTGCGATATCGTAAAGCCTTACTCCGTCAACGCTTTTTGCGCTGAACATCGGAGGCGTCTGCATAATAACGCCCCTGAATTTTTCCAAAGCATCGTTGACCCTTTCGTCAGTGACGTTAACCTCTTTTTCGCTTAAAACTCTTCCCGTAATATCAAGCGTGTCCGTTGTTTTACCGAGTAAAAAGGAGGCGCGGTATGCCTTATCGCTTTCGGGAAGATAGTTAAGGAACTTAGTCGCGCCGCCGAGCATTATTGGGAGCACGCCGGTTGCCATAGGGTCAAGCGTTCCCGTATGACCCGCCTTTTTTTCACCGAGTATGCCGCGAACCTTATTTACAACGCCGAAAGAGGTTATGTCCTTTTCTTTATTAATACAAATAATTCCCGTCATATTACTTTAAAAACTCTTTGCTCTTTTCAACGAGAAGCCTTGTCGTTTCCTCAACGCCGCTTTCAAGCCGACAAGCCGCCGCCTGCTTATGACCGCCTCCGCCGAAGCATCCGGCAAGCTTTGAGGCGTCAACGCTCTCAAAGGTACGAAGCGAGCATTTACAGCTTCCGTCGGGCTTTTCAAATACGGTTATACCGACCTCAACTCCCTCAGTCTGACGGGTGAGCGGAGGAATAGCCTCGGTTTCGGTTTCGTTTGAGCCCGTTTGGTTATACATCTCCTGCGTAATTTTAATAACGCAAACTCTTTCGTTATTGTAAAAACGCATACCCTCGATTGCAAGCCTTTCAAGAGCGGAATAGGATTTCGTTTTCGTTTCAAACATCGCTCGGTTAATAATACCGTTTTCGGCGCCGTAGTCAATAAGCTGAGCCGCCGCGCGGTAAGTATTTGAGGTTGCGCTCGCATACCTGAAACAGCCCGTATCGGTTGTAAGTCCCGTATACAGACAGTTAGCCATATATTTATCAACCCTTATGCGAAGAGCCTTGACTACCTTTAAGATAATTTCACAAGCCGCCGCAGCGTCTGCGTTAAGCAGAGTATAATCCGCCTTTATAGTATTGCTTGCGTGGTGGTCAATACAAAGGTTAATCCTCCCCGCATATTTGTCGGCAAGTGAGCCGAGCAGGGTTTCAGCCGCCACGTCAACGGAAACGATGTATTCCTCTTCAAAATCGGGCATATCAATATTTTCATAAAGATACGCAAATTTCTTAGGTATCTCATCGGCACATATAGCCCTTGCTTTTTTACCCATCATCAAAAGCGCGCTGCACAATCCGAAGCCGCAGCCGAGAGTATCCCCGTCGGGGTGGGCGTGCATAAGGATAAGGATATTATCCTTTTCCTTAAGTATACCCGCGCACTTTTCAACGTTAATTTTATTCATTATCAGTATCCTCTGAAATGTTAAGCTTATTGAGCTTATCGAAAAGCTCAAATCCTTTTTCAATAGAAGCGTCCGCAATAAACTTAAGCTCGGGAGTCTTGCGAAGGTGAAGCGAGGAGCCGAGTCTTGAGCGGATAAAACCGCTTGCCGCCTTTAAGCCCTTAACGGACTCCTTCGCCTTTTCAATTCCTTCAAGCGAGCTTATATAAACCTTTGCGTAGCTTAAATCATTACTGACGTCAACCTTGACAATGCTTATAAAGCCGCCTACTCTCGGGTCCTTTACCTCGCGGAGAATAACGTTAAGCTCTCTTTTAATGTCCTCGGTTATTCTGTCAATTCTGTAAGAAGGCATAGTAAAACCTCACAACAAATTAAGAATTGATAATTGATAATTGACAATTAATGGTGCTGCGCACGGCAATTATAATCGGGTGCGGGTGTCCCGCCCGAAATTATCCATTATCCATTTTCAATTTTAAATTGATAATCCTTAATTTTTAATTCAAAATTATTTAGTCTCTGTATTCCTCTACGATATACGCCTCAAATACGTCGCCCGCCTTGATATCCTCAAAGCCCTCAAGCGAAATACCGCACTCATAGCCCGAGGAAACCTCTTTAACGTCGTCCTTGAAACGCTTGAGTCCTGCAAGCTCAACGTCGGCAATCTGCTTTCCGTCACGGATAACGCGTACCTTACCGGGCTTCCTTACGGTACCCGAGGTAACAAGCGAGCCTGCGATTGTACCGGCTGAGGAAATCTTATAAACCTCGCGTACCTCCGCGGTACCCGTATCAACGTCGCGGTACTTGGGAGCCCTCATTCCGCGCATTGCGTTTTCGATATCCTCGATTGCGTCGTAGATAATATTATACGTTTTAATTTCAATTCCTTCGCGCTCAGCAGCGTCCTTGGCAACGGGGTCCGCCCCGATAGCAAAGCCTACGATAATAGCGTTTGAAGCGTTAGCAAGCATTACGTCGCTTTCGTTAATAATTCCAACGCCGCCGTGGATAATATTAACTCTAACCTCGTCGTTTTCAATTTTGAGAAGCGACTGCTTAACCGCCTCAACGGAACCCTGAACGTCAGCCTTAACGATGATATTAAGCTCTTTCATTTCGCCGTCCTGGAGAGTATCAAAGAGAGTATCAAGAGTAACCTTCTGGAACGCCTTGAATTCTTCCTCCTTGGCCTCTTCCGTACGCTGTTCAACAAGCTGACGCGCAAGCTTTTCGTCGCTTACCGCATTAAAGAGGTCGCCGCTCATAGGAGCAGAGTCAAGACCCATAATCTCAACGGGTACCGACGGTCCTGCCGAGTTAATCTTCTTTCCTCTGTAATCGGTCATAGCTCTTACTCTTCCGACCGAGGTTCCCGCAATAATTACGTCTCCCGATTTAAGAGTACCGTTCTGAACAAGAAGAGTTGCAATAGGTCCTCTTCCCTTGTCAAGCTTAGCCTCGATAACAACGCCCTTTGCGCTTCTGTCGGGATTAGCCTTGAGCTCGCACATTTCGGCAACAAGATTAATAGTTTCAAGAAGCTTATCAATACCCATTTTTGTTTTTGCGGAAACGGGAACGCAGATAACGTTACCGCCCCACTCCTCGGGTACGAGCTCATGCTCGGTAAGCTGCTGCATAATCTTATCGGGATTTGCATTTTCCTTATCCATCTTGTTAATAGCAACGATAATTTCAACGCCCGCAGCCTTTGCATGATTAATTGCTTCAACCGTCTGGGGCATAATTCCGTCGTCAGCCGCAACAACCAAAACGGCAATATCGGTTGCCATTGCGCCCCTTGCACGCATTGCGGTAAACGCAGCGTGGCCGGGAGTATCAAGGAAGGTAATAACCGAATTATCCTCGGTTGTAACCTGATAAGCGCCGATAGCCTGGGTAATACCGCCCGCCTCGGTTGAGGTAACGTCGGTATTTCTTATTGCGTCAAGAATAGAGGTCTTACCGTGGTCAACGTGACCCATTACGCAAACAACGGGACAGCGCGGAATTGCGTTCTCATCGTTTTCGTCCTCTTCCTCGATAATCTGTTCTTCGATTGAAACAACAACTTCCTTTTCAACCTTTGCGCCAAGCTCTGTACCTACGATTTCAGCGGTATCATAGTCGATAACCTCGTTAACGGTTACCATCATACCGAGCTTCATAAGCTCTTTAATAACCTCGTTAGCGGTCATACGCAGAAGCGCTGCAAGCTCGCCGACGGTAATTTCCTCGGGTACGGAAATCTTAATCTGCTGCTTCTTTCTCTGCTCCGCGATTCTTGCAAGACGCTGAGCCTCGGTCTCTCTTTTCTTTGAGACGTGCTTCTTCTTTCTGTACTGCTTTGACTTTTGGTTAAGCTTCTGCTTTTTCTGATAGTCGTTATTGTTTGAGGGTGCAATATCCTCATATTTCTGGTTGTATTTTTCAAGGTCGACCGTATTTGCTCTTGTATCAATTCTGCGAGCCTCGCCCTTTGTTCTTGCCTGGGGAGTCTGGTTAGCCTTTTTCTTAGCCTTTTCCTCCGCTCTCTTTGCAGCCTGTTCAGCCATTTGAAGAATTGCCGCCTGGCTTTCGTGCTTTTTGCTCTTTGAGGATTTCTTTTCCTCCTTGGGCTTTTCTTCCTTCTTTGCCGGAGCGGTTCTCGACGCAAAGTAAGCGTCAAGGCTCTTTAATTCGGTTTGCTGAGTTATAACGTCAAAGATGATATTAAGCTCATCCTCGGTTAAAACGGTATTTGCCTTTTTAGCAGGACCGTCACAGTATTGCGAAAGGAGCTCAATAACCGATTTATTCGTCTTACCGAAATCCTTTGCAAGGTCGGAGACCTTAACTTTAATCACCATACTTGTTTACCTCCTGAATAATTCCGTTTGCAAAATTCTCGTCCGTTACCGCAAGCACGCCCGCTTTATATCCGAGCGCAATATATAATTCCTCGATAGTATCCTCAAGCTTAAAGGCGGGAACATCCTTGAGATATCTTTCGCTCGCTCTTTCAATCTCGCTAATAAGTCTGGGCGAGATATCGCTTGAAAAAAGTATGAGCTTCGCTTTTCTTTTTTTGATTGCTTCAAGCACCGTATCGTGCCCCATTGAAAGCCTGCCCGCTCTTCTTGAAAGACCAAGCAGCGAAAGATATTTTTTATTTTGCATTTTCTATCTCTTTTTCCATATTATCGTAAATTTCATCGCTGATAGTTAATCCGAAGGCACGCTCGAAGGCTTTTTTCTTTCTTGCCTTTTTCAGACAATCGGCTTTCTTGCAGACATAAGCGCCGCGTCCCGATTTTTTGCCCGTCAGGTCAAGACTTACTTCGCCGTCGGGTGACTTAACAACCCTTACCAGCTCTCTTTTATCAAACATTTCTCCGCAGCCCGTACACATACGAAGAGGGATTTTTTTAGCTTTCATTATTTAGCCCTCATAAAATCCCGACTCGGGTTTAATGTCGATTTTCCAATTCGTAAGCTTTGCAGCAAGACGAACGTTCTGACCCTTGTTACCGATTGCAAGAGATAACTGTCCGTCGGGAACGGTAGCTCTGCAGGACTTTGCGCCCTCGTCAAGGATTTCAACGTCGCACACGTCGCTCGGAGCGAGCGCAGCCGCAACAAACTCTTCGGGATTTTCGCTGTATTTTACAATATCAATTTTCTCTCCGCCGAGCGCGTCAACGATTGTTGAAACTCTCTGACCTCTCGGTCCGATACAAGCGCCTACGGGGTCAACCTCTTCGTCCTTTGAGAAAACTGCAATCTTAGTTCTTGAGCCTGCCTCACGGGAAACGGACTTAATCTCAATAGTGCCGTCAAAAATTTCGGGAACCTCGGTTTCAAAAAGACGTCTTACAAGTCCCGGATGAGTTCTTGAAATCATAATCTTCGGTCCCTTTGTTCCCTCTTTTACGTCAACAACAAAAATCTTTGTTGAATCGCCGACTCTGAGTATTTCGCCCGGAACCTGCTCGGCGCGCGGAAGGATTGCCTCGTTTTTGCCTATTTCAAGAGTAACGTTTCCTGTTTCGGGGTCAACGTTAGTAACCTTAGCCGTAAGAAGCTCTTGATTTTTGCTTTGGAATTCCTTAAGCATCTGTCCTCTTTCAGCCTCGCGAATACCCTGGCGGATAACGTGCTTAGCTGTCTGGGCAACAATTCTTCCGAAATTCTTTGTTTTAAGAGGAATATCAATTGTCTTTCCGACCTTTGCGCTCTTGCGGATAAGCTGTGCCTGTTCAAGAGTTAAGTCGGTATCCTCGTCCTCAATTTCCTCAACTACGTTCTTTCTTACATAAACCTTAATTCTCTGCTTTTCAGGGTCGATATCGCAGTGAACAATGTCTTTTCCGTTATAATCATGCTTTGCGGCAACTACGATTGCGCTTGCAATCTTTTCATAAAGATAATCCGCAGGGATACCCTTTTCCGCTTCAAGCATTTTTACTGCCTCAAAAAATTCCTTACTCATTTTTCCTATCATCCTCTCTTAATTAATTGAGTTGTTATACAAAATCCTTTATATCAAAATCGTCGAGCTTAACAAAATTGAGTTCCTTTTTTTCAAAGGAAAGCTCGCCTTCGCTTTCGGTCTCAACAGTTATTTTTTTATTTTCGTACTCTTTAAGTATTCCCTTAAAGTCACGCACTCCGTCAACGGGTCTTATAGTTCTGAGCATAACGGGCGAGCCGATATATTTTTCAAAATGCTCATCCCTTTTAAGCTCTCTTTCAACGCCCGGCGAGCTGACCTCAAGAAGATAGCTCTGTTTAATCGGGTCCGCGTCGTCAAGCGGTTTTGATACAGCGTGGGTCAAATCAACGCAATCGTCGATTGATACGCCGCCCTCCTTGTCAATAAAAACTCTCAGATACCAGTCAGTTCCCTCTTTTTTAAAGGTTACGTCCCAGATATCAAGTCCGAGCTCTTCGGCAAAGGGCTTTATTATCTCTTCAACCCTCTGTACGGTGTTTTGCTTTGCCAGAGAAATCCCTCCTAACAATAAAAATGAGCGGACGTTTTCGTCCACCTCACTTTGGTTTATATTCTTACTACACCCTATTATATATAATAAAAATTATTTGTCAAGAGTTTTTTATATACTAAATAAAATTAAAGGGCGGAATAATCCGCCCCGTGTTAATCTTCTATTATGCAGTTATCAAGCGCTTTTATAATTTCCTCTTTGGGCATTTTGCGTCCGATAAAAACAAGCTTGTTAACCCTGTCGCCGTAAAGCGGATGCCAGCTTTCGGCAATATCGGGATTCATAGCAAGCACCTCGCGTCTGTCTTTTTCCGGAAAAGCGGCAATCCACGGTCCGTCGTCGGTTGCGGTCTTCTGTTTTCCGCTCTGTTCAAAAACAAACGCCGTATCGGGCTCCTCGGCAATCCAGAAAAGTCCCTTTGCGCGGATAACCTCCTTTGGCCAGTGAGCAAAAACAAAGTTCTCAAACTTCTGTTTTGAAAACGGCTTTACGTTTTGGTAAACAAAGGTTGAAATGCCGTACTCCTCAGCCTCGCCCTCATCGTGGTGGTG
>JAFSZK010000064.1 GCA_017458975.1 Eubacterium sp. | reverse complement strand
TGAATTACCCTGAACTGTACGAAGTCCCGTACAGCCGCTCATTGCCTTTGTTGACATACTTGAGTCGGTAATAATATTTGACTGAATGATAAGAGTATCGACAGAGGTAATCTTTGCAAAGGTATAATCGCCTATTCTGTCAACGTCCTCTTCAATAACGATTGTGGAAATATCCGTTCTTCCCGCAAAGGGTCCTGCGTCGGCGCTCGGATAATCGGGAGACCTGCCGTTATTAACGCCGTCGCCCGTAAGATAAAGGAACCTGTTGTCTTTATCAATAATATAGTACGCCGTGTTTGTACCGTCGGTTAATACGCCGCGCTCAAAATACACGAGCTGTTCGTCGGCAAACGCATTAACTCCGAAAGCCGCAAGCGACGAAACCGCAAGCGCAAACGCAAGCAGAAGCGATAATCCTTTCTTAAAGCTCTTCATATATATCACCTTTTTTAAACTGAAATACAATTAAATAGACTTATACATATACATTATAATATAAATTTTGTAAATTGTAAAGAATTTGTTAACAAAAAGATTGATAAGTGCAGCTAAACACCTCAAACAGTAATTCATTATTTTAAATTTGCAACAAAAAAAGAGCGGGTATTAAAACCCGCCCCAAAGCTATTAATTAATGAGCAGCAACCTCTAAATCGTGCTGGATTGCCTTTTGTCTTGCTTCCTCAAGCATCATAGACTTAACCTTCATAAGTCTTGTTGTTGAGCTTCTTTCATTTTCGTCAAGCTTCATTGTAATATACTTTATCGTTTCCTCATATCTCGGAATCATAACGTGTTCAAGGGCGTTTACCCTTCTTCTCGTTTTTTCAATTTCCGCAGACATAAGCTGACAGGACTTTTCAATCTCGGCAAGTCTAATCATAAGCGGCATAATATCCGAAAGCGAGCTTACCGCAAAGTCCAAATCAGAGGAGGTAAAGGCAAAGCCATATGAAAAGATATCGTTATTATCAGCCGTTTTGAATTTTGTATCAAAAATCGGAAGCATAACGCTCATTACGTTTTTCTCTTCAATTTCAAGCGTCATCGACTGAGTAGGAAGCATTAACGCAACGTCAAGCGCCGAGTCGCTCATAACCGAGCGCGCAACAGCCATATGCTGATTTGCATTATTAATACCCTCCTCAACCTGACGTCGAAGAGCCTTATTTTCCCTTACCAAATCAAGAAACCGACGCATAAGCTCGTCACGCTTATCTTTAAGCAGCTTATGTCCTCGTCTTGCCGTGGTAAGCTTTCTTTTTAAATTTGTAAGCTCCATCCTTGTGGGGTTTACGTTCATTACAGCCATTGCCTGTCACCTTTAATTATCGTAATATTCGTCAAGAAGCGCGTCGGAAATACGCTTAAGCTCGCTCCTCGGGAAGATTTTAAGAAGCTCCCATCCGATATCAAGAGTCTCTTCAATAGTTCTGTCGGAATTGAAAGACTGGTTAATATATTTATTTTCAAACTCATCCGCAAACTTGGCATAGAGCTTGTCCATATCGGTAAGCGCAGCCTCGCCGAGCACGACCATAAGCTCCTTGGCGTCCTTACCTCTTGCATAAGCCGAGAAAAGCTGGTTCATTGTGTTTGAATGATCCTTTCTCGTTTTGCCCTCGCCGATACCCTTATCCTTAAGTCTTGAAAGCGACGGAAGAACGTCAATCGGAGGAAGAATTCCCCTTCTGTAAAGGTCTCTTGAAAGGATAATCTGACCCTCGGTAATATAACCCGTAAGGTCGGGAATCGGGTGGGTCTTATCATCCTCGGGCATTGAAAGAATCGGAATCATAGTGATAGAACCTTCCTTACCCTTCTGACGTCCGGCTCTTTCATAAATAGAAGCGAGGTCGGTATACATATAACCTGGATATCCGCGGCGTCCGGGAACCTCCTTACGCGCAGCCGATACCTCACGCAGAGCGTCGGCGTAGTTAGTAATATCGGTCATAATTACAAGTACGTGCATACCCTTCTCAAAAGCGAGATATTCAGCAGCGGTAAGCGCCATTTTAGGAGTTGCAATTCTTTCGATAGCAGGGTCGTTTGCAAGGTTTGAGAACATAACCGTTCTGTCGATTGCGCCCGTTTCCCTGAACGACTGAATAAAGAAGTTGCTTTCTTCAAAGGTAATACCCATAGCGGCAAATACAACCGCAAATCTTTCGTCCTTACCTCTTACCTTTGCCTGACGCGCAATCTGCGCCGCAAGCTGAGCGTGCGGGAGACCCGAAGCCGAGAAAATAGGAAGCTTCTGACCTCTTACAAGAGTATTAAGTCCGTCGATTGCAGATACGCCCGTCTGAATAAATTCCTGCGGATATGCTCTTGCCGCGGGATTCATAGGAAGTCCGTTTACGTTAAGACGCTTTTCGGGAATAATCTCGGGTCCGCCGTCGATAGGTCTTCCGAGTCCGTCAAAAACACGTCCGAGCATATCCTCGCTTACGCCGAGCTCCATCATACGTCCGAGAAAACGAACCTTACTGTTTGAAAGGTTAATACCGGTTGAAGGCTCAAAAAGCTGAACAAGAGCGTCGGAGCCGTTGATTTCAAGAACACGGCAACGCCTTGTTTCACCGTTTTCAAGCTCAATTTCGCCGAGCTCGTCAAACTTTACGTCTTCAACCTTTCTTACGAGCATAAGAGGACCTGCTACTTCTTCTACTGTTCTGTATTCTTTTGGCATCAGAATTCCTCCTTTGCATTAATAATCTGTGAAATCTCCTCAGAAAGACGGCTGTTAATAGCTTCGTATTCGGAGTCAATATTATCTTCGGTTACATATTTAAATCTGCCTATTGCCTCTCTTACGGGAATTGCAACAAGTCTTTCAATATCAGCGCCCTTATCAAGAGCTTCGTTTGCCATATCAAAGTATTCAAGCACAAGACTCATCATATAATGCTGCTTTTTAAGAGAGGTATAAGTATCGATTTCGTGGAACGCAAGCTGGTGAAGGAAGTCCTCACGAATACTTCTTGCCGCTTCCATTTTAAGTCTGTCGATTGCGGAAAGCGCGTCCATACCGACAAGCTTAACAATTTCGTCAAGTGACGCTTCGTCGGAAAGAAGTCCCATCATTCTTGTTCTTAAGGTAGTCCAGTCCTTTGATACATTTTCGTTAAACCAGTGTCCAAGATTATCGGCATAAAGCGAATATGATGTAAGCCAGTTAATAGCCGGGAAATGACGCTTATATGCGAGAGCCGAATCAAGTCCCCAGAACACCTTTACAATACGTAGGGTTGCCTGGGATACCGGCTCGGAAATGTCACCGCCGGGAGGAGATACGGCGCCGATAACCGAAAGCGCGCCTTCCTCATTACCCGAACCGAGAACCTCAACGCGTCCCGCTCTTTCATAGAACTGTGCAAGACGGGAGCCGAGATATGCGGGATAACCTTCCTCACCGGGCATTTCCTCAAGACGTCCCGACATTTCACGAAGCGCCTCAGCCCAACGCGAGGTTGAATCCGCCATAAGCGCAACCGAATAACCCATATCTCTGAAATACTCGGCGATTGTAATACCCGTATAAATAGACGCTTCACGCGCTGCAACGGGCATATCCGAGGTGTTGGCAATAAGAACGGTTCTCTCCATAAGAGATTTTCCGGTATGCGGGTCTATAAGCTCGGGGAACTCATTAAGTACGTCGGTCATTTCGTTACCGCGCTCACCGCAGCCGATATATACTACTATATCCGCCTCAGCCCATTTTGCGAGCTGGTGCTGAGTTACGGTTTTACCGCTTCCGAAAGGACCGGGAATTGCCGCAACACCGCCCTTTGCAATCGGGAAAAGCGCGTCTACAACTCGCTGACCCGTAATTAAGGGCATATCGGGAGGAAGCTTTTTCTTATACGGTCTTCCCTGTCTTACAGGCCATTTTTGCATAAGAGTTACTTCAGCTTCCTTTTTGTTTTCATCCTCGATTTTTGCAATAACCTCGGTTACGGTATAATCACCCTCGCTAATCTCTTTAACGGTTCCGTTAACTCCGTAGGGTACCATAATCTTATGTCTTACAATATCGGTTTCCTGAACAAAGCCGAGCTCGTCGCCCGCCTCAACCTTGTCGCCGACTTTTGCACTCGGGTTAAAATGCCACTTTGTTTCTCTTGAAAGCGACGGAACCTCAATACCTCTTTCAAGGTTATTACCGCTCATTTCCATAATCTTTTCAAGCGGTCTCTGAATTCCGTCAAAAATTCCTTTAATAAGTCCGGGACCGAGTTCAACGCTCAAAGGCTCGTTAGTGGACTCAACAGGCTCGCCCGTGCCGAGACCCGCCGTGTCCTCATATACCTGAATTGAAGCCTTGTCACCGTGCATTTCAATGATTTCGCCGATAAGTCTGTGTTCGCTTACACGAACAACGTCAAACATATTGGCGTCCCTCATATTCTCTGCTACAACAAGGGGACCCGAAACCTTTAAAATTGTACCTTTACTCATATTTTTCACCATTAATTATTTAACAATATCCGAGCCGACTGCTCTTTCAACAAAATTACTTACCTGCTGCATACCTATTCCCGTATTGCCTGAAATACCGGGTATGGGAATAATAGCAGGAAGCGGTCGGTCGTTATATTTTTGAATTTCGTTCTGAATCTGCGAAGCGAGCGCTTCGGTTATGAATATAACCGCATAATCGTTTTCGTCAAGCTTTCTGATAGTCTTAACCGCTTCAAGAGAATCGTCTGTGGGATAGATGTCAATTCCGAGCGAAATAAAACCGTAAATACTGTTTCTGTCGCCCATTGCTGCAAGCTTATACATACAGTTCACGCATCCTTTCCCTGACTTTATCGTTCGGCGCGGAAGAAAGCTTTGCCGAAAGTATTATTCTCAGACATTTAATTTCGGTTTCTTTTGCAAGATAGTAAGCCGCAAGCGGACTGATACCGAAAACTGTCATTTTTGCCTTTTTCATAATCTCAAGCATAGTATCGTCGCAATACTTTTCAAAAGCCGACGTACCCTCTTCAAGCGCCGCTTTATAGTCGCCGAGACCCGAGGACGTAAGATAATTCATAAACTCCTCTTCGCCCTCAAGCGCAGCCTGAATAAACGAGGATTTATTAATCAAATCATTATCGGCAATTGCGCTTTTAAAAAACGTTTCGTTCTTCTTTGTTTTAATTGCGCGTACTGCTGTTTTGATATCCGCCGTAAGTGAAAAGGTATTTGCGTACTGTAAAAGAAGCCTGTCGCCGCTGAGCTTTGCAAAATATACAATAGCCTCAAGAGTCGCAGCGTCAATTACTATATCGCTGAGCTGACCGTTACCGGTTTGAGTAAGCGTATCAAAAGCCTTTTCTCCGGCTTTACCGATATATTCGGGAAGAGACGAAAATTCGCGGTTGCTTACCCTTTCAAAAAGCTCACCGGCGTCAATTACGCTTGGTTTAACAAAATAGTCCTCAGCGTTATAATCCATTACCTCGGCTTTAAGAATTGCTTTGAGGTTCTGAAAATCATTTTTTACTATAAACGCATTAAGTCCTTCAGCCTCTGGAGCGCTGTTTTTAACAACGTCCCATGTTTCTTCAAGCTCTTTATCGAGCATTTCGGAATAATTGCTTCCCTTGGGAGCTTCGTAGCCCTTTTCGGTAAGAAAAGCTATCGCGCTTTCATAATCGGGAGATGTAATGAGTCTTTCAATATCGGTTTTTGTAAGCAAATTATTTTCACTTGAACGAATTGCGGATACGGCATATAAATAGTCCTTTGTTTTCATATGCACACCCCTTTACTATGCAAACAGCAGGGAGTTAAGCTCGTCCCTGAGCTCGTCTCTTTTTTCTGATGCAATAGCGTCAAAGGAGCAGTTTATATCAATATCTCCGTAAACAAGAAGGAATCCGCTGTCGATATCCGCGGCGTCGCCGAGCTTAACGCTCTTTGAGGCTTCGAGCTTTTTATTAACTCCGTCAATAAAGCTCTTATCGAGGGATTTCATATCATCCTCGGGAAGGCGTAATACTCCCTCGCCCTCTTTAGCATTTTTAACAATAAGCTCACAAAGATAAGAAAAATATTCGTCCCTCGGCATTGATTTAATGTTTTCAAGCGCCTTATCAAGAACGTCGTCAATCGTTTTAAGCTTAGCGCTTAAAATAATCCTGCTCTTAGCAAGCTCTGACGAGGATACAGCCGACTGCCTGATATTTTCAAGCTCCTTTGCGGTTTCGGCTTTACCCGTTTGAGTTATTTCCTTTGCCTTTGCTTCAGCGTCGCCGATTAGCTTTTCAGCCTTTGTATTTGCCTGAGATATAATTCTTTGACATTGGTCGTTTGAGTCATATTCGATTTTTGAAAGTATTTTTTCAAGACCCGTCATAGTTAATCTCCAATCAGAAGTTTAATCTTAAGATAATAAGAATAGAAATAAGAAGCGCAAGTACGGCGTAGGTTTCTACCATAGCGGAAAGAACCATTGCCTTTGACTGCTGCTCGGGCTTCTTGGCAACAACGGATACACCCGAAGCGGCAACTCTTGCCTGTGCAACAGCTGAAAAATAACCTACAAGCGCCATGGGAAGGCAGGCAGCAAATACCTGAAGTCCCTGAGTCGGGCTGAGCTCAACGGGCGAGCCGCTGAGAAGCTGTATTTTAATCATTACCATAATTGCGGTAATAAATCCGTAAAGTCCCTGTGTACCGGGTAAAATCTGAAGAATAAGTACCTTTGTGAATTTTGACGGGTCCTCGGAAATGAGGCCTGCTCCTGCTTCACCTACCATACCTACACCCCTTGCGGAGCCCATTCCGCTTAAAAGCGCTGCGAAAGCTGCTCCTGCAATAGCGAGTGCTAAACCTAAATAATTAGCCATTGTTAATTTCCTCCTTGAATTTAAATGTTTTTGAATTAACTTTAAGAGGTTTAAAGGCATTGCCTCCGCCCTCGTAAAATCTTGAGAAAAATTCGACATACTGAAGTCGGTTTGTATGAACATATGCGCCGATAATATTAATACCGAAGTTTACAACATGTCCGAAAATAAATACTATAACGAAAAGAATCGTTTTTACTACCATATTCTTAGGAAGCGTTCCCATCATATTTACAACCGAGCCGATAATGCCCGTTACAAGACCTAATGCAAGAAGCCTTGAATATGAAAGGATATCGCTGAGATAACCTGAAACCGTATTATACAAGGCGTACAGCCCCGCGCCGAGCTTTCCGAAGATTCCCTTGGAAGCCCGTCCGGCAGTCAGAATTATCAGAATAACACCGGCGAGTGCAATATATTTTGCTATATTCTTTACGCCGTCGGGTATATCTATAATCATACCTGCACAGATAGGAGCCGCACCGCCGACCGCCATATAAATTGAAAGCGTATCGCACACGGCGCCGAGCTTATCTCCTTCACGCCACTCCATATAGCCCTTTATTCCGACTCCGACAAAAAGATGAATTATTCCGAAAAGGAAACAGTAAATCATAGTTATCATCAAATCGTCGCCCTGCGGATTAAGCCATACGTGAAGCCGCATTTCCTTAAGTCCGAGATAATTGGTTCTGATAATATTAATAGCGTCTCCGAAGAAAGAGCCGAACATTATACCCCAGAACATAGTTGAAATTCCGCAGTAAAAATACATAAGCACGGTCTTACGCTTATTACCCTCTGGCTTGGATTTAATAAGCACTATTGCGGTTGCAATAACCATAAGCAAACCGTAGCCCGCGTCGGAGAACATCATACCGAAGAATACATAGTAGAAAAACGCCATAATCGCGTTAGGGTCGATATCGTGCTTACCGGGGAGCGAATACATTTCGGTAATACCCTCAACGGGTGCGCCGAAGGCGTTATTTTCCAGCAGCACGGGAACGTCCTCGTCCTCACCCGGCTCGGTAACGGATATAGCAACGTCAAATTTACTTTCAAGCTTATCAGTTACCCGCTTACAGTATTTTTCGGGAACGTAGCCCGTAAGATAGAAGACCTTATCGGTTGTTGATATGTTTTTAAGGGCTTCGTATTTATCAATACGCATATCAAGACAGTCAATAAGAAAGTCAATCTTTTCGCCCTCATTACCGTAGCTTTTCAGCTCCTCGGTAAGTTTTTCAATATCTTCTTCGAGCTTTTTTGTTCTCTTTTCATTTTCACTTAATACCTGACGAGCGGTCTTATCGGGCAAATCGTTCGGTAAAACGAAGCCGATTGAGCGCAGAGCTTCAAGCATTTTTTCCCTGTCATCCTTAAGACAGAGTACCGAAACGCAGGTCTGAACCTCGCTTTGGTCAACTATTTCAACATTATACGCGTCTAAATCGGGAGCTTTTTCGGCAAGCGAGGTCATTATACTTTCCTCGCTTTGCATATCGGGAAACGTTCCTATAAGAAATACCGTATATTTAGTCGGCTTGTTCTTTAAGGGAATATCAAGCTCTTCCCACACCTTAAGAGACTCCGAGGAGGTCTTAAGTCTTACAGTTTCCGCCTTAGCCTCGTTAAGACGCTTATTAATATCTATAATGTCATAGCATCTGCTTAAAATTTCGTCGCTCTCTTTTGACCTCTCGATAAACTCACCGAGCTCAATTTCACCCGGCGGCATAAAAGAGTCAATAAGCGAAGCCTTTGCAGTTGAATAAGGACTTATGAGCGTTCTTGCCTGAACAGCCGTGGATTTCATTTTTTCAAGCTGGGCAATATTAAATGAGGTATCAAAATTCTGCATCCCCTCATCAAGCTCATGCTCGCTTATTTCAACAGCGCCTCTTCTTTGCAAAAAGTCAATAATGCTTTTGCTGTTTTCAAGGCTTGAAATAAGTTCAAGCTTATTCATTTTAAGCTTTGCCGTATGTCATCACCTCACAATATAAGATTATACGAGCTTAGCTGAAAATAATTTTTTTCACACACTCCGTAGCTGAATCAAGCTTTGTCATCGCAGCGGCTTCAAGCTCTTCGCCGAGACTTGTTGCGCTCTTTGAAGCGTTCTTTAAAGCAAGCTCCGAATCAAGCCTTGCCTTTTCAAGCTCAGCCTTTTCATATGCTTGCGCTTCGGCTTTTGCGTTTTCGACAATTTCATCAGCCTTTTTCTTTGCCGAGGAAATAATTTCATCAGCCTGTTTTTTTGCATTTTGCTCATTTAAGGTTACTTCATTTTCTTTTTTAAGCACCTCGTCAAGCATTTTAGCAGACATATTTTCACCTCTTTTATAAAGTAAAAACCATAATAAAAAAATTTTAACATAAACAGTTATAAATTTCAATATAAATAAAAAATTAACAATAATTATTTTATTCATTAAAAATGCTGCCTCATATTCGAGACAGCATATCTTTACTTATTTCTTTTTC
>JAFSZK010000063.1 GCA_017458975.1 Eubacterium sp. | reverse complement strand
GGTGATAATTTCATAATCGTATTTATTTGAATTATTAATTGTTTCCCTTATTTCGTCAATAACAATACCGACGGTTTCAGCGCTTTTATAACACGGAATTGCAAAACTTATTGTTATTAAATCCTTCATTTTTCACCTATATAATGCCATTATTTAAATAATTAAGAAGTTGTTCTTTATTAAGATTCTTAATTCCGAGATATTCAAGCGAATACTTACTTTCGGTAAAATAATCCTTACCATGAAAAGCTCCGCCGATAACAATCATTGAATCGATTATCGGAGTTTTTACATTAAACTTTTCTCCGAGTTCGTGATAGATTTTACAGCTTACGGGAATATCCTCGGTAAAATACCTGTGATGAATACTGTTGGGTCCTACGTTCCCTTCATCAGAGGGTTGATTAAGCGGAAATACAACATTGTCGTTTCCGTCCTTATCAAGCCCCATGTACTCCTGAGTCAAAACACTTCTTCTTGAGAAAAACATTTCATATTTATAGTCAGGACAGCTAACCCCTATAGCATTTGCAATTGTGATTTCTTCATTATAAAACTTATACTGTACCTCACAAATTGACGGACAAAGACCGTGGGAATACATTGAGTAGGAATTAGGAGCGTTACCGTAAACAAGGCTCCAGTTTTCCATGCTTGAAACACCTAAAACAGAGGCAGGAACGTGAATTACGGGATTAACATTTGCAAAATCAATGTCAAGAATTGTATTACCCATTACCGGCCCGTCTCCCTGATTAACGCTGTCCATAGAGGGAAGATATTTAGATGCCTGCAAAAAATCTTCAGAGTCTTTGTGCGGTAAAGCTGCACCTCTTAAGCTTATCGCTCTGTATTTTACACCTACATGAGGAAGGCGATAGCCGTTAATAATTTCTTCTCTTGTTCCGAAAGGAGCAGACGACCAGCCGCCGATAATAACATCTTTATCACAGCCGGTTTCACGCATCATTTTTCTAAGCAGCAAACAAGCAAAATTGTCCGTAAAAGTCATTATTACCTGACCGTCCTCAAGACACGGAATCAATTCTTTAAACAACGCTTCGTGGCGCATTGCATTTGTTGCAACACATATTATTCCCGCGCCTTTTACAACTTCCTTCATATCACTTGAAGCCAAGTCTAAAAAGGCTTTTCCCGAACGTTTAAAATTATCACGATTCCTTTGGATTCCATCTAAAACTATGCCCGTTCTATGCAAGTTTGCTATTGATTTTTCCGCAAATTCTTTACTTCCGTATAATCTTACCTCTCTTCCGGCAAGTTTTGAATCGGCTGCAAGCGTCTTTCCTACCGCACCGCTTCCTAATACCGCAATTGGTTTATTAGCTAAATAAGAAAAATTCTTCATAATTATCTCCTTTCGATTTTATGGAGAACAGCTATATTTTCGTTTTCCTCTCCAACAACAAAAAAATTATCAAAATAGTATTCGCTTCTTTGTGTTAAATCACTTCTTGATTCGGATTGTAAATATATTCTTGCGAAATACGGAAAGGAATAATCAAATCTATCGCCTGATTGGCAAAAAATAATTTTGTTTTCTTCAGAAATATTATTAAAAAGTTCATACGCCTTTGATGCGTCTTTGATTAATTCATTTCTTTTACACATCATATATAGTCCGCAAGCATATTTTCCTTTTTCCATAGGTTTTATATTGCGTAACACCTCTTCATCCGAGCAATATACAGTGTCGAGCAAAAGTTTGTTAACATCAGAACCTCCACAGTCTTTAATCAGTTTATGCTCGTGTGCGAGCACTCTTCCAGCTATCTCACAAACTATCACTTCCTCATTATCGTCGTCATAAAAGAATTGCATTGACAAAGGGCCGCTTTTCTGTCCTGTTTTATTAACAAAACGCTGTAACGTTTTATTCGTCATATCAAATATTTTATCCATAACCGTTGATGGATAAACAACGCGATTTAATAAAGGTACGGAGTTATCATCTATAAAAGTCTTCTCTCTGTCGGCAATTCCTAATATACAGACTGTTCCGTTTACAACAAAAGCAATACAGTTGTATTCATAGGCTGAACAGAACTCTTCAATTACGTATTCAGTATTGTTTTCAAAAGCATAGTTTTTAATATCATCAACTGTTTTTAAAACCACAATACCTTTCGAACCCCAACCTGTTGCAGGTTTAACAACAACGGGAAAACTAAGCATTTTTACTTTTTCTAAATCTTTTGTGCCATAAACTTTAACGCATTTTTGAACTCTTACTCCGACGTCTTCCAAAAGTTTTTTCTGTTCATATTTATTCCTGTAGTATTTCAGCATTTCGGTAGTTGCATACCATTTCAGCCCTGCTTTTTCAGCAATTTTGGTTATCTGTTCAAAAACCAAATCCGAAAAAGAGCCGATGATTCCGTCCGCTTTTTCGTCAATGCACATTTTTGAAAAAGCGTCTACGTTCCTTACGTCGATATCATAAGCTTTATCGGCAAATTGCTTGCCGGGTCCGTCTTTATAACCGTCGCAAACAATAGTATAGTATCCTCTTTTTTTTGCTTCCTTAACAAGCTCAACGTTTTCATGAAGTGAGCCTACAATTACCAACCTATGTTCCATATACAACCTCGCATATAATATACCAAATTAATAATAGCATATTTAATTCTTTTATTCAAGGATTATATTAAATAAGTCATTGCCTTGAGGGGCGGAGTGTGGTAAGATTATTTTGGGAGGGATTGATATGAAGGATAATATCAGACCGATTATGAAGAACAAGGGGTTCGGCGCATTTTTGTTTTTTGTCGGAATTCTCGGCTTTGCCGTAATAATTATGAGAGTCGTATTTTATGAATTTGAATATGACCCGGTGCACTACCCCGTTGACTACGGACGCTTTAATTTCTTTTCCTACTTCACCGTTCAGTCCAACCTTTACGTTGCGTTTTATCTTTTATGTATGGGGCTTGCAATATTCGGCAAGGAAAAGGCGCAAAAAATTGCGTTTAATCCTCTTGTAAGGCTTACGGTTACTACCTACATATTAGTTACGGGCGCGGTATATTGCGGAGGTATTCCTATTGGTATGACTCCCCCGCTTTCGTGGGATAATTTTCAGCATATTATGCTCGGCTCGGTCCAGGTTTTTCACCATATGATAATGCCGCCGTTTATGCTTGTTTTATTTTTAATACCGACCACGGGCGAAAAAATAAAGCTTAAACAGCTTCCGATTGTTGGAATATATCCCCTTGTTTACTCGGTGCTTTCAATTATCCGCGGTGCAGTTTTCAAATCCCATTTTTTCGTTTATCCGTTTTATAAGCCGGAATTTTTCTGGAATATGCTTTTAAAGGGACGCGAAATGAATTCAGGTGCGGCTTACATGCTTTTAGTCCCCATGCTTTTCCTCGGTATCGGCGTATTTCTTTTACTTGCTTTAATACTGAGCTTAATTTATAACAGGATTTGTGAAAAGACCGCGAAAAAAACAGTTGAAATTTAACAGGGCATTTATTATAATACTATAATATAATATCAAAAATACGTATTCAAAGGAGAAAACGTAATGGATAGTTATGAAGAAATCGGCGCACGCCTCAGAGAACTCAGAGAGGCTTGCGATTATACGGTCGATGAGCTTGCCAAAGAACTCGGAATTGACCCCGAGGTTTACGCAAGCTATGAAAAAAACGGCAAGGACGTACCTATCAGCATAATTTATGAAATCGCTCAGAAATTCAAGGTCGACTTTACCGAAATTATTACGGGTAATACCGCCTGGCTCGACACCTATCACCTTATCCGCCGCGGCGGAGGTAAGAACGTAAACCGTAATCCCGAATATCATTTTGAGGATTTGGCTTACCGCTACGGAAATAAGATTATGCAGCCGCTGCTCGTTACTCTTGACCCGAGCGACGCACCTGCAAAGCCGATTACCCACAGCGGACAGGAATTCAACCTTGTTCTTGAGGGCACGGTAATAATTACTATCGGAAATAAGGAAATAACAATGAACGCGGGCGACTCAATTTACTTTAATCCGATGCTTCCCCACGCGCAGCGCTGCGGAGGCGATGTTAAAGCCCGTTTCCTTACGGTAATTGCAGAATAACCACTATAAATCGGAGTTTAAAAATGGATTATTTACTTAAAAAATTTCTTCCTCAGATTGAGTTTTCAAGCTATGAGGAATTCCACGATAAGTTTAAAATCAACGTACCTGAGAATTTTAATTTCGGCTTTGACGTTGTTGACGCCTGGGCTGAGCATGAGCCGGACAAGCGCGCCCTGCTTTGGGTAAACGAGGAGGACGAGGAGCACACCTTTACCTTCACCGATATTAAAAAGCTCTCGAATAAAACGGCAAATTATTTTAAGAGCCTCGGGCTTAAAAAGGGCGACGTTGTTATGATGATTCTTCGCCGTCGCTGGGAGTACTGGGTTTGCGCAACCGCGTTACATAAGCTTGGCGTAATTCTTATTCCCGCAACCCTTCAGTTGACTAAAAAGGATATCGTTTTCCGCGGAAATGCGGCTAAGGTCAAAGCGGTTGTTTGCGTTGACGACGATTATGTGCTTGAACAAATGGACGAATCCTTCCCGGAAATCCCGAGCCTTGAGCACAGAATTATTGTCGGCAAGGAGCGCGAGGGCTGGGATGATTTTCACGAGGGTATCGAGCATTTTTCGGACGAATTTGCGCGTCCTACAGGCGATGAAGCCACAAAATGGGACGATATTATGCTTGTTTATTTTACGAGCGGAACAACGGGTATGCCAAAGCTTGTACAGCATAATTTTGCCCACCCGCTCGGTCATATTGTAACCGCAAAATACTGGCAGCACGTTGAGGAAAACAAGCTTCATATGAGCGTTTCCGACTCGGGCTGGGCTAAGTTCGGATGGGGCAAAATCTACGGACAGTGGATTTGCGGAGCAACAATTTTCTGTTACGATATGATAGGAAGATTTAACCCGAAAAACCTTCTTTCAAAGGTTGAAAAGTATCAGGTTACAACCTTCTGCGTACCGCCTACCATGTACCGCTTTATGCTTCAGGAGGATTTATCTCAGTTTGACTTATCATGTCTTCACCACTGCGCAACGGCAGGCGAACCGCTTAATCCCGAGGTTGTAAAAAAGTGGAAGGAGCTTGTAGGCCATCAGATTTATGAGGGCTTCGGACAGACTGAGGGTCCCGTACTGATTGCTAATTTCGGCAGCGAGTGGTTTGAGCCTATTCAGGGCGCAACGGGAAAACCCAATCCCCTTTTCGATATTCAGCTTCTTGACGCTGACGACAATATCTGTGAGGACGGTGAAGAGGGCTCCCTCACAATTATGGACGTTAAACACAACCCGCCCGTCGGTCTCTTTACGGGATATTACAAAAACCCCGAAATGACCGAGGAAAAGCTCGGCGGAATAGGATATAACACGGGCGACGTTCTTTGGCGCGACAGCGACGGTTACTACCGCTTTGTAGGAAGAAACGACGACGTTATTAAATGCTCGGGCTACCGTATCGGTCCCTTTGAGGTTGAAAGCGCGCTCGTTGCTCACGACGCGGTTGTTGAGTGCGCTATCACATGCGCTCCCGACCCGATAAGAGGTCAGATTGTAAAGGCGACAATAGTTCTTGCAAAGGGTTATGAGCCGTCGGAGGAGCTTACAAAGGAGCTTCAGGTACACGTTAAGCATATGACCGCTCCGTATAAGTATCCGAGAGTTATCGAATACGTTGACGAGCTTCCGAAAACTATCGGCGGAAAAATCAAGCGCGCTCATATCCGTCACACGGACGAAAAAGCATATAATGATAGCAATAAGTAATAAATAAAAAGGGAGACCGTCAAGGTCTCCCTTTTGCTGTTATAATATATCTGACTCGGGTTTATATAATACCAAGCGGAATCAGGACGATAAGGAGAATCGCCACTAAGCTCCAGAGGCAGATTAAAAACTTCTTCTGCGTTTTGCGCGGCTTGTCGTAAATAAGATTTGCCGCAAGGAAAAACGGGATATAGGTTGTAATAAATACGGGAAGCGCTCCCCACCATTTATATACCCATATAAACGCAGGAGTTGATGCAAGGAATATTTCAAACACCGAAAAGAACAGTGCATTTCCTATTGCGAACACAATTCGGTTATTAATTCCGAGTATCTTTTTATTCTTATCCTCGGGAAGAAGTCCTACGCTCATAAATCCCGCAACCGAGAACATAAGCGAAAGCTCCCACGATACGCCGACAAGCAGTATAAAGCTTGTGCTTTCGGGCGATACGTGCCAAAGTGCATATCCCGTAAAGTGGCATATAACCGCGTTTGCAATTTCATAAAGCCAGTGCACTCCGTAAAGCGCGAGCGCCGCAGCAATACCGTCATAGTTTTTCTTTTTCCATTGGGGAATCCATATTCCCACAATTACCAAAGCCAAAAGCGTAATAAAGGTCCAGTTAAAATTAGCCGTGCTTCTTACCGCATTTTTAGCAGCTTCAGCCGCAGCCATCGAAGCCGCAGAGCCGTCTCCGAAAAACATAAATTCACTCCCCTTAATACAATTATTAATTACAAATAACGATTTTAGTTTTCTGTGTCTGAATTATTCGTATGTATGGTAATACAAACCCTTTTCGGTTTTGAGCTGTTCCATTTCGCGGGGGACGCTGTGGAAGCCTACCGCATAGCGCTTATTATCGGGGTCCCAATGGAAGTATGAGTTTACCGCCTTTTCAATCTTTTCAGCAATATCGTCGGGAGCGTAGAAAATTTCAGGCTCCTCGCCGGGAGCATGCTCAACCGCAACCGCAACATAGGGCTCCTCCATAAGCACAAGATGCTTAACAACGCCCTCGTCG
>JAFSZK010000062.1 GCA_017458975.1 Eubacterium sp. | reverse complement strand
AGTTCCTGAGGAAGTCTGTCGCCGAACTTAGCGTAAAGCTCGTCAACGCCCTTGTACTCTTCCTTCCAAGCGTCCTTATCAACGTCAAGGATGCCCTCAAGAGTTTCAAGAGAAATGTCAGTACCCTCAAGGTTAATATCCTTTGCGTAAGGAATATAACCGATAGGAGTATCCTGAGCGTCCACCTTGCCTTCGCAGCGGTCGATAATCCAGTCGAGTACACGGAGATTATCGCCGAAGCCGGGCCAGATAAAGTCGTCGTTTTCGTCCTTACGGAACCAGTTAACGTTGAAAATCTTAGGAGCCTTTTCAGGGTCAAGACCTTCGCCGATTTCAATCCAGTGCTTCCAGTAGTCGCCCATATTATAACCGCAGAACGGAAGCATTGCCATCGGGTCGCGGCGAACTACGCCTACTGCGCCCGTTGCAGCCGCTGTTGTTTCAGAGCCCATAATTGAGCCAACGAATACGCCGTTGTTCCAATCCTTTGACTGGTAAACAAGGGGAGTAAGCTTTGCTCTTCTTCCGCCGAATACGAAAGCAGAAATCGGAACGCCGTTCGGGTTTTCAAATTCGGGTGAAAGGCAGGGACAGTTCTTAGCGGGAGCGGTAAATCTTGAGTTCGGATTTGCAAGCGGCTCGTCGCTTGTGCCGTTGATTTCTTCGCCCTTCCAGTTAATGCAATGGGTCGGAGGATTCTTGTCAAGCTTCTCCCACCATACTGTATTATTGTCAAGGTTATGACAAACGTTAGTAAAGATTGTACCCTTCTTTGTTGCTGCAAGAGCGTTCGGGTTTGACTTTTCGTTTGTTCCGGGAGCTACGCCGAAGAAACCGTTTTCGGGGTTAATAGCGTAAAGTCTTCCGTCGGGACCTTTTCTAATCCATGAAATATCGTCGCCTACGCACTCAACCTTATAGCCCTTACGGAGATATCCTTCGGGAGGAATAAGCATTGCAAGATTAGTCTTGCCGCAAGCTGACGGGAAAGCAGCGCAGATATATTTTGTTTCTTCGCCGGGTCTTGTTAAACCGAGGATAAGCATATGCTCAGCCTGCCAGCCTTCCTTCTTACCGAGGTAGGAAGCGATACGAAGCGCAAAGCACTTTTTACCGAGAAGAACGTTTCCGCCGTATGCCGAGTTAACGGATACAATCATATTTTCCTCGGGGAACTGAACAATCCATCTCTTTTCCTGGTCAACGTCGCACTTACAGTGCATACCGCGTACCCAGTCGTCGCTGTCGCCGAGACAGTCAAGAACGTCCTTGCCGACTCTTGTCATAATCTCCATATTGAGTACAACGTAGATTGAGTCGGTAATTTCAATACCGATTTTTGAGAAAGGCGAGCCTACGGGACCCATTGAATAAGGGATAATATACATTGTTCTTCCCTCATATGCGCCCTTTGAGATTTCGTCAAGCATAGCGTGACACTCAGCGGGGTCCATCCAATGGTTAGTCGGACCTGCGTCCTCTTCCTTGGAGGTACAGATAAGCGTTCTTGCTTCAACGCGGGCAACGTCGTTTACTGCCGTTCTGTGAAGATAGCAATCGGGAAGAAGCTCCTCGTTAAGCTTAAACATTTCGCCTGTTTCACAAGCCTCGGCTCTGAGAGCGTCAATCTGCTCCTGAGAACCGTCAATCCACACAACCTTTGCGGGCTTTAAGAAATCAATTCTGTCGTCAAGCCATGCAAGGAGTGACGGGTTTTTAGTGAAATTAGTAGTCATATTTGAATCTCCTTTAATAAAATACAATTGAATATTGATAAAAGATTATCATTAATCAGTTTAATTATAGCAAATTTTTTATAAAATTCAATAGTTAATAAAATTCTTAATTAAAATGTAACCTATATTTTCAGTTTATCAATCGGCATTGTGGCGTAAGCGTTAAGACTTTCATCGGCAATAACGCCGCTTTTGTATTCAAAAAAGCCCTGTGCGGCAATCATAGCGGCGTTGTCTCCGCAGTATTTCATCTCAGGGATTGTAAGGCTCCACGAATGCTTTTTACACATTTTTTCAGCCTCGGCGCGTAGTCTTGAATTAGCCGAAACGCCTCCTGCTATAACAAGCTTTTCAAAGCCGAAATCCTCAGCCGCCTTTTCAAAATTGATTAAAAGGCAATCGACAACCGCCTTCTGAAACGAAGCGGCAAGGTCGGGCACACTTATATTCTCGCCCTTCTGCTGAGCATTATGGACGTAGTTTATAACCTTTGTTTTAAGTCCGCTGAAGGAGTAATCGTATATCGAAGTGCTTACCTTCGGGTGAGGAAAGGCAAAAGCGTTTTCATCCCCCTCGGGCGCGATTTTATCAATACTTACTCCGCCGGGATACGGGAGCTTCATAGTTCTTCCCGCCTTGTCAAGCGCTTCGCCCGCCGCGTCGTCGCAGGTTTTTCCGATTACCTCGCACTCGGTATAGGATTTAACCGATACAATATGCGAATGTCCGCCGCTTACTACAAGACAGAGGAAGGGCGGCTCAAGAGGGCTTGAAAGATAATTTGAGGCAATATGCCCTCTTAAATGATGAACGGGAACAAGCGGCTTATTGCCTGCAAGCGCAAGTCCCTTTGCAAAATTCACTCCGACAAGAAGCGAACCGATAAGTCCGGGGGCGTAGGTAACCGCAATCGCTTCAATATCGTCAAGCGTGCATTCCGCCTCTTCAAGCGCTTCCCTGACCACCGAGCTTATGCACTCCGCGTGGCGGCGGGAGGCAATTTCGGGCACTACTCCCCCATATAGCTTATGCTCCTCAAGCGAGGTTGCTATTATATTTGATAATACCTTTCGTCCGTCCTCAACAACCGCAGCGGCTGTTTCATCGCACGAGCTTTCAATTCCGAGTATTTTCATTTTAGAATTCCTTTGTCATAAGTATTGCGTCTTCCGTCGGGTTTGAATAGTATTTCGGACGCACTCCGACTTTTTCAAAGCCGAAAGAAGAATACAGCTTAATTGCAGGAGTATTACTCTCTCTTACTTCAAGAGTTATAAACTCCATATCGTTTTGCATTACCCTTTCAATAAGCGCCCTTGCAACGCCCTGCCGTCTGTATTCGGGAAGAACTGCGACGTTTGTAACATATCCCTCGCCGCTGAAAACCTGCACGCCCATATATCCTGCAAGAATACCGTCGGCAAGCGCAAGGTAAAAACGGGAATTTTTATTACTTAAAGACTCCCTTATACTGCTTTCACTCCACGGAGAGGAAAAACAGGCGTTTTCAATTTTCAGTATATCGTCAACGTCGTTCAGCGTTGCGTTTTGTATTTTAATGTGCATCGTACCACGTCTTTCCTATTGCGCCGTCAGCGCGCAGGAGCACCTTCATTTTGCAGGCGTTTTCCATTTCCTCGGTTACGATTTTAAGCGCCTTTTCCGCTTCGTTTTCGGGAGCCTCAACGATTAATTCGTCGTGTACCTGAAGAATAAGCTTTGATTTCATATTTTCATCGGTAAGGCGTTTATCAACCTTAACCATAGCGATTTTTATAATATCGGCTGCCGTGCCCTGAATAGGCATATTTCTTGCAACTCTTTCACCGAAGGAGCGAAGCATATGATTATTTGAGGAAAGCTCGGGAAGATAGCGGCGACGGTTAAAGAGGGTTTCGCTGTAGCCTCTTTCCTTTGCAAGGTCAATCATTTTTGACATATATTTATCAACGCCGCTGTAATGCTTAAGATAGCTTTCAATATATTCCCTGGCTTCCTTATTAGATACGCCGATATCCTTGGCAAGGGAGAACGCGCCGATACCGTAAACAATTCCGAAATTAACCGCCTTTGCTCTTGAACGAAGCTGCTTTGTTACAAATTCGGGCGGTACGTTAAATACCTGAGACGCGGTTATAGTATGAATATCCTCGCCGCTGTTAAACGCGTTTATCATATTTTCATCGCCCGAAAGGTCGGCAAGAACGCGAAGCTCAATCTGGCTGTAATCGGCGTCAATAAGAGTATTTCCGTCAGACGCCGTAAAGAATTTTCTCATCTCGCGTCCGAGCTCGGTTCTGATAGGAATATTCTGTAAATTCGGCTCAAGCGAGCTTATTCTTCCCGTTCTCGTTTCAACCTGATTAAACGAGGTATGAATTCTTCCGTCGTCGGCAATAACCTTCAGAAGACCGTCGCAATAGGTTGACTTAAGCTTTGACAGAGTTCTGTATTCAAGAATATAATCAATAACAATATGTTGGTTTTTAAGTCCTTCGAGAACCTCGGCATTTGTTGAATAGCCGGTCTTGGTTTTCTTTTTACAGGGCAGAGCCAAATCCTCAAAAAGCGCGACTCCGAGCTGCTTTGGCGAATTGATATTAAATTCATATCCTACCTCGGAGTAAATAAGCTTTGTAAGCTCTTCAATCCTTGCGCCGAGCCTTTTTCCGAAGGCTTCAATTCCCTGTTTATCAACCTCAAAGCCGGTAATCTCCATCTTTGCAAGCACGCGTGACAGCGGAAGCTCAATTTCCTTTAAAAGGCTGAGCTGATTAGCCTCTTCAAGGAGCGCGTTTGTTTTTTCAAAGAGCTGCTTTAATACGGAAGCAAGCGGGATATTTTCATCGTCGCCGCCCAGCGCATTTTTAAACGCGGGTAAATATACCGAATACTCAAGGCAGAGATGCTCAATATCATACTTGCTGTCGGAGGGCTTTAAAAGATATGCGCTGAGCATTAAATCGCCCTCAACGCCCCTGCACTCAAAACCGTTTTCAGCGGCAAGGCGGTGAAGATACTTTGAATTGTAGGTGTATTTCTTTATGCTTTCATTTTCAAAAAGCTCTTTAACAAAATCAATATAGCCCGCAGTTTCGGCAGGCACGTCAATTATCTCGTCGCCGAAAGCGAAAAGAAGATTACATACGCTTGAATCAATAATTACGGGATAAATATATACCTTGTCGTCCTCGATTTCATCAAAAATTTCTTTTGTGTCGGAGCAGATATGACTTGTGATTACCCTGCTCTCCTCCTCTTCCTTTGCAAGAACCGCGTCGTTCGCGTCAAGATTAAATTTATCAATAAGGCTGTAAAGCTCAAGGCGCGTCATTTCAACAACCGCAGCCGTTGAATCCTCGCAGCTAACCTTATATTCGTTAATATCCGTGCATACGGGAGCGTCGGTTACGATTTCTCCGAGTTTCAGCGAAAGATAAGCCTTTTCCTTATCCCTTTCAAGCTTTGACTTAACGCCCGGTTTAATATCAAGCTCATCCAGCTTTTCGTAAATCTCGTCAACGCTGTTAAAACGCGCAATAAGGTCAAGCGCGGTTTTCGCTCCGACCCCCTGAACTCCGGGAATATTATCAGAGGAATCTCCCTGAAGCGCCTTAACCTGAATAAGCCCGCGGGGAGTAACTCCGTATTCCTTAATTATTTCGTTTTCGTCGTAAATATCGGTAACGGCCTGTCCCATCTTTGTTCTTGCAAGAAGGACTTTAACGCCGTCATGTGCAAGCTGAAGCGAATCGCGGTCACCCGTTGCAATATAACATTCATCGCCGTTTTCCCTGCAGGAAGCGGCAAGCGTACCGAGTATATCGTCAGCCTCCCAACCCTCGCATTCAACGGTCTTATAGCCGAGAAGGTGAAGGAGGTTTTTAAGCACGGGCATTTGTTGGCGCAGCTCGTCCGGCATTGCATGGCGTCCCGCCTTATATTCGTCGTACATCTTATGTCTGAAGGTGGGCGCGTGAACGTCAAAAGCAACGGCAACAGCGTCGGGCTTGCTCATATCCTCAAGCTTTAAAAGGATATTTAAAAAGCCGTAAATCGCGTTAGTATAATCCCCTTTTTTTGTAGTAAGGAGCTTTATTCCGTAAAAGGCGCGATTAACTATACTGTTTCCGTCAATAACGAGTAATTTCATTTTGTCACATCCTAAAAATAATCTTAATTATTATATCATATTTATTTACCTTTTACAATGAATAGACTTGAATTTTAATACATATATTGCTAAAATAAAGGTATATTGTTTCGGAGGTAATACAATGTATTGCAGAACGCATGCTGAAATTGATTTGGACAACGTCAATTTCAATTTTGACAACACAAGAAAAAAGCTCCCCGAGAGCGTTAAGCTTCTTGCGGTTATAAAGGCGGACGCTTACGGTCACGGCGCCGTAGCGCTTGCAAAGGAGCTTGAAAAGAAAGCTGATTTCTTCGGCGTTGCGTGTGTCGACGAGGCGATGGAGCTTATTAACGCGGGGCTTACCAAGGTACCAATTTTAATTTTAGGCTACGTTTCGCCCGCGGAATTTCCCGTTGTTGTTAAACACGAAATAAGAATTCCGATTTTCTCGCAGGCTGACGCAAAGGCTTTAAGCGACGAAGCGGTAAAACAGAATAAGAACGCGCCCTTCCATTTTTGCGTTGATACGGGTATGAGCCGTATTGGCTTTCAGGTAAACGAAGAAAGCGCGGATATCTGTAAACAAATCTGCTCGCTTGCGGGTATTGAGGCGGAGGGCATTTTCTCCCACTTTGCAACCGCCGACGAAAGCGACTTAACAAAAGCTCAGGCGCAAAGAGAGCGCTTTAAGGAGTTCATTTCACTTCTTGAAGCAAGAGGAATAAATATTCCGATTAAGCATATTAATAACAGCGCGGGAATAATGAACTTTGACGAGTATTTTGATATGTGCCGTATTGGAATAATACTCTACGGACTCTATCCCTCGCACGAGGTTGACCAAAGCCTTCTTGACATTAAGCCCGTTATGACGTGGAAAACGCATATTTCCCATATCAAGCTGCTTCCCGCGGGTCGTGAAATCTCCTACGGAGGTACATTTAAGACCGAAAAGGATACGCTGATTGCTACAATCCCCGTGGGCTATGCGGACGGCTATCCGAGATGTCTTTCAAACAAGGGCGTCGTTATTATCGGCAAAAAGCGTTTTCCGATTGTCGGAAGAGTTTGTATGGACCAGTTTATGGTTGATATTACCGGATATAACGAAGCAAAGGTTGAGGACGAGGTAATTCTCGTCGGCGGCGGGCTTTCAATGGAGGAGGTCAGCGAAGCGGCGTATTCATTTAACTATGAGCTTCCCTGCCGCGTTGCAAGACGAGTTCCCCGAATTTACTATAAAAATGGACAATATTTAAAAACCGTAAAGCATATTTAATATACAATTCCGCCGATTTGTCGAATATCGGCGGTTTTATATTGACAAAAACATACTTGTTGCGTACAATTAAATTGAGCCACCAAAGGCATAAGGAGAATACCCATGGATGAAAAGTACAATACATTAAAACTTGAAAATCAATTATGCTTTCCGCTTTACGCATGCGCAAAAGAGGTAGTAAAAAAATACAAGCCGTTTCTTGACAAGCTTGATTTAACTTATACCCAGTATATAACAATGATGGTTATGTGGGAAAATAAAAAGATTAACGTTAAAGAGCTCGGAGAGCATCTCTTTCTTGACTCCGGAACACTTACTCCCCTTCTTAAAAAGCTTGAAGCAAAGGGATATATCAACCGAGAGAGAAGCGAAGAGGACGAAAGAAACCTTATTGTAACTATTACAAAAAAGGGTGAGGAATTAAAGGACGAAGCGCTTAAAATACCTATTGAAATGGGACGGTGCGTACATCTCACTCCGGAAGACGGAAAAACGCTTTATGCTCTTCTTTACAAATTACTCGGAGAATTAGAATAAAAAACACAGGGTCAGAGATTAAACTCTGACCCTGTGTTTTTATTATTTTGTGTGTTCATCAAGAGTTAAATAATAGGATTTAAGGAAATTTTCATTGAAGAATTTAACCTCTTCAAGGTTGATTTCCTTTATTTTTTCCTCCTGGGATTTCAGCGCAATTTCAAATTCGCGGTTTCCCATACGGGTTTCCTCAATGCATTTAATAAGCGCGCTGATTTTATCCGCAGCCTTAACAAGCTTCCATAGCTCTTTGTCCTCTTCGCTCTTTTCAAAAAGCGGTTTATAGTCAGCCTTATAGCTTTCGGGCAGCATATTCAAAAGTCTTTCGCCCGCTGTCTTTTCAATATCCTTGTAAACGTTCTTAATCTCGTTATTATAATATTTAACGGGGGTCGGCATATCGCCCGTAATTACCTCGGTAGTATCATGGTAAAGCGCAAGAAGCGCCGCTCTTTCGGGGTTATAGCTCTTTTTGAACTCCTTGTTACCAATAAGCGCAAGCGCGTGGGCAATAACTGCAACGGAGTGGCTGTGTTCGGCGATATTCTCTTTTGAATTATTATGCATAAGCGCCCAGCGGTCAATCATTTTCATACGGTTGACCATAGCAAAAAAGTTATAATTATTACTCATTTTCATCCTTCTTTTCCAATAATGCAATTCCGAGTTCATCAAGCTGAACGCCGTCAATATACGAAGGCGCGCCGCTCATAAGCTCGCTTGCGTTTTGTACCTTCGGGAAGGCAACAACATCTCTTAACGAGCCTGCTCCGCAGATAAGCATTGCAAGTCGGTCAAGACCTATACCCATACCGCCGTGAGGGGGCGAAGCATAGTGGTAATCGTCAACAAGGAAGCCGAATTTTGCGTCGATTTCCTCCTGCTCCATACCGAGGAGCTCAAACATCTTTGTCTGAAGCTTTGTATCGGTAATACGCATTGAGCCCGAGGAAAGCTCACAGCCGTTGAGCACAAGGTCAAACGCCTGAGCCTTAACCTTTGATTTATCGGTATCAAGATACTGAATGCTGTCTTCCATTGGCATTGTAAAGGGATGATGAGCGGCAACCCACTCGTTTGTATCCTCGTCAAGCTCAAAGAAGGGCATTTCGGTAATCCAGAGATAATTCCACTTGTTTTCGGGAATCATACCGAGCTCTTTTGCAACGATAAGACGGAGCGCGCCCATAATTGAAAGCGCTTTTCTTGTTTTATCGGATACAATGAATACTGCGTCGCCCTGCTCGGCGCCGAGCTGATTCAGAAGCGCGTCAAGCTCTCCCTCTTTAAGGAATTTATTAAACGAGCAGTTAGGCTCGGCGTCAGCCCAGCGAATATACGCAAGTCCCTTTGCGCCGATACCCTTTGCGTGTTCGGTCAGCTTATCAATTTTCTTTCTTGAATATTTAGCCGCACCGCCCTTTGCAACAATTGCTTTAACCGCGCCGCCGTCGGCGATTGCATTTTTGAATACAATGAAATCTGTTTTATCAGCCCAGTCGGAAATATCCTCAATAAGCATATCAAAACGCGTATCGGGCTTATCCGAGCCATACTTATTCATAGCCTCGTCAAACGTCATTCTTGCAATAGGAGAAGCAATATCAACGCCGAGCGTTTCCTTCATAAGCTTTACGATAAAGCCCTCAGCCATATCCATAATATCGTCGCAATCGACAAAGCTCATTTCAAGGTCAATCTGGGTGAACTCGGGCTGACGGTCGGCTCTTAAATCCTCATCGCGGAAGCAGCGCGCAAGCTGAACATATCTGTCAAAGCCTGCAATCATTGTGAGCTGCTTATATATCTGCGGCGACTGAGGAAGCGCGTAAAATTTTCCGTTATGAACTCTCGACGGAACAACATAGTCCCTTGCGCCCTCGGGAGTTGATTTAATCATCATCGGAGTTTCAATCTCGATAAAATCATTATCGTAAAAATAATCCCTTGCAATCTTTGCAATTTTGTGGCGCATAAGAATATTCTTAGTAAGCTTTTCGTTACGAAGCTCGAGATAGCGGTATTTAAGAGTAACGTCATCGCCTACTCCCTCGCTCTTTTCAACCTCAAAGGGCGGAGTCTGAGCAACGGAAACGATACGGAAATCGTTAACCATAACCTCAATATCTCCGGTAGGGATTTCCTTATTCTTACTCTCTCTTTCGGCAACAACGCCCTTTGCGGCAACAACCCACTCGGTGCGGGCTGACTTTGCCTTTTCAAAAATTTCCTTATCGCTTTTTTCGTTAAATGAAAGCTGAATTATTCCGCTTCTGTCGCGGAGGTCGATAAAGATAAGGTTTCCGAGGTCGCGCTGACGCTGTACCCAACCGAAAACGGTTATCTCCTGACCTACGTTATCCATATTGAACTCGGCGCAGTACGCCGTTCTTTTAAGTCCTTTAATGCTGTCTGCCATATTATTCTCCTAATCCGAAAAGCGATTTGAAATCAAGCGCTTCTCCGTTAATCTCAAGGTCCTTTAACTGCTCGTCCATACTAACCGAATAAAAACCCGAAACAAAGGTTGTAAGCGAAATTTCACGCTCCTCACCCGTTTCCATATTTTTAAGCATGGCCTTGTCGCCCTCAACCTCGTTATCTCCTAAAACGACGTTGAATTTTGCGCCGAGCTTATTTGCATATTTCATCTGGGCGCGCAGTCCGCGTCCGTTTAAATCATATACCACCGAGAAGCCCTCGCTCCTCATATCCTTTGCTATTTCAAGGGCTTTAAGCTGCGCCTTTTCGCCCATTGCGGCAATGAACAAATCGGGAACGCCCGCCTCGGGATAATCACAGCCCTGAGAGTCCATAACAATAGCCAGCCTTTCAAGACCCATACCGAAGCCGAGGGAAGGCGTGCTCTGACCGCCGAGCTCCTCAATAAGTCCGTCGTAACGTCCGCCGCCGCATACGGTACCCTGAGCGCCGATTGAGGACGCGATAAATTCAAATACGGTTTTCGTATAATAATCAAGTCCGCGCACAATACGGGGATTGACTTTATATTCTATATTCATTGCGTCAAGACATTTCTTAACGCTTTCAAAATGCTCGCTGCACTCGTCGCAGAGGTAATCGAGTATTTCGGGAGCGTCCTTTGCAATTTCCTTATCCTCGGGACTCTTGCAGTCAAGAAGCCTCATCGGATTTCTTTCAAGCCTTTCCTGACAGGTTGAGCAAAGGCTGTCTTTATACTGCATAAAATATTCTTTCAGCGCCTCGTGATATTTTTTTCTGCACTCGGGACAGCCGATTGAGTTTATTTCAAGGGCAAGGTCTTTTACTCCGAGCTCATCAAAAATCTCTTTTGCAAGAGCAATAATCTCAGCGTCGGCAAGGGGCGAGGTCGCTCCGAAGCACTCAATACCGAATTGATGAAACTCCCTTAATCTTCCCGCCTGCGGCTTTTCATAGCGATAGCAGGAGGTAAAGTAACATATTTTTTGGGGCAGAGCTTCATTTGAAAGACCGTTTTCAAGAAAGGCTCTCGCCGCTCCCGCCGTGCCCTCGGGTCTTAAGGTTATCGAGCGTCCGCCCTTGTCGTCAAAGGTATACATTTCCTTTTGAACAACGTCGGTTGTGTCACCGACGCCGCGCTGAAAAAGCTCCGTGTGCTCAAAAACGGGAGTTCTCATTTCCTTATATCCGAAATTTTCGGCAACCGAAAGACAGGTTGATTCGATATATTGGTTTTTGTGAACCTCCGACGGTAAAACGTCGTTAGTTCCCTTAATAGCTTTGGTAATTAATGCCATATCTTTCTCCTGTATCAATATAACAGGCGGATACTATCCGCCCGTAAATTCTTATTATCTGTTATATCTCGGGTTGACAATTTCGCGCCACTCGAAATCGCCTCTTTCTACGCCTCTTATAAGCGCCTCGGCTGTTGCAATATTTGTTGCATAAGGAATATTATGAACGTCGCAGAGTCTTAAAAGGTCGCTGTCGTTAGGCTCGTGAGGCTTTGCCGTTAACGGGTCGCGGAAAAAGAGCAGAACGTCAATTTCGTTACACGCAATACGGCTTGCAACCTGCTGTCCGCCGCCCTGAGAGCCGCTTAAAAAGCAGTTGATATTAAGTCCCGTTGCTTCCTTAACAAGCTTTCCCGTTGTACCCGTCGCACAAATATCGTGACGGCTGATAATTCCGCAGTATGCAATGCAGAACTGAACAAGAAGCTCTTTTTTAGCGTCATGAGCAATTAAGGCAATATTCATATTATCCCTCCTGTTAATAGTATTTGCCGGGGTTTTTGAAAATTAATTAAAAATATCATAACATAAAAACAAAATTTATACAAGTTTTTTATTATTAAAGCCGTCAGAAAAGAAGCGTTCCTTCGGGCTGTGCTCTCTTTTCATGGGTATTATGTGAATAATAATAATCAATAATCGAAGCGGTAATCTGTGACGTTGAGGAGCCCGAGCCCGCAAGCTCAATCGCCGAAGCAATACTTATTTCGGGATTTTCATAGGGCGCATAGGTAATAAGGAAGCCGTTATTAATTTTACCGCCGTGCCTTATAACCTGGGAAGTACCCGTCTTACACGCAACCGAGGTATCAATCTTACTGAATACTCCCGCGGGTCCGCCGCTTAATGCAACCATACGCATACCCTCCTGAACGACCTTGATATTATGGGGGTCAACGTCAAGTCTTGCGGCAATATTTGTTCCCGTTTCGCTTATTACGCCCGTCGAGCTTGATATTCTCGATTTAACGAAATGGAGCTTATACCTCGTTCCGCCGTTTGCAATAGCAGCGCAGTAATTTGCAAGCTGAAGCGGGGTAAAGAGGTTATCGGACTGGCCGATACCCGCCTGAATAGTATCGCCGGGATGCCATATTAAATCAAACTTTTTACGGTATTCGGGACCGGCAAGGATGCCTTTGGCTTCGGGAATTTCCACTCCTGTTTTCTGACCGAGTCCGAACATTGTTCCGTAAAGATTCATTTTTTCAATTCCGAGTCTGCGCGCGCAGGAATAGAAGAACACGTTACACGAATCGCGTATACCCGTTCTTACATTTTCGCCGCCGTGGGTTGAGGTACATTTAAATTTCATATCCGCAATTTCATACTTACCGCCGCAGTCAAAATATGTATTTTCGGTTATTGCTCCCTCCTGAAGCGCGGCAACCGCCATCATTGGCTTAAACGTTGAACCGGGAGCATAGGTACCCATTGCAAAACGGTTATAAAGCGGAGTGTTTTTCATTTTGACAAGCTTGTTGTACTTATCATAATAATCGTTAAGGTCAAACGCCGGAAAGCTTGCCGCGGCAAGGATTTCGCCGTTATTACAGTCCTCAACAACAACCGCACCCGTAGAATTATAATAGTCAACGCTGTGACAGGTTATTTCAAGCTGTCTCTGGGCAAGGCGCTGCAGGTCCTTGTCAATAGTCAAAACAATTGTATCGCCCTGCGCCGGTTCCTTGGTGATTTCTTCGCTGACGTTACCGTCGCTGTCGATAGTAACTGTCTTTTCACCGGGTATTCCGCGCAGATACTGTTCCATAGCCGCCTCAATACCCGACTCGCCGATTTCATCATTAATTCCGTAGCCCTCATCCTTTAAAGCGCTGTATTCCTCGGCGTTGATTTTTCTTACGGTTCCGAGAATATGAGGGGCAAGGGTTGAATCGGCATATTCGCGAAACGCAACAACTCTTACGTCGGCGCCCATATAAAGCTTAAGATTTTCCTTAATCTGGGCAACCGTAACGTCGCTTACGTCCTCGGCGATTGTAACGGGATTTGATACCGAAAAGAGAAGTCTTGTAAGCTCGTATCTTACGTTACCCATTTCAAGCACGGTCTTTTTTCCGAGCGTCTTTTCATACTTCTCAAGACCGTATTTTTCAACCATTGCGTCAAAACAGTTCTGAGCCGTCGCATAAGGCTGAAGCGCAAGCATATCCTTGCTTTTCATTGTTTCAATATCGGCTTCCCAGTTTTCATCGTCCGCTTCGGTAAAAAAGCGTACCTTTCCGTCCTTCGTCAGCTTAAGAGGAAGGTTATGGGCATACTCCTCCTTGTTTTTTGCAAAGAGGGTTATGAGATTATATACAACGGCGTTTCTCGCTTCGTTATCGTCTCCCGACGGGAAATACGCCGCGTCAAGAACAATGCTGTTACCCTGGCGGTTGGTAACAAGGGGGTTACCGTTTCGGTCCACAATTTCTCCCCTTGCTGCCTGGAGAGGTACGGTATAGGTTTTTACGGTATTATTCTGCGCCGCATAGTATTCGTGGTTATTAATCTGGACGTCGTAAAGCTTAAAGCCGAAGCCGAGAATAGTAACGATTACAAGAAATATTGAAATCGTACTTCTCAGGCTTTTATGAATACTTCCCATTGTCCTCTCCTTTCGTCAGTTTTTTCAGCAATTATTTTTCAAGCTGCTGAGCCTTGTTAAGCCTGTCTTTAACAGGGCTTAAAATATAGTAGATAATCGGCGTCATAGCCATTGTATAAAGCATACAGGGAATATAAAACTTTCCGAGAGCAATTCCCGCTCCCTCGCTTGATTTAATCAATACGAACAGTATCCAGTATACAAACACGTAAACAGCGATTGTTACAACCGCTTCAATAAGTCCGAGTAAAAAGGTATTTCTGAAAACGAACACTACAAACGCCGAGGAAATATAGCAGGCAAGCATCAGGAAAATACAGTTAAAGCCCATATGCGACGAGCTTACGGCATCCCAAATAAGACCGCCGAAAAATCCGAGCAGAGCGGCGTTTTTTTCGTCCTCATTAATACCGAGCAATACGCAAACGGGTATCAGGAAAAAGCACCTTGCGTTACCTGAGGTGAACCAAAGCCCCGACACGTTTTGCAATATTCCCGCAAAAAGGATAATAAGGCAATAAATCACGTATTTAATTGTTTTATCCTTCTTTGTAAGTTCCATTTTGTTCCTATTTCTTAAAGTCGGTCAGTACAAAGCACGAGGTTAACTCGTCAATTTCAAAATCGGGTGTAATAGAGGCATAGGTTGAGATATCCGTTGACTCCTCATAAATACCGTCAACGGTTCCTATTACCAAATCGCGGGGCACGGTTCCGCCCACGCCCGCGGTACATATAATCGAGCCGTAGGAAACCTTTGTTGAGGAGGAAAGATTTGACATCTTGCACTTTCCGTCCATTGCGAGCTTTGAATTGCCCGTAACAAAGGATATTTCGCCCGACACAATTTCATAAGCCGAAACGTTAAAGCTCGGGTCAAGAATTGTTTTAACAACGCTGTAATCGGGATACGCCTTATGAATAACGCCGACAAGATTTTTCTTATATAAAACGGCGTCGCCCTCGCTCACTCCGTTAACCGTGCCCTTGCTTATTGTGAAGGATTTATAAATGTCGGCACTGTCGCGTCCCGTAACGGAGGCTTCAACAAATTCATAATCGGAATGTTCCTCTTTCAGCTCAAGAAAGTCCTTATAAAGCTCGTTTTGTTTTCTTAAGCTTTCATAATCGGCAACCCTCGCCCTCATATCGCTGAGCTCCTCTTCAAGAGCTTTGATTTTCTTTTCATACGCAGCGTCGCCTTTAAAATTACCGAAAACCTTATCCATACCGTTGCTTATCTTCTGAGCAACAAAATGGACGGGTGAAAGCGCTGTACCTACAACGCTTGACTGTAAAGTTTCGGTATGACCTACGGCGGAGGAAAGCAGAGCCCCGACAAGTACAAGAGCAATTATACCGGTTACAATTTTAAATCTTGTATTTTTAAACAAATTTTTCACTTATTTTGCTCCTTATTTTTTGCCGATGCTTGCTCTTCTGAGCTTAACAGAGGTTCCGAGAACTACGCAGTTTTCGGGATTTTCGGGAAGAATAACGGGGATATGTATTTCTTCTTCAAGCCTGTCCTTAAGACCTCTGAGCTTTGCGGCGCCGCCCGTAAGGTATACGCCGCGGTCGATAATATCCGAGGCAAGCTCGGGAAGAGTTACCTCAAGAGTTTCCTTAACCGCAATAATGATTGCGTCAACCGGGTCGTTCAGAACATATCTGATGTCCGCGCTGCTGACCTCGGCAGAGCCCGGAAGTCCGTCCTCAAGATTTCTTCCGCGAACCTCCATTACCGCCTCGCCGTCGTATTCGGCAGCAGAGCCTATCTTAAGCTTAATGTTCTCGGCAGTCCTGTCGCCGATAAGAAGATTATGCTTACGCTTCATATATTCAATAATAGCTTCGTCAAACGCGTCTCCGCCGAACTTAACGCTCTTACTTGAGGCAATACCGCCGAGGGAAACCACCGCAATATCACAGGTTCCGCCACCGATATCAATAATCATTGAGCCCGTTGCTTCATAAACGGGAAGTCCTGCTCCGAGAGCCGCTGCCATCGGGCTTTCAATAAGCTCAACGTCCTGAGCGCCGGCGCTTCTTACCGCGTCCTCAACCGCCCTTCTTTCAACCTCGGTTACGCTTGAGGGAACGCTGATAACAACCCTTGTCTTCGTAAACATATTGTTTTTGCTTGATTTGAGCATAAAGTCGTGGAGCATATCCGCGGTCATATCAAAATCCGCAATAACGCCCGCTCTTATCGGCATAACGGGTACGATTGAGCCCGGTGTTCTTCCTATCATTTTCTTAGCCTCGCCGCCTGTTGCAAGAACTCGTTTGGTTTTAACGTCAACCGCAACAACGCTCGGCTCGCTGATAATAATGTTGCCCTTTCTGTCGGCAACTCTTGTGTTCGAGGTACCTAAATCAATACCTAAATCCCTTGAAAAAATCATATATCATTTCTCACTTTCGTGTAAATAATTAAACTTTTAGAAATATATTATATAATATAACCCTGTCAATCTCAATACCAAAAAACAAAATTAACAAAATTGTAATATTAAAATATGTTAAACGCCGGAGCAAAGGCTTAAGCAAAAAACTGCAGAGAATTTCTCCGCAGTTTTTTAAATATCCGTTGTAAATTCATATCCCTGCTGCCTGATATTGTCAATTACCCTTTCGAGAATATCGGCATTGGTTTTACTTACCGCGTGAAGCAGCATTATCTCACCCGGGTGGGTTGAATTACAAATTCTGTTAAAGGCTTCGTCGGGATTAAGCTGTGAGCCGGCGTCCCAGTCTGCATAAGCAAACGACCAGAACACGCTTGTATATCCGAGCTCGTTTGCAATACCGAGTGATTTTTCGGAAAACTCTCCTTTGGGAAATCGAAAATAACTCATTGTATAATTATATTCATCCTTAATATACCGATGAAGAAAGCTTATTTCCTCCTTTGCAGTAGCGGTATCAAGCTCGTCCATCGAATAGTGATGATAAGAGTGGTTTCCGACGGTATGACCCTCGTCAATCATACGCTTAATAAGCTGTGGATTATCCTTTGCGAAGTCATAGGTTACAAAGAAAATTGCCTTAACCTTTTTAGCCTTTAATGTGTCGAGAATTGACGGAGTATAGCCGTTTTCATAGCCCTCATCGAAGGTAAGGGCAAGCTTCTTGTCATCATTTAAAAGCCATCTTCCTCCAAGGGACGCAAAGGTGCTCTGAAGGCTTATCGGGTCAGCGGGCTTCTTATGGTCCTTTATCTCGCCCGGACCCCAGACGACCTTGCCCGAGGACATACTTTCAATTCCCGCAACAGGCTCGGCGCTCGGCGTTTCGGTAGTTGAGCGTGTTGTAGGCGTCAGCGTAGTGTTATTACTATTTGTATTATTTATTGCGCCCTTTTGCGGCGCCATCGAACAGCCCGACAAAAGCGCAAAAACAGATATTAACAAAATAATTCTTTTCATAAAATAAAACCTCCTTGTCATTATGTTATGAACAAGGAGGTTTATTATAACTGTAAAATTATTCGTGCTCCACCTTCCAGGCTGCCGAAATAATTTCGCCGTTTTTTCCGATTTTTGTTAATATGCTTTCAATCAGCGCGTCATTATTATTCTTTGTTGTAATAAAAGCTCTGATTTTTTTATTTGACTCATCCGAGCGGGAGTTTGTGCTTTCAAGCGTATGAAGAAGAGCGTCGGGTTCATTTTTAATGATTTGCATAATATCCTTTCTTACGGCGAGCTCATCCTCTCCCGAGCAGATAACGGATATTCTGTAAAGCGCCTCTTCCCTGTTTTTCTTTTCGGTTTTATCGTATCTTCTGTTTTTATCAATCTGTTCGGAAATCGGGTGAATAACGAGGTGAAGAAATACAATTGCAAGCGCCACGAGCATTGCGTAAACAGCATTATCAAGACAACACAGTATTCCTACTCCCGCGCTTGCCCATACCGTTGCGGCGGTATTGAGTCCTCTTACGTTTCCGCCCTCGCGGAGAATTACGCCTGCGCCGAGGAAGCCTATTCCGCTTACAACCTGAGCGGCAACCCTTGTAACGTCTTTAACCTCACCGACAACAAGAAAGCTGAACGCCGTAAAAGCGAAAGAACCGATACATACAATCAGCGTTGTAAGTATACCCGCAGGGTGTCTTGTCCACTGTCTTTCAAGACCGATTATACCGCCGAGCACCGCGGCAATAATAAGGTGAACTGTAAAGCCCTCAACCGTTGTAATACTCATTTGAGTAAAAAGATTTAACATATTATTCACTGCCTTCTATGCTTTTCATTTTAAGATATGCGTTAATGAATCCGTCGATATCACCGTCCATAACGGCGGTAATATTTCCCATTTCATAATTTGTTCTGTGGTCCTTAACCATTGTATAGGGCATAAATACATATGACCTTATCTGTGAGCCCCATGCGATTTCCTTCTGGTCGCCTTTAATATCCTCGATTCTTTCAAGGTTTTCGCGCTCTTTAATCTCAACAAGCTTAGATTTAAGCATACGCATTGCAACCTCGCGATTCTGATGCTGGGAACGCTCAATCTGGCAGGATACCACGATACCCGTAGGAATATGGGTAAGACGTACAGCCGAGGAGGTTTTGTTAACCTTCTGACCTCCTGCGCCCGAGGCGCGGTAAACGTCCATTTTAATATCCTCTTCCCTGATTTCAACCTCAACGTCGTCGTTGATTTCGGGCATAACCTCAAGGGAAGCAAACGAGGTGTGCCGTCTTCCCGAGGAATCAAACGGGGAAACCCTTACAAGACGGTGAATTCCCATTTCTCCGCGGAGATAACCGTAGGCGTTTTCGCCCTCAATAAGAATGGTTGCGCTTTTAATTCCGGCAACATCGCCGTCAAGATAATCAAGAGTTGACACCTTATATCCGTGTCTTTCACCCCAGCGGTTATACATTCTGAAGAGCATTTCAGCCCAGTCCTGCGCCTCGGTTCCGCCCGCTCCCGCGTGGAAGGTCAGAATTGCATTGCTTTCGTCGAACTCACCGCTGAGAAGCGTTGAAAGAGTCATCGTTTCAATTCTGTTTTCAATCTCTTTTACCGAAGAAGTGCAGTCCTCGACAAGGCTTTCATCGCCCTCCTCGTCGGCAAGCTCAATCATAACGAGCGCGTCCTCATAATCGTTTTTAAGGGCAGCCCACGCCTCAACCTTCGCTTTAAGCGAACCGATTTTCTGCATTGTTTTCTGGGAAGCCTCCATATCATCCCAAAAGCCCGGCTTTGCGCTTTCGGCTTCAAGGGAGGCGATATCCTCTTTTAAAGAGTCAATATTAAGCGCTTCCTTAAGATTTTCAATTTTTTCTTCGTTTGAAGCCAGTCTCTGGCTCAATTCCTCATATACTATCATATTGTTCTCCGATTTTTTTACTCAACTCATTATATATCTTTTATCAATTTTTTTCAAGTTTTAGAAGAATTTATTAATTAAAAATAATAATTGATTTTTGAAGAATTTGATTATATAATATTATTAACTATATTATAATGCAGGAGAATATTATGTCATTATATGATAATGCAGTTTGTCCCGTGTGTCACAATCCCTTTGAGGAGGGCGACGACGTAGTTTTCTGTCCCGAATGCGGAACTCCGCACCACAGGGAGTGCTACTCGCTTGCAGGACACTGTGCAAATGAAGGACTCCATAAAAGCGGATACAGCTTTTATGAGGACAATAAAAAGAACAATCCCGCGCCCGAGACCGAGACGGCTCCCCCGGAAAAGGAACAGCCCCTGCCCGCTGCCTTTCCTCCGTTTTTACAGGCTGAAATCCCGAAAAGCGAGGATTTCAAAAACGAGAAAATCGGCGAGCACAGCGTGGGCGATATCTCGGCGGCGGTAAGAACAAACTTTATCCGCTTCGTTTCGGTTTTCAAAAGACTTGAAGAGGGAAGAAAAACCTCGTGGAACTGGTGCGCCTTCTTCTTCGGAGCATTTTATTTCTTTTTCAGAAAAATGTATAAGCAGGGTATATCCTTCTTATCGGCGGCAATTGCCGTAATTATCGGCTCTAACTACGCAATGCTTCAGTTTGCGCCGAAAGCGAGCGAGGCAATGGCAAAGGCATCGGAGATTTACGCCGCGGGAAACGGAGCTCAGACGAGCGACTTTATCGACGCGGTAAACGCCCTTAACTCCACGAGCGATATTAAAACCGCGCTTACAATCAGCTATATAACAATGGCAATAATACTTCTTATTCACGTTATTGAAGCTCTTTTTGCGGACAGGTTTTATAAAGCGCGCATTAACGAAATAATAAATAAAGCCTCCGAGCTTATTGCCGAAGGCGCTTCGGCAGGTATGCTTCCGCTTTCGCCGTCGGGCGAGAGTTTAAACGACGCTCAGCTCAAGCAGATGTATCTTGCGCGACAGGGCGGAACAAGCATATTCGCACCGATAATTGCATTTTTTGTAATGCAGATGATATTCAGATTAATTGCAATGATTTAACGGGAGTAAATTATGAAAGTAAGAAAAGCTATAATACCCGCCGCAGGACTCGGAACAAGAGTTCTTCCGGCGTCAAAGGCAATACCTAAGGAAATGCTTAATATCGTTGATAAGCCTGCTATTCAGTATATTGTAGAGGAGGCTTTTGCAAGCGGTATTGAGGAAGTATTAATTATCACAAATCGCGGTAAAGAGGCAATCGAGGACCATTTTGACCATGCGTTTGAGCTTGAAACAAAGCTTGCCGAAAACCCCGACAAGGCTGACCTTTTAAAGGCGGTTCAGTCCCCTGCAAAGCTTGGCAACGTATACTTTTTAAGACAAAAGGAAACGGGCGGACTCGGCCACGCGGTACTCTGTGCCAAGGCGTTTGTAGGAAACGAGCCCTTTGCAGTGCTCTACGGCGACGACGTTATTATTTCCGATAATCCCGTAACCGCTCAGCTCATTGAAGCGTATGAAAAATACGGCAAGGGCGCGGTAGGCGTTAAAGAGGTTATCGGCGACGCGATTATGAAATACTGTTCTCTTAAATGCGAGCATATTGAGGGTAATTGTTATAACTGTACCGATATGATTGAAAAGCCCAAAAAGGAAGAAATAATGGGTAATTTCTCAATTCTCGGAAGAGTCGTTATGCCGCCCGAAATATTTGATATTCTTGAAAACACTCCTAAGGGCGCAGGCGGCGAGCTTCAGCTTACCGACGCTATGAAAGCCCTTGCTCAAAGGGACGGAGTTATCGCGGTTGACTATATCGGAAAAAGATACGATATGGGCAACAAATTCGGTATTTTACAGGCAAATATTGAGGTCGGTCTCAAGCACGATGAGGTAAAAGACGAGCTCAAAGCCTTCATTAAGAAAATTGCCGAAAATCTATAAGTCAGAAGGTAAAAAAATGAATCCATACTACGACCCGAATTCACATAATAACATCTACAAGCAGGTGAATCAGAACAACACAGGAGTATATACTCCTCCACAGCAAAACGCTTATGTTCCTCCGCAGGGATATGTGCCGCCTCAGGGGTACGTTCCTCCGCAGGGATATGCGCCTGCCCCAAATCAGTATGCGCAAAACGGATACAATCCGTATCCGCCGCAACGGCAATATCAGCAGCCTGTTGCAAATAAGCCCACACCCGAGCAGATAGAAATGTATCAGCGCTATAAATTACAGAGCAAAAAGGAAAAGGAAGATATCCTTATTAAGGGCTTTGCAATGGGTGCGGCTATCATCGCATATCTCGTTATTCAGGTAATAATTATTCTGTCGCTTCAGAAATCAAAGTATTCCACGCTTTATGACACCTCTTCGTTATTTCAGAACTGCTTTAACGTCATAGCCGTTCATCTGATTTCGATGAGCATTCCGTTTGCGTTAATGGCATATTTACTCAGAAATAAATCGGCAAAACCGATTGTACCGACGGCAAAGATAAAGCCGCTCACAATGGTTGCCTGGGTATTTACGGGTCTCGGAATTTCAATGGCGGGCAGTCTTATTACGTCGGGAATAATGGAGCTTGTTAAGCAAGGCGGCTATGAGCTGACCCAGCCGGAGCTGATAAAAGCAAGCTCGCTTCCCGCTTATATCGCTCTTATTGCCTCGACGGTTCTGGCTCCCGCAATTTTCGAGGAGCTTGCTTTCCGCGCCTGCTCTATGAGTCCGCTGAAGGTTCACGGAAAAGCGTTTTCAATAATTGCCGTAAGTATTATTTTCGGCCTTATTCACGGTAATGCCATCCAGTTTATTTTTGCATTTATAGTTGGTCTTGCATTAGGTTATATTACCTTAAAAACCGACAGCATTGTTCCCGCTATGTTCGTTCACGGATTGTCCAACTCCGTTTCGGTAATAAATGAAATATGTAAATCCGAATTAGGAAAAAAGCCGGCGGATACAATAGTAACCGTTGTTATTTCTGTTTTTGTTGCCGGAGCTATTGTCGGAGCAATATATCTCTACTATAAAAAGGAATTATTCTTTGAAAAAGAAAACCAAAAAGAAAAGAATCCCTTTGCTCCGTCGCTTATAAACAAGCTTGCGCTCCTCCTTCCGGGACTTGCTATACCGTTTATTATCCTCATTTTTGTTACCGCGCAATACATTAACAAGGTATAATAATGGATAACAAATATATGCTTGAAGCCCTCAGTCTTGCAAAAGAAGCGCAAAAGGAGGGTGAGGTTCCCGTAGGAGCCGTAATTGTTAAAGACGGAAAAATTATAGCAAAAGGCAGAAACAGGCGTGAAAAAAACAGAAACGCCCTTTGTCACGCAGAGCTTGAGGCGATTGATAACGCGTGCAAAGCGCTCGGCGGCTGGAGACTCTCGGACTGCGATTTATACGTAACGCTCGAGCCCTGTCCGATGTGCGCGGGAGCAATAATCAACGCAAGAATAAGACGGCTGTATTTCGGAGCGTATGACAGCAAGGCAGGCTCTTTCGGCTCTGTTGCGGATTTTAACCGCATTGAATACAATCATAAGCCCGAGATATACGAGGGAATAATGGAAACAGAGTGTCGAAAAATTCTGACCGACTTCTTTGACAGCATAAGAAAAGAGACCTGAAGGGGCACCCCAAATCAGGTCTCTTTTTTATTGATTATAGTCATTAATACGGGAGTTATCATAAATGTATACAGAAAGAATCTGCTTGAATCCAGATACGAAGAAAGAAAAAGCGATGTCCCGAAATTATATGCAAATACCGGAAGCACAAACAGTAATCTTGTAATGCTCCGCTTTTTATTCAGCTTACATTTCATCAAGGCAAAAACCAGAAGCAGCATATGCATTGCGCCGATATATACAGTCAGATAAGGCAAAACGATATTACTCAGTTCAATATGCAAAAATACAGGTAACTGTAAAGCCTCTATGCCCTTAGGAAAAATATTAAATTCGTTATTGGCAACATATGGGTAATCCAGTGCATTATAATCATCGGTAAGAGTATATATAGGGTCGGTAAGCTTTACAAAAGCTTTAACACAAATAAGCGGAGATTTCAAAAAGCACCTGAACATATAGGGAATAATCTTTTTTGCTCCGTATTTTTCAATTACTTCGTTATCGGACTTATCATTGTATTTTATTGAATTATACGTTCCGAGCTCATAATTCTTCTTCCAGTTTTTTTCGGGAATAATCTTAAATGCAAATTCCCTGATTTCATCGTCCAAAGAATCGGGGCCTTCCGAAGCTACGGCGCCGATTATTGTCATAGGCATCCCGAGAGTTTCAATTTGTCTGCTGTCGGGAGCTTCAACCTTCATTGCCGAATACAGCGGATATTTTATTCCGGCAACCAATAATACGGTGCAAAGCACAATCAATGCGCCTCTTTTCTTTGTTACATAAAATAATACCGCAATAAGAACCGGAAGCGTAAAAAGAATTGCATTATGCCTTGTCAGTGTAAGAACAGTAAGAAGAAGAACGAATAAAACTGTATTTACAGGCTTTTTTATCCACTCTCCCTTAGTATAAACGATATTCATCGTAAAGGCAGTAAGCAACAGCGCAAATGCAGCAAAGGTATAATCCTTCCAAAGAATAACGGACGCACAGTTTATCTGAGGATTTATAAGAATAAAAGTAAGTGCAATAACAGCATACTTTTTATTTGAATAATCCATAATCCTGTTAGTGCTGTAGCCTATTACAGCCGAAAACAGTAATAACTGGAAAAGTGCAGGAGCGCCCGCCCAGCCCCCTGTTAATAAAAGAGGAAGCTTTAATGCAATCAGCGTTTGTAATACAGGATGCCAATCGTTATAATGATTATCGACAGTCTGAGCAAACTGGTCAATAGTATCGGGCATATAGCCGCCGGGATAAAAAGCTATGTAATGAAAAAGAAACACCGCAAGCGGTATTAAATAAAACAGAGCTCTCAGCTTTTTGCCGTAGTTTTCGTTTTCATTTTTGAAAAGCTTATCCGAATCAAGCTTGCTGAGATACCTCAAAAATACGGGGCAAAACAAAAACGATAAAAAAACGCAAACGATAACGCCTCTTAATACATTAATAAAGCTTTTATTTACAATAAAAGAATATGACGAAAAAACGAACGATGAATACAACGTTAATATCAGTTCATTTATTCCGCCAATATGTTTTTTTATCAAAATAAACGTTTTTTTCATTTTAATTTACTTGCTTTATTTTATTATCATAGCTTTGAGTAGCCGTAGCCGTTTGAAATTGCGTCAACGGGAATTCCCTGCGCGCAGTAAGGACAGTTATGAGCGGGATAAGCCCTGTAGCTCGGAACGTCCTCTCCCGTAAAGAGTGTATTAACGAATATTCCTCTTATCTTTTCAACCGCGCTGAAAACGCTTGAAACGCCCGCAACCCGTCCGCCGTAGTACTCAATACTTTCCATAGCTCTTTCCACGGTGCGTCCGCTTGTAATACAGGAAATAAGAACCACGACGTTTTTATCCTTAATCATCCTGACAAGATTATCGCGGAAAATCAGATTTCCCGCAGCGTCGTATTCCGCACCTATTGTATAAACCGTCTGATTCGGATTCGGACTCATCATATTAGGTCTTGAAAGCTCGTGAGCAAGAAAAGCGCCGAGCGGCTGGGTTTCGTAAAGACAGAGCACGGTGTCAACCTCAATATTGTTCTCGTTATAATACGAGGACAAAAGCATTGCCGCGTCAACGGACACCCTGTGGTTATGCTTTATATCGCTTGTACCGATATAATAATTAATATGGTTATTGGCCGATACAAAATGTCCGGGCATTACGTGAATAAAAACCCGGTCGTTTCGCGCGCTGGTTAAGGTATAGATTTTTTTTTCAGGCATAGTAGTCACTCCGCTCAAATTTATCTGTTTTTATTTTACAATATGAAGATAAAAATTGCAATATTATAATTTGATTTATAAAAGATACTGTGTTATACTCACTTTGAGGTAAAAGCTATGAAAATAGGTAAGATTGAATTTAAACATATAGCCTTTCTTGCGCCAATGGCGGGAATTGCAGACAGAGCCTTCCGTGAGCTGTGCGTTTCCCACGGCGCGGCATATACAGTAACCGAAATGGTATCCTCAAAGGGACTCACCCTCGGCGACAGAAAGAGCGGCGAGCTTCTTAAGATAGGTGACGAGCGTCCGACGGGAGCGCAGATTTTCGGCGACGACCCCGAGATTATGGCTCGGGCGGCAATCAAATGCCTTGAGTATAACCCGCAGATAATTGATATTAATATGGGATGTCCCGCTCCGAAGGTTGCTATGAACGGCGGCGGCGCAAGCCTTATGAAAAAGCCCGAGCTCGCTTTTGAAATAGTTAAAGCGGTAGCCGAGGCGGTGGATATTCCCGTTACGGTTAAAATGCGAAAGGGATGGGACGACGACAGCGTTAACGCCGTTGAGCTTTCCGAGCTTTGCGAAAAAGCGGGAGCGGCGGCAATCGCAATTCACGGCAGAACAAGAAAGGAAATGTATTCGGGAAGCGCCGACCTTGAAATCATTAAAGAGGTTAAACGTGCCGTCGGTATCCCCGTTATCGGAAACGGAGACGTAAATGACGAGCAGAGCGCGGCAATTATGCTTGAAAAAACGGGCTGTGACGCGCTTATGATAGGTCGCGGAGCGCTCGGTAATCCTTTCGTTTTCGGAAAAATTAACGCCTATCTTGACGAGTGCAGAGTACTTCCGGACCCGTCGGTTACTCAAAAAATGACCACTATGCTGAAACATATTGAAAAAATAATTGAGTACAAGGGCGAATATACCGCAATGCGCGAAGCGCGTCACCATGCGGCATACTACACAAAGGGTATGCGCGGCGGAGCGGCGCTGAGAAAGGAAATTGCTGGCTTTGAATACTTTGAGCAATTACAGGAGCTTGCTTTCAGGATTGTAAAGGAATACGAATAATGATATTAAAAAACTGCACCTTTTTCAACGAAGAATTTGAAAAGGAATACGCCGACATTAAAATTGAAAACGGGAAAATTACCGAGATAGGAATTTTTCCCGGGGACGGAAGGGATATGAGCTCAGCCATCCTTCTTCCCGGCTTTATTGATATACATATCCACGGAGCATCGGGCGGCGACGCGTCGGACTGTGATGAAGACTCTCTTAATAAAATGAGCAAATTCCTCGCTTCCCGCGGAGTTACCTCCTTTTGTCCTACGGCTATGACCGCTTCAATTGAAAAGCTTGAGAAAATCGAAAAAAGCATTGTTTCTTACAAGGGCGAAGCGGGCGCTAAAATAGCGGGCATTAACCTTGAGGGCCCGTTTATTTCAAAGGAAAAATGCGGTTCCCAGAACACGCAGCACATCACTCCCCCAAGCAAAGAAGCATTTGACAGACTTTATACTGCGGGAGACGGACTTTTAAAGCTGATTACCGTAGCGCCCGAGGAGTGTAAAGGCGATTTTGTTGAATACGCGGCGAAAAAATGCAGGGTATCCGTAGGTCATACCAACGCAGACTATGAAGCCTGTAAAAAAGCGCTCGAAAACGGAGCAAAGAATTTCACTCACCTTTATAACGCTATGACCCCCATAACCCACAGAAGCGCGGGCGCCGTGGGCGCTGCGCTTGACAGCGAGGCGATGTGCGAACTGATTTGCGACGGATTTCACATCTGTCCCGCGGTTATAAGAAACACCTTTAAAATACTCGGCGAAAACCGCGCCGTTGCCGTAAGCGATTCAATGCGCGCCGCAGGTCTCGGCGAGGGCGAATACGAGCTCGGCGGTCAAAGGGTTTTTGTTAATTCCACGCTTGACGTTGCAAGGCTTGAAAACGGCACAATCGCAGCGTCGGTTACAAATCTTTTTGATGAATTCAAAAATCTGATTTCCTTCGGGATTGATTTTAAAACCGCTTTGAAGGCGTGTACAATTAACCCTGCAAGAGCGATAGATAAAGATAACAAAATCGGCTCGATTGCAATCGGAAAATGTGCCGATTTCACAATTATTGACGAAGAGCTGAATTTAAAAGGAGTAATTATTAATGGAGCATTCGCTTAATATTGTTTTAATTGAGCCTGAAATCCCGCAGAATACGGGAAACATCGCACGCTCGTGCGCAGCAACGGGAGCAAGGCTCCACCTTGTAGGTCCGATGGGCTTTCACATTACCGATAAACAGGTTAAAAGAGCGGGTCTTGACTACTGGGACAAGCTTGATATTACCTTTTACGATACAAGCGAAGAATTCTTCGAGAAAAACAAGGACGGCGAATTCTTCTTTTTCACTACAAAAGCCGAGCAAGTACACAGCGACGTTAGTTATCCGAACAACTGCTTTCTTGTTTTCGGAAAGGAAACGAAGGGGCTTGACGAGCGTCTGCTGAAAGCTAACCACGACCGTTGCGTAAGACTTCCGATGAGGGGAATAATCCGCTCGCTGAATCTTTCAAATGCGGTTGCAGTCGGAATTTATGAGGTTTTAAGGCAATGGGATTACCCCGCTCTTTCGCTGAAAGGCGAGCTTCATGAGCTGAAATGGTAAAAACTGTCCTGCTTAACAGATTGACTATTTTTAAAATATGTGTATAATTAAGATACACTTTATCGAACATTGTTGAATCAGGAGATATAATGGAAAATAAAATCACAGCCGTTGAAGAAATAAGCGGCGAAAACAAATTTGTTACATATTTAAAGCTCGGAATAATAGCAATTATTGATTTATCCCTGCTGTTTGTATGCAATATGTTAATCTGTTCCTTTACCGAAGGTCAGATAACCGGTTCAAGCTACGCTAAATATCTTTATGATTACCGTCATCTTTTAATAGTTTCGGCAATCGGAATTGCGGCGAACCTTTTATTCGGGCTTTACAAAAGCGTATGGCGCTATGCGGGCACCGACGAAGGAATAAGAAGCATCGGCTCGGCATTTGTTCAAGGCACGTGTTTGTTCTTTATTGACAGATTCCTTTTTAAAAAGGTCTTCTTTGACGGAACGGGCGGACTCGGCTGGTATGCTTATATACTTTTCTTCCTTTTCCTTTGTCTTGCGCTCGTTCTTCCGCGCTTTGGCTTCAGGATTATGAAAAAGTTTTCACTTACCGCGCTTCGTATTAATTCAAAGCAGGAAAGAGTAATGATTGTCGGCGCAGGCTTTATGGGCAATTTTGTAATTGACGCGCTCGGCGCTAATAATTTCAGAGACGGTATGCCGGTAATCGCCGTTGACGATAATAAAGCAAAGCACGGCAAAAAGCTCAACGGAGTTAAGGTTGCAGGTACCTGTGCGCAAATTCCCGAGCTTAAGGAAAAATACGATATTGACCAGATTATTATTTGTATTCCCTCTGCTTCCGAAGCAAGACAGAGAGAGGTTATCAATATCGCAATGCAAACCGGAGCAAAGGTAAGAATAAGCCCTTCGGTTGAAGAAATGTTTGACAAAACCGTAAAGAAAAGGGTAAGAAACGTTGACATTTCAGACCTTCTTCCGCGCCAGGAGGTCACTCTTGATAAAAAAATCTGTAAGTATCTTGTGGGTAAAACCGTTCTTGTTACGGGCGGCGGCGGCTCAATAGGAAGCGAAATCTGTAACCAGGTTGCACGCTATAATCCTAATTCAATTATCATTTTTGATATTTACGAAAACAATGCGTTTGAGCTTGAAAACGACCTTAATGATAAATACAACGGCGAGCTTGACGTTTATGTAAGGATAGGCTCTGTAAGAGATGAAAACCGCCTGCGCGAGGTATTTGAGGAATTCCGTCCCGACGTTGTATTCCACGCGGCGGCTCATAAGCACGTTCCGCTTATGGAGGATAGCCCGTGTGAAGCGGTTAAGAATAACGTTTTCGGTACCCTTAACGTTGCAAAAATCTGTGACGAATTCGGCGTTAAAAAAATGGTTGTGCTTTCAACCGATAAGGCTGTAAACCCGACCAACGTTATGGGATGCACAAAGCGTATTTGCGAGTTAATAGTTCAGTATATGAACACAAAAGCACAAACAACGAAATATACCGCCGTACGTTTCGGAAACGTACTCGGCTCGCACGGCTCGGTTATTCCGATATTTAAAAAGCAAATTGAAAAAGGCGGACCGGTAAAGGTTACTCATAAGGATATTACAAGATACTTTATGACAATTCCCGAGGCGGCTCAGCTCGTTTGTCAGGCGGGCGGTATCTCAAAGGGCGGCGAGGTATTCGTTCTTGATATGGGCGAACCCGTAAAAATTATTGACCTTGCCAGAAACCTTATACGCCTTTCGGGTTATACCGAGGACGAAATCGGAATTGAAATAACGGGACTGAGACCGGGCGAAAAGCTTTATGAAGAGCTTGCCGTTGAAAGTGAAATTGAAACGAGGGAGAAAACGCAAAACGAAAAAATCTACGTTAATCAGCTTATTGAAATTGACGATAAGATGTTCAGCGATATGATGAGCGACCTTGAAACAATTGATAACGACAATGTTAGAGAAATTCTTTCAAAGCATATTACAACCTACCATCCCAAAACCGAAAATCAATAAAAGAAAAGCAGTTCAAACGGGAAATGATATAATGATGGTAGACACAAAAAAGTGTCTGCCATCATTTTTTTGTGGTAAGATAGAAAAAAGGAGATGAAAAGAATGGGACGACCAAAAGGCGGAACGAATAAAAGCCACAGCAAAGAAGAAAAATTAGCGTT